>JAIEMA010000034.1 GCA_019752535.1 Bacteriovoracaceae bacterium
AGAAGTTAAGCAACATATCCCTCTCTCAACGGCTACTCTTCGCATTTTGAAGCCATCGGATTCAACATTTCGACCTTTTGAGATTGTGTTAATCACAAGGTCACACTGGCCACTTTTGATCAGGGCCAAAATATCATCCTTAGCTTCTCCAATTCTCGCGATCACTCGCACGGGTATATCTGCAGAGCTAATCAGTTTAGCTGTTCCTTCTGTCGCCACGAATCCAAAACCTAAAGCATAGAAGCGCTTCACGAGTTCAAGGCATTCATCTTTATCTTTATCGGCGATAGTCACAAGAACAGTGCCTGCTTGAGGGATGTTAATACCAGATGCAATAAAGGCTTTATGAAGAGCACGCTCATATATTGAGTCTTTACCCATCACTTCACCGGTCGATTTCATTTCAGGGCCTAAAACAATGTCGACTTCAACCATTTTTGCAAATGAGAAGACTGGGGCCTTGACGGCAATCTCATCCGTCTCTGCAAGCTGTCCATGGACGTAGCCTTGAGAGAGAATATCTTTTCCGAGTATGGCTTTCGTCGCGACTTTCGCCATGGCAACATCTGTCACTTTACTTAAAAAAGGAACCGTTCTTGAAGAACGGGGATTGACTTCAATGACGTAGACTTCACCCTTATGAATAACAAATTGAATATTCACCAAACCCTTCACTTGAAGAGCGAGGGCTATTGAGGTGGTGAGTTGTATGAGTTTCTTTTGAGTGGCGACATCAACGTTTTGTGGAGGATAAACCGCAAATGAGTCACCAGAGTGAACTCCGGCCTTCTCAATGTGCTCCATAATTCCGGGTATAAATACTGTCTTTCCATCACAGATAGCATCGACTTCCATTTCTCGACCAATCATATAGCGATCAATCAAAACAGGATGCTGAGGAGTCACTTTCACAGCGTGTATGAAATAATCTTTCAATTCCTCAGGGCTATAGACAATTTCCATCGCTCGCCCACCGATAACATAAGAGGGTCTTACGACAACGGGGTAGCCTAAAATATTTGTCTTCTCCATCGCTTCTTCAAGTGATGTGACAGTGTGGCCAAGGGGTTGAGCAATATTTAATTCTTTCAGAAGTGCTTCAAATCTTCTTCTGTCTTCAGCTCGATCAATTCCATCAAGAGAAGTTCCTAAGATTTTTATTCCAGCGTCATGCAATGGCTTTGCAAGATTGATGGCCGTTTGTCCGCCGAATTGAACAATGACTCCAATCGGATTTTCTTTTCTAATGATGTGAATGACATCTTCCGGTGTGAGGGGTTCAAAGTAGAGGCGATCCGAAATATTAAAGTCTGTAGAAACCGTTTCAGGATTATTGTTAATGACTACGGCTTCATATCCCATCTCTCTAATGGCCTGAATGGCATGTACAGTGGCGTAATCGAATTCTATTCCCTGGCCAATTCGAATGGGGCCAGATCCCAAGACAACCACTTTCTTTTTGTCTGTAGGCAGTACTTCATCTTCAGTTTCCCAAGTCGAGTAGTAGTAGGGGGTCGCACTCTCAAATTCTGCGGCACAGGTATCAACCATTTTATAGACGGGGAAGAAATTATTTTTTTCACGTTGTGAGTAAATTTCTTTTTCACTGATCCCTGTAAAGAATGCTATCGCCGTGTCAGCAAAACCCATCCGCTTAGCACTTAAAAGTAATTGCGGCGTGAGACTTGATCCTGAAGCTCTTAAATCACTTTCCATCAAAATGATTCTTCTGATGGTGTTAAGGAATAGGAAATCAATTTTAGTACGTGCGTGGATGAGATCTAGAGGAACGCCCTGTCTAATCGCTTCAGCGACAATAAACATTCTCTCATCATCGGGCTTCTCCATGCGATTAAGAAGTTCTTCGCGGCTTTTGCCATTGAGACTTGGAAGCATCAAATGTGTCACCCCAATCTCGAGAGATCTGACACTTTTAAGAATCGCCTCTTCTTGAGTGCGACCAATGCCCATCACTTCACCTGTCGCTTTCATCTGAGTTCCTAAGCGACGGTCAGCTTTTAAGAATTTATCAAAAGGCCAGCGTGGGATTTTGCATACCACATAATCAAGCGCCGGCTCAAAGCAGGCATAAGTCTTTTTAGTGATCGGATTGATGATTTCGTCTAAGCCAAAACCGACTGCAATTTTGGCAGCGATTTTTGCGATCGGGTAACCCGTGGCTTTAGATGCAAGTGCAGAAGAGCGTGAAACACGAGGATTCACCTCAATGACGTAATATTGGAATGAATCAGCATCTAGAGCGTATTGAACGTTACATCCACCTTTGATGTCGAGTGCTCTAATTATTTTAAGCGCACTGGTTCTTAAGAGTTGATACTCTTTATCTGAAAGCGATTGGCTGGGGGCAAAGACAATTGAATCCCCAGTGTGAACACCCACGGGATCAAAGTTCTCCATATTACAAACGATAATACAGTTATCTTTGCCGTCACGAATCACTTCGTATTCTACCTCTTTAAAGCCGGCAATAGAGCGCTCAATCAAACATTGTGTAATCGGTGAGGCGTTGAGGCCTGCATTAGCGACGATAGAAAGTTCTTCTTCTGTTTTTGCAATCCCACCTCCAGTCCCACCAAGAGTGAAGGCCGGACGAACGATTACAGGGAATCCAATTGATCTAGCAAAAGCTTGGGCTTCTTCAACAGTATGGACGATTGCACTCTCTGGAACAGGTTCACCAATTTCCTGCATGAGTTCTTTAAAGAGTTTTCTGTCCTCAGCTTTTTGGATGGTTTCAACCTTACACCCCAAGAGTTCCACACCAATTTTATCTAACACACCTTTCTCTTTTAACTTCACTGCGAGATTAAGTGCGGTTTGACCACCAAGGGTTGCGAGCAGACCGTCAGGGCGCTCTTTAAAGAGAATGCGAGTGATAAATTCTTCCGTAAGCGGTTCGATATAGACTTTGTCTGCGGTTTCTTTGTCGGTCATGATTGTCGCCGGGTTGGAGTTTACCAACACAACTTCAATTCCTTCTTCTCTCAAAGAGTGAACGGCTTGAGTTCCTGAATAATCAAATTCTGCAGCTTGGCCAATGACAATTGGGCCTGAGCCGATAACCATAACTTTTTTAAGATGACTAAAACGTGGCATGGTCGACTCCTATTTCATACTTTGGATAAAGGCATCAAAGAGCCATTGTGTATCTTCTGGGCCAGGATAGGCTTCAGGGTGATATTGAACAGAGAAAGCAGGAAGAGTCTTATGGGCCAATCCTTCAACGGTCTCATCATTTAAATTGATTTGGGTCAGTTCAAGATTAGTGTTGGCTAAAGATTCTTTAGTGACTGAGTATCCATGGTTTTGGGAACTCATGAATGTTCTTCCGCTCTTTAAATCTTTCACCGGATGATTTGAACCCCGATGACCAAATTTTAATTTCTCTGTATTCGCTCCGTTTGCAAGGGCAAAGAGTTGATGGCCCATACAAATGGCCATCATGGGAACAGATTCTTGAAGGGCGCGAATCACTGGCAGTGTGCTCGAGACATCCTTCGGATCCCCAGGGCCATTTGAAAGCATAATGCCATCAGGTTTGAATTTCAAAATGTTGGCGACACTTGAATCCCAAGGCACAACCACAACATCACATCCCCTCTTCAAAAGGGATCTCAATATATTTTTCTTATAACCAAAATCCATTAATACAACTCGTTTCCCTTCGCCGGGAAAATGAATCGAGTGGCGAGTGGACACTCTTGAGATTTGGTCTCTGGGAAGAGCAGGCTTGAGGAGGGCCATGGCCTCTTCTTTAGTAACAGAAGGTACAGCAAAAAGAGCACGCATTGATCCGTTGCTGCGAATCTTTTTAGTTAAAAGGCGAGTATCAAGTCCATGAATGGCCGGGATAGAAAATTCTTTGAGCATTTGTGGAAGAGTATATTCACTTCTCCAATTTGAAGGTGTCATACAGGCTTCTCTGACGATAAACCCCTTGAGTGCGGGGATCATGCTTTCAAAGTCATCTTTATTAATTCCGTACTGTCCGATAAGTGGAAAAGTCATCACGACTATTTGGTCACAGTATGAAGGGTCAGAGATGATTTCTTGATAGCCGGTCATTCCAGTGTTGAAGACCAGTTCTCCAATCATTGAAGTACTTTTGACTTCCGCTCCGAAGGACTCACCATCGAAGCTTTCACCGTTTTCAAGCCAAAGTCTAAGCTTACTCATTTTAATTCCCCTTCCTCAAAATCCACTCCAAAATACTCATCCTAACAAAAACACCATTTTCCATTTGTCTAAAAATTCGAGAAGAAGGCGCTTCTACAAGCTCATCTGCAATTTCTACTCCTCGATTGATGGGAGCAGGGTGCATGATGATTGCTCTAGGACGCATCTTCTTGGCGCGCTCAACTGTAAGCCCCCAATTTCGATGAAAATCTTCGTAGCTCATATCAAGACCTTCGTGTCTTTCAAATTGATTTCTCAAGCACATAACGGCATCGACCTCTGGCAGGACCTTATCCAGTTCCTCTACCACGCATCCTTGAGGGATCTCTGAAGGGAGAAATTCCTTAGCCGAGCACAAACTCACTTTCATTCCCAGTCTTGAGGCAACCAGCATCATGGTTCCTGCGACACGACTATGGCGAATATCTCCAAGAATGGCGATGTGAAGACCATCAACACGCCCAAACTCTCTTTGAAGAGTAAAGAGATCGAGTAGACCTTGACTTGGGTGTTCGTTCTTTCCAGCTCCAGCATTCACGAGGGGAGCATTAAGCTTAGGTCCAAGAGTTTCAAAGATTCTGTCATCAGAGTGTCTGAGTACGAGAGCATCTGAGCCAATCGCTTCAAGTGTTCTAAGGGTATCGTAGAGAGATTCACCTTTCTTGACACTCGAGTTAGAGAGATCAAAGTTGATGACATCTGCACCAAGTCTTTTGGCGGCCATCTCAAATGAAATTCTAGTCCTGGTGCTTGGCTCAAAAAACACATTCGCTATGACTTTATGTTCTAAAACTTTATGTAAATTGGAGGGACTTTGATGAAAAAAATACTGGGCCCTATCCAATAGGGCCATAATAGTTGGGACGGACAATTCAGCGAGTGCAGTAAAGTGCTTGCTCACAGTGCTCCTTAGGAAACTGATTAAATGATGAAGAAATGTTTGGGAATGTAGGAGTGACAAAAACGGAAACGAGAGAGACAATCAAGCTCGAGTTCAAAGATAGGATGTCAGGGCATCCTTGCATCGGGGGGTCCCTCTCTTTAGGTTTTTGTTTTTTTCCCATGGATCGCCCCTTTCTGGCAAGAAACTTTCATATCGGATGACGAAATAATGAGTGGATTTAAATTAGTGTCAAAATTCAAACCCATGGGAGATCAGCCAGAGGCGATTAAGGCTATTACCAGTGGTTTCGAGGAAGGAAAAAAACGCCAAACGTTACTAGGTGTCACTGGTTCAGGAAAGACATTTACAGTCGCTAATATCATTCAAAAACTCCAAAAACGAACCCTTGTCTTGGCCCCTAATAAAACTTTGGCGGCTCAGCTTTTTGCCGAGTTTAAAGAGTTTTTTCCCGAGAATGCGGTCGAATACTTTGTCTCTTATTACGATTATTACCAACCTGAAGCTTATGTCCCTGGCACCGATACATTTATAGAAAAAGATTCAGCGGTAAATGAGGAGATTGATAAGTTGCGCCATGCTGCGACTCGCTCTCTTTTAGAGCGAGAGGATGTGATTGTAGTGGCTTCTGTGTCTTGCATCTACGGTATCGGATCTCCCGATGAATACGGCGCTCAGAGATTGAAACTTTTTAATGGAGACAAGTGGGATAGGGATGATTTTTTACGTGCCCTGGTGGCCATTCAGTACCAAAGGAATGATATCGATTTTAAGCGCGGAACCTTTCGTGTCAGAGGGGATCTGGTTGAAGTCTTTCCCGCTCATGAGGATTCTCAAGTTGTTCGGATTGAGTTTTTTGATGATGTCGTTGATACCATCTCACTCGTCGACCCCCTACGAGGCAGAGTGCTTCAAACTTTACCTAGTGTTGTTATTTACCCCTCAAGTCACTATGTGGTGGGAGAGCAAAGGCTTAAGAGTGCAGTGGAGACGATTAAAATTGAACTCAGAGAGCGTCTTCAGGAGTTAGAGAAAGAAAATAAGCTCGTTGAAGTTCAGAGACTTCAGCAAAGAACTCTTCTGGATTTAGAAATGTTGGATGAGATGGGGTTTTGTCCTGGAATTGAAAACTATTCCCGCCATTTTACTGATGCAAAGCCTGGTGATCCACCTCCTACATTGGTTGATTATTTTAAAAAAGATTTCCTCCTCGTTGTCGATGAGTCGCATATCTCGATCTCTCAAGTGGGAGGAATGTACAGAGGTGATAGAAGTCGAAAGCAAACACTTGTGGATTATGGCTTTAGACTTCCAAGTGCCTTAGACAACAGACCACTTCAATTTGAGGAGTTTGATAAAAGACTCGATCAAGTGCTTTATGTCTCCGCGACTCCGGCCAATTATGAATTAGAGCAATGTCATGGTGAATTTATTCCTCAAATTATTCGTCCTACGGGCCTCCTTGATCCAATCGTTGAGCTTCGGGATGCCAAAAACCAAGTTGATGATTTTTTAGTAGAAGCCAAAAAGGCTATTGATAATGGTCATCGGGTTTTGATTACGACTTTGACTAAGAAGCTAGCTGAAGAATTAACGACTTTTTATCGTGGAGCAGGTTTAAAAATCCGCTATCTGCACTCAGATATTGACACTATCGAGAGGATGGAAATCCTTCGAGACTTAAGGTTGGGTGAGTTTGATGTGTTGGTAGGTATCAATCTCCTCAGAGAGGGGTTAGATCTTCCTGAAGTGGCTCTTGTAGGCATTCTTGATGCTGATAAAGAAGGCTTTCTTCGATCGACACGCTCTTTGATTCAAACGATAGGTAGAGCAGCAAGAAATAGCGAAGGGCGAGTTTTACTGTATGGATTTAAAACAACTCCAAGTATTAATGAAGCCATGAAATTAACCGCTGACCGGAGGGCCAAGCAAGAGGCTTGGAATACGGCCCATGGGATGAGTCCAACCACAGTTAAAAAGACTGTTTCTGGAGGTGTAATTGATATTCTTCGCTCATCGAAGAAGTCAGACAAGAAAGCTCGGAATGAGATGGGCAAGGGTGACCAGGATCTAACGACTGAGTCAATTGATGTTAAAATTAAACAACTTAAAGAAGAGATGAAAGACGCGGCTAAAGGGCTACGTTTTGAAGAAGCAGCAAAAATTAGAGATGAAATTAAAAAGCTTACCGAGTGGAGATTAATGCTTTGAAAATATTTATTTTTTTTATATTGATCTCTCTTCCTGCATTAGCCGTTGATGCTTTTAAAATTCACATGCAAGAAAGAAATGTCATTGTTGATTCACCTAATACTGTGACAAGCCAGTACGCAGTTATTATAGATAATTCCTCACTTTCAAATATTATTGGAAAGTTTTACGCCGGGAACACGGATCTTAAATTTGTAAACGTCAAAGCTGGGCAGTCAAAAAGTGTTGAATTTAAAAACCCAGGCAAAGAAATAGTCCACTTTCGTCCACTCGCCCCTGCATTCCAAGCCATCGAGCTAGTTGCTGGAAAAAAGACTTATGAGATCCCGCCGAAACAATGATTTTAAAAAACTAGTTCTGGTTATATCGGATCTCCATTTAGGGGCCGGTAAACATGTGAAGGGAAGAAGAAATCTTCTTGAGGATTTTCATTATGATAACGAGCTCATTGAGTTTTTAAATTATCATTCGAGCGGTGATTTTGAGAATAAAACAGTAGAGCTTATTATTAATGGAGATTTTCTCGATTTTCTAGCTGTCCCTTATGTTGAATATTTTGATGACGAGTTTTGGAGTGAAGAATCTTGTTTAGAAAAGCTCAGACTTATCATTGCAGCTCATAAGCCTGTTATGAATGCACTGAAAAGTTTTTTAACGAAGCCCAACAAAACGATTACTTATATTATAGGCAATCATGACGCTGAACTTGTGCTGGATTCTGTTAAAAAGGAATTCAAGGCTTATTTTGGACCAGAGTTAGAAGCTAAAATCACGCTACAAAATGACTTACACACCCATGTTCCAATTCCTGGAGTATATATTCAGCATGGTCATCAATATGAAAGGGCCCATGAGTTTGACCCTGAAACTTCTGTTGTAGAGGTTCAAGGAGGGGGAAGATTCTTCATTCCTTCGTGGGGATCTTACTATGTTATTAATGTCATCAATCGCTATAAGCAAGAGCGCCCTCATATCAATGCTGTTCGTCCTATTAAGCACTTCATCATTCATGGTTTGATCTTCGATACATTCTTTACCATGCGATTTATCCTCTCTAACGTTCATTATTACTTCATGGTGCGTTTTTGGTACTACCTCATGCTTAAAGTCGGTTGGAAGCGAGTTTTTGGAGACTTGATGAGAGAGCTGACTTTGTTTCAGGATTTTGAAACATTGACTCGAGAGTTTTTTGAAAAGAAACCTCAGGCAAAACTGCTGGTAGTGGGTCATACACATAATCCCACTCTTCGTTTATTTAATGATGGTACGGCTTTTATTAATACCGGAACTTGGACCAAAATGGTGAATCTTGATCTATCTCAAGGACAAGAGTCTCAAGCGCTACCGTATGCGCGAATTGCGGCTTATGAGCATAGTGTGGACGTGACTCAATTTGAGAACCATGTCGAATTTGATTTAAAAGTTTGGACTGGATTGCATAATCTTCCGTACAAAGATTTTAACTAAGAAATTTACTGACGCATTTTTCGAGTTGAGTCCTGCCGTAGGGTCTAAAAATTAATCCATCTAGACCAAGCCTAGAAGCGATTCTCAAATTATTCTTATTATTTGGAGACGAGAGAACAATAATAGGTGTTTCATTCGCCACATCTTTAATTTGAAGTGCGCTTTTTATCTGTTCATCATCACAAACGATGAGTTGAAACTTTTTATTTTTTTCAATCGAGTTGTTCCAGATTTCTGTAAACTCATCCATCGATTTGGCGAGAATAATATGACGAAAGCCCAGCTCATCTAGAAGGTTGGTGGTGTATTTGGCCAATTCAGGCTCAGATTGCACTAGTAATACTCGTTCAAAATGACTCTTCATTTACTCATTATAGCAGGCACCGGCTTCATTTGGCGAAGCAAACTTTTTACTCGGGTATTTGTAAGTCTTTGTAGCTGTTAAGAAAGTTCACTATGCTTGAGCATTTCATAAAAATAAATTGCGGGCTTCTTAAGTTCTTTTTTGTAACTCCGAAACGTATTTCGTCTACCCCATTGTGGGAGACAACAACCAGAGCATGGATGCTCATCATTTTCTCAAGGTTGGGAAAAAGAATCACCAAGGATCGGGTGAGGGATTAACAACCAAGGAGGATTTGATGGGTTTTCGTATTAACACAAACGTTGCTTCTATCGCCGCTCAGCGCAGCTTAGGAATCAACAACCGCGAATCAGAGAGTAATCTCTCTAAGCTTTCGTCGGGATCTCGTATCAACAAGGCTTCTGATGATGCAGCTGGTTTGGCCATCTCTGAAAAGATGAAGGCTAACATTCGCTCAATGAAGCAAGCCGATCGTAACGCCAACGACGGTATCTCAATGATTCAAACAGCCGAGGGTGGATTGAACGAAGTTTCTTCGATCCTTACTCGTATGCGTGAACTTGCGATCCAAACATCTTCAGATACTGTTGGTGATGTTGAGCGCGGTATGACAAACATGGAATATCAAAATTTAAAGCAAGAATTGGATCGTATTTCACAAGTGACTGAGTTTAACGGCCAAAAACTGTTAGACGGTAACGGCAAGAAGTATGATTTCCAGATTGGCGTGAACAATGATGATTTCCAAGACAGAATTGGATATGACTCTGCTCAAGTGAACGCTCGTGTTGATGATCTTGGTGTCTCAGAGCTTGAAGTCAGTTCAAAAGAAGGTTCACAGTCATCTCTCGCAGCAGTTGACTCTGCTATTGAGAAGGTTTCTGGCTACAGAGCTTTCTTGGGTGCAATTCAAAACCGTTTGACTTCAACAAGTAACAACTTGCAAGTTAACGTTGAGAACTTAAGCCAAGCTAACTCACGTATTCGTGATGTGGATTACGCTGACGCTACAGCTCAACAAGCTAAGAACAGCATCTTGGGTGCAGCTGGTACTTCAGTTCTTGCTCAAGCTAATGCTACTGGTCAGAATGCTCTTAAGCTTATCGGCTAATTGTTGACCTAATTACCTGCAAATGAAAACCCGGCGAATGCCGGGTTTTTTTTTATCCAATAAGAGAGTAGCCTATCTCTAATGAAACAAGTGATTGGCGCTATCGCAACTCCAGAAATTATCGATCTCGTACAGGCAAACCTTTGCTCAAGAGGGGATGTTAATCTTGTTATTCGATCAAGCATTTCTGAAGCTTTTGAATTATACAAACTTGCTGGCAAAGCAGACTTAATCATCGTTGAAGATGGCCCACAGAAAGTAAATTTTCCAAAAATCAAAGAAAGCTTTAAAGATCAATCCGTTGTGGTTGGCATTGGCGAAACAGATTCTTTGAGTGCTCCCAAAAATTGCATTCCCACAAATGAGTTAAGTTCTATGGGAGTCATTTTTCAAAAAGTTCTCGGGAGTGAAATCGCATTAGATTCAGAATATATTTCTATGCCATCAAATTTATTTGTGCATTTCTCTTCCTTGAGTGTTGATATCTTTATCAAAATGACAAAGGATGGAAAACCTCATTGGGTCAGAAGATTTTTGACTGGAGAGTCGATTACAAATGAAGAAGTGGAGAAGTATAAAACCAAAGGCGTGACAGAATTTTGGATTGAAAAAGATAAGATTAAAGAATTTTCTAAAAATCTCATGTCATCTCTTCTCGAGAGATCGAAAAGCACGCTTAAGAGTGGTTTAGAGAGTGTGACTGAAGCCCAACAAGTTTTTAGTTCCATGCAAGAAATCTCACAAAAGATGGGGATTAAAGGGCAGATGGTCAGCATTTGTGAATCTTGGATGGGTGGATTAGCTAAAAGCTGTATGGAAACAGAGAAATCAAGTGTGAAAGATTGGTGGGAGAGATTATCAAAAGATCCCGCTCTTGATTTTCAATATAAACTTGTTCGGCTTACAGCTCTGTTATGCACACAATATGTCATGATGACTGATTGGAATAGCAAAGAAGAGCAGGCTCAAAAACTTGCCGGTGCGGCGATGTTTGCTGACATGGAACTAAAAGATGCAAAATGGATTCACTTACGTTCTCAAGAAGCAGTGAATGCCTTATCTGGAGAAATGAAAATTGCGGTTTCCTCTCATGCTGCTTATTCTGCTAAAAAAATTCAAGAAATACCCTTTCTCACAAAAGACATTGCCAATATTGTGGCCCAACATCATGGCCATCAAACCGGTGAGTGGATCCCAGAGAGAATTTCGGCCAACCTCTCGTCTCTTGCTTTGGTCTATATCGCCTGTGAGGAAATGGCGTATGAATCTCTCACTAAACCAGAAATCGATATAAAAGAGCACTACAAAAATGCTATGCTGCGCCATAAAGCAACTTTGGTTCATAAGCCCTTGGAACAAATGAAATCCATCTTCGCTTGGTAATAAAGTTAAAGAAAAAATAAGACTAAATTCCTGGCCCTAATGCTTGCAGCGCAATAGAGTACCGCTCTTGTCGGTTAAAACAGGAGATCACATGTTTTTAAAAGCACTACCTCTCATGATTCTATTCTCACTTTCAGCTAACGCTTATGAAGCGAGATATGTAAAAAATGAAATACCAGCAGATCTTGGAATGATGCTGGCCAATGCTTCTCAATCAACGGGAGTGACTTTTAACTCTTCAGATTTTCTTCTCGTTGAAGAAAGAGAGCTTGCAACCTCAACTTTCAAAATGTGGGTTCAAACGGTTGAAGGTGTGCCTGTTGGATCAACGGCCGTGCGTTTCTGGCTTGATCAAACTGGTGAGCTTAAGCAAGCAGAACTTCACTTGGATGAATCAGCTCAAAAACAGAAATCTCGCCTCTCTCAAAAGTTCCTTCAGGCGAAGTTCTCTAAGTCGGCACTTAAGTCTCAACAGCTTTCATCATTCATTACTAAACTCGTTTCTCAAAATGTGAATAAGAGCACTGTTGATGCTCGAGTCCTCGGTATTAAATCAAGAGATGAGTGGAGAAATGGAGATCTCGTTAGAGTGGTTGAAGTTCGTGCGAGAAGAGGCGTTCACACTCTAGTCGTCTCTCTTCTCCAGGGTACTGTTATTGAACAGTCTTACCGTGAATTCCAAATGGCGGATCAAGCATTTGATGCCAACGTTTTTCCGATCTATGAAGAGGTTGAATCAACAGGCCAGAGGCTTTCAACTGTTCCTGCGCAGTTAAAATATGTTGATGCTCTAAGCCCAGTTCTCAGTTCAAATGATCCCTTCGCAAGCTTAAGAAGCCGAAGATATTCTGAGAATGATTACAATCCTATTCTGGCCCAAACTGCGGATGGAAGAGCGGCTGGTGCTTGGTCATCTGAGCAGTTGAGAAGCATGGCCGATCAGCTTTTAGCTGGCCTTCCTACTGTCGCCAATGATTTCTCAAATGGTCTTCTTCTTCGTGGTCGCTACGCTAACATCAATTTGCACCCTGATGTGGTGAATGCTTTTCCGAATGTGAATTTCCCTTTTAAAGCCTCTCCAGGATTTTTGGGAGCATGGAAGCAGGGAACTGATGGAAGTTGGGAAGTTGTTCCTTCAAACGGAATCTTAGGAAAGCCGCTCATGTCGGCAGAAGAGATTTTGAACAGAGTTCCTGTTCGTCTCGCCGATCATGATACTGAAAGCTATATCAATAATGGTTTCGATGAAATCCAAGTTTATTATGCAGTCACAACTCTAATGGATGCTCTCAATGAAATGGGATTAACTGATCCAGAGTTTTCAACAAAGCCCTTCGAAGCATTTCTTTATGATCCTGATATCGGTATGAGAGATAATGCTTATTACAATGATAATACCATTAACTTCACGACCTATAGTCCTAACTCAATGAACTACGCTCGTGATAATTCCACGATTTGGCATGAGCTTGGTCACGGTATTATGGATCGCATGATGGGACCTTTCTTGCGTCTGGCTGACACAGGTGGATTGTCCGAAGGGATGGCCGATTTTGTCGCTATGCTTGTGATTCAGCATCAAACGAATAATGCTGCTTTCCCTGGAAAAGAGGGATTTAGAATCATCAATCAGACGGGCTTCTATTTAACCAATGAAGTGCATGATGATGGGGAAGCTTACGGCGGGACAATGAACGACATCCTTGATGGCTTCATTGCTCTTGAAGGACGTGATGGAATTTTTGCGATGTCGGATCTGACTATGGAGACGATGCGTTTAACAAGAAATCATCCAGCTCTTACGGCTCAGGAATGGTTTAATCACATGCTATTTGCTGATGAGCTAGGAAGTGCCACAAGAACTCCGGGTGCCTACAGAGAGCTCATTTTGAATGCCCTTGCTGGCAGAAACTTCACCTTTGAAGATTCAGTTAAGCGTGGTGATTTAAAAATTAAGATTGCTGGCCGTGAACTCGATAGCCGTGGTGCCGGAAGCCGTGAAAATCCAATCAGGGCCTGTAGCCCGACAGGGGTTGTGAACTATGATTTAAATGTCTCTCTTGAGCAAGGTGATGAGTTCGGATTTGTCTTCCCTGTCACCATTAAAGTTGAATTCTTAAAGGGTGCACTTCAAGGCGCCATTCACTGGGTTCAAGAGGTTCAAAACCCACTCACATTCACGCTTAATTCAGCGAATGATTCTCTTCCTGTCACTGTATCTGCACTTATGAAATGTGATGAGATCAATCAGCCGGATGGAAGCTGCAAGGATTATGCTTATATACAGGTTTATAACAAGGGTGAGTCTAAGCCTCGTGCAAAGAAGAGATTTTATCTCAAAATTCAAGACGGCAACACAAACTGTAAGTAACAAAAAAGCCCCGCGATGCGGGGCTTTTTTATTTTAAAAGTCTTGGACTTGGTCGATAGCGCTCATCATTCGTTTTTGCTAACAATGTTTCAAGTAACCATACAACCAACTGCTCTCGTCCTTGGGCCCACTCAAAGGGCCCGTAAGGATAATTCACTCCAAAGCACATCGCCCGATCAATATCTTCTGCTGTCGCAATTTTATCTTCTAGAGAATAAAACGCTTCATTGATGATAGTGGAGAGAGTTCGAGCGACCACAAAGCCCGGAGTTATTATTGTGGTAATCGTAGCCTCAAAACCGTTCTCTTTTAAGGCGTGAATACCGCCAGCTTGATCTTCTCTGAAATGAGCTTCACATTTTCCATTTTTTGAAAATAAAGTTGAACAAACACCTTTGAGCTGAGGAAAGCGTGAGTAAAAATCTTCCGGATCAAAACAAGTGAGATCCATGAGTATAAAATCATTTGGATGATCAGAGAGAAATTTCTCTTTTGCAGCTTTGTTAGTAGGAGATAAATCAACAATCCATTTACTCATACTGATAAAATCCTTTCTTCGTTTTTCTTCCAAAGTAGCCTCTATCAACTAATTCTTTTTGAAGTGAGTGAGGAGAAAAACGTGGGGACTTGTTGTACGACTCCCAAACAGAGCAGGTGACTGAGTAGTTGACTTCAACTCCAATCAGATCCATCAACTCAAAAGGACCCATCTTAAAATCGCCTACTGTTTTAAGTATCTGATCAATCTCTTTAATTTTTTCTTCATCGTATCTTCCAGCAATTCGTAAGGGTTCTCCATAGAAACTGCGAGCCACTCGATTCACGATGAAACCTGGAGAGTCAGAGCATAGAGCAGGCTTTTTTCCATGCGAGTCAAACCATTGATAAAGCTGCTGACAAATCTGAAGGGATGAATCCTTGCTTTGAACGATCTCAACAAGTTTCATAAGAGTGGCAGGATTAAAAAAATGAAGTCCGACAAATTTTTTCTTTCGTCCATCACTAAGTTCATCTCCAATCTTTCCTATAGGAAATGAAGAAGTATTAGAGGCGAAGATGGAGTGTGAGGAGACTTTCTGGTCAAGTGATTTAAAGAGATTCTTTTTGATCTCGAGATTTTCAATAATAGCCTCGATAATGAGATCACTCTCATGAGGTATCGAATCAAGTGTGCAGGTCTTAATGTTTTGTGAATATTGATCAACTTGATCTGTTGAAATCTTACTCTTTTTGCAAAGAATGCTCCATGATTCGTGAATTTTCTTAAGAGCCGTCTCCGTTTGATTGGGATTATTGTCACAGAGATAGGTGAGAACATTTTGTTGGGCAAACCATTGAGCAATGCCGCTTCCCATTGTGCCTGCGCCAATGACAACAACTGATTTAATTTCCATTACTCACCTCTAAAGGTGGGCTTTCTCTTTTCTAAAAAAGCAGTCACCCCTTCTTTATAATCAGCACTGAAACCAAGTTTCCTTTGGGCATGCTTCTCAATTTCAAGAATTTCGTTCCAAGATTTTTCTTGTGCCGCTTGGAAATTCTTCTTTGTTGCCGCAACTGAAAGGGGAGGTAGTGAATTGATTTCTAGGGCGAGGGCCAGGGCCTTATCTAGCGGAGAGGTATCGATCTCATTTATAAATCCTAAATCGAGCATTTCCTCTGAGAGCAGTGGTTTTCCCTTGAGAGCAAAAGCATAGGCCTTAGTATAACCCATATTCTTCACTAACTGAGTCGAGAGACCTGCATCAGGTGCAAGTCCGATTTGGGTAAAGCCAGCAATAAATCGAATTTGAGGAGCCGCAATTTTAAGATCGCAGGCAAGAGCAACCGAAAGTCCCGCTCCGGCACAAACACCGTTTATAGCAGCAATAACAGGCTTCTCAGAGTTTCTGATGGCCTCTACCAAGGGATTCCATTCCGTTTCCAGGGTGTGCCCAATATCCACAGGGCCTTTTCTGGCATCGACTGATCTATCATTTAAATCCTGTCCAGAGCAGAAGGCTTTACCCTCTGCTGTGAGAATGATGGATCTAATCTCTTTGTCTGAATTAGCTTTGGCAAGGCCGGCAATGATATCTAGCTTCCCCTGAACATTGAGCGCATTATAAACTTCAGGGCGATTGAGAGTGATAATGGCAGTCGAACTTTGTGTCGTATATTTTATTGTTTCAAACATACCTGACACCATTTCATAAGCTTGGAGTGAGTGTCAAAACTCAGCCGAATTTTCCCTCAATATATTGCAATGTCATTGGGTTTTTCGCTGCGCCAAAAACTTGCTCAGTACTGCCGTGTTCAACAAGTTGTCCCATATACATGAACATGGTCTCATCCGAAACTCGTTTTGCCTGGGCCATACTGTGAGTGACAATGATGATGGTGTACTGTTTTTTGAGGTCTTTAATTAATTCCTCAACGGCGAGTGTTCCCTTGGGATCAAGCGCCGAACAGGGCTCATCAAGAAGTAATATTTTAGGCTTTAAGGGGAGGAGTCTCGCAATACAGAGCTTTTGTTGTTTTTCTAAAGACAATGAAATGGCGGCAGAGTCGAGTCTGTCTTTTAATTCATTCCACATTCCAACTTTAGTGAGTGACTCTTCAACCATTTTGTCTAAAAGATCTTTCTTGAGTTCACTCTTCTTTAGATGAGTCTTCGCACCAAAAACAATATTTTCATAAACACTCAGTGGCAGTGGGTTGGGCTTCTGAAAGACCATGCCAATATCTTTTCTAATTTCTGGAAGAGCGTTGATGGGATGATAGATATCATGACCAAAAATAGAAACACTTCCACTCATGGAGGTTTTTCCGCTTCTCTCATTAATTCTATTTAGACATTTAAGGAAAGTACTTTTACCGCAACCCGATGGACCGATAAGAGAAGTTATTTTTAAAGCAGGGATCATGAAAGACAAGTTTTTCAAAGCCTGAAAATCACCATACCAAAAATTAAAATTGTTAACGTTTACAGCATGAGTTCCCATTATCCAAAAACTCCTTCAATATAATCATGAGTTCTTTTGTCTTTCACTTGACCCGAGAAAATCCTTGAATTCTCATCAATGTCGATAATTTTTCCCTCAAGCATCATCGCCGTTCTATCTCCAAGTCTTCTGGCTTGATGAATAACATTTGTGACACAGACAATAGTCATTTGACTCTTAAGTCTTAAGAGTACTTCTTCAATCTTCATCGTGGTCACGGGATCAATCGCAATAGAAAACTCATCAAGAAGCAATACCTCAGGAGAATGAGACAAAGCTCTTGCGATTGTGAGGCGTTGCTGTTGGCCACCAGAGAGTTTTGTCGCCAGTCCATCCATTCTATCTTTAATTTCATCCCAAAGCGCTGCTTTTCTTAAACAGTCTTCAGCAATTTTCATCAACTTCTCTTTATCTTTAAGACCCGCCATCCGAGGAGCGTAAGTGACGTTATCAATAATACTCATAGGAAGACCAACCGGAAGTGGCGAGACCATTCCAATTTTTCTTCTCACCCAAGTAGAGTCTTTATAGGAGTAAATATCTTCACCATCTAAATGCATTTCGCCTGAAACTTTTGCTTCGGAATTAAAGTCAGTCATGCGATTGATAGCCTTTAAGAGAGAAGACTTACCAGAGTTTGCAGGACCAATGATTGAAAGAATCTCATTCTCATAAACATCAAAACTAACAGGCCCAAAAGCTGTTTTGTTGCTGTAATTAACTGAGAGGTTCTTGAGTTCAATTTTTTTCTTCACCATTTTCTCCGTGATCTAAAGTACCAGCGCATGCCAACACTGAGTGAGTTCACTATGAGAACAAAACTAATTAAGACGAGTGCGGTCGCATAGGGATAAGCCTCAGGCACACCCACAACTTGAGTCGAAATGGTGAAAAGGTGCATCGATAAGGACATGCATTGTTCGAAGACATTGACCGGTAAAAAAGGGAGATAGAAGGCAACTCCAGTAAAGAGAATAGCCGCGGTTTCTCCGGCCGCGCGCGAAACCGCAAAAACTAAACCAGTTAAAATTCCTGGAATTGAATTTGGTAAAACGATATTGAGTATTGTCTGAAGTTTTGAAGCCCCAACATTCCATGAAGCTTCTCGAAATGATTTTGGGACGGCCTGAAGACTCTCAAGAGTAGAAGTGATGATCACAGGCAAATTCATGACAGCAAGAGTGCATGAAGCGGCCAAAATGGAAGTTCCCATCTTTAAAAAAAGCACAAAAGCGCCAAGTCCAAAGAGAGCATGCACAATTGATGGGACGCCAGCGAGGTTCAAAATGCAGAGTCTAATAAAGCGAGTGCTTGCATTATCTTTAGCATATTCAGACAAGTAGATGGCCGCTAGTACTCCTAGTGGGCAAGAGATAAGAACACATATTGAAACAAGCCACATCGTCCCGACGATTGTGGGAAAAATCCCACCAGCGGTCATTCCTTTCACTGGATCAGTAAAAAGAAACTCATAGCTTAAAGCTGGGGCCCCTTTGACGAATAACCAAGCAATAATAGCAAGAGCAGGAAAGAATATGACGACAGTTAACAAAGAGAGAGCAGTTTTAAATTTCTCTTCTCTGAGTCGCTTATCAATCAATTCTTGGCTAGCTGAAAACATAAAATCTCACTTTCTTTTTCCGCGGACCAAACGATCAGCAATGAAGTTTACAGAAAAAGATAAAACAAAGAGATAAAGTCCAATTGCAAACAAGGCTTGATAGTGTTCACCACCTTTTGGTGATTCACCAAGCTCCGCTGCGATCGTCGCAGTTAAAGTTCTCACTGGATCAAAGACACTGGTTGGAAAGCGAATGGAGTGACCGGTGGCCATAAGCACGGCCATTGTTTCTCCAAGGGCCCTACCAACTCCTAAAAGAGCTGCGGCCATGAGACCATTTTTAGCGGCAGGTAACAGCACTCTTGTCGCAATTTCCCACTGAGTCGCCCCAAGAGCTTCTGCTGCTTCTCTATAGGATTCTGGAACGGCCCTTAAAGCATCCTCTCCAATAGAAACGATGAGTGGAAGAGACATAAGAGCTAGAATGAGAGAGGCATTTAAGATGTTCAGACCACTTGGGACATTGAAAACATTGATCATCATTGGATTGATGATAACAATAGCAATAAATCCCCAAACGACCGATGGAATAGCAGCTAGAAACTCGATCAATATTTTGTAAGTCTCTCTCATCTTTGGAGGACAAAATTCTGAAATATAAAAGGCACAAGCAAGTCCGACTGGAACAGCAATGACCATTGAAACGATCGTTACACTCATTGTTCCAGCGAGGAGGGCCAGAGTGCCATATTGAACTTTTTCGACCGAAGCGGGTGCCCAATTCCCACTCGTGAAGAATTCAGCGGCATCAAAGTGGCTAAGTAGAAAACCAGAGGATTCTTTAAGAATGAAAACGAGGATGGCCACGATAAAGATAATGCCAGACATTCCACCAGCTTTTATCAAACCTTCAATGATGACTTCGCTTAGAGGGCGAGCATCTTTGCGCAATGGCTTTTTTGCTTTAAGTGGAATTTCGTTCATTTTCAAATCTTTAGTCATTTCAAGTTTCATTTTTAACTCTTAAGGAGCAGGGACGTAGCCTGATTTCTTAGTTAATTCTTTGGCTTGGTCTGTCTTGATCCATTCTAGAAATGCAGTGACTTCGGGCTTTACTTGACCCACGGTGTACATGAAAAGTTCACGAGCTATGGGATAAGTTTTGTTAAGTGCTGTCTCAAGTGTTGGAGCGACACAAGGCTCACCTTTAACTTTTGAAATACAAAGTGCGGACACATCCTTAGTGAGGTATCCCATTCCGGTATAGCCGATTCCACATGGTGTTTTACCAACCATATCTACACCTTCTCTCGAGCCATTAAGATCCATTGAACCCGTCTTAAAGTCTTGATGACCACCTAGAATAGCTTCTCTGAAATATTCATATGTCCCAGAGTTCGATTGACGAGAGATTCGGATGATCTTGTTGTCCTGACAACCAGGAACGACGGTTCCTCTGATATCACTCCATTTCTCACAAGTTCCATTTTTTCCATAAATACAGGCAATCTCTTCGATCGTGAGATCTTTAATTGGATTTGCAGGGTGAACAAAAACCGCAAGAGCATCAAGTCCTACGATGTGCTCAGTCACACTTCCTCCACGATTTTTCTCAGCATCGGCTTTTTCTTGATCTTTAATTTTTCGAGAAGAGTTAGCTATGTCGACTGTTCCGTTTATTAATGCCGATAGACCTGTTCCAGAGCCTCCACCAGAAACAGCTATCGCTACTGTTGGAGCAACTTTTTTATACTCTTCAGCCCATGTTTGGGCCAAATTAACGATAGTGTCCGAGCCTTTGTTTTGGATAACAACATTATTATTTGATCGGCTACAAGCCGCAAAAATAGTGACGAGAAGTAGAATTCTGAACATGGTCATTCCTCCCAATAAAAATGGATGAGAGTTTAATACCTTTTAACCAATGAAAGGTGGAGCAGAGGGGACAGTCTTAACAAAAGCTTAACAGTTTAGAGATAGCCTCTTTTTATTTGATCACGTTCAATCGCATCAAAGAGTGCTTGGAAGTTTCCATTTCCAAATCCCCAGTGATTTTTGCGTTGTATGTATTCAAAAAATAAAGGGCCTACACAGGTTTGCGAAAATATTTGCAGCAGATAACCCTCTGGGTCACCGTCCACCAAAAGCTTTAATTCTTCAAGAGTGTTAATGTTTTCTGACACTTTAAATGGGCGAGACGGAATCATTTCGTAATAAGTCGATGGAACTTCTAGAAATTTAAGATCTCGGGATCTTAATTCACTCACAGTGGAAATAATATCTGGAGTCATCAGGGCAATATGTTGAACACCAGGCCCTTTATGAACATCTAGAAATTCTTGGATTTGGCTTTTGCCGCCTTCTTTTTCAGGTTCATTAATAGGAATGATAATAGAGTTATCTTCAAGTTGGACCACTTTTGAATTCAAACCAGTCTTTGTGCCCTTAATATCAAAATAGCGTGTTTCAACAAATCCATATGTGCGTTTATAAAACTCAACCCAGTGATCCATCTGACCTTTGGGCACATTGTTAGTGAGGTGATCAATGCGAGAGACACGAGTCTTTAGCGGTGTGGCGAGCTCATCCGTTTTGACAGTTTGAAAACCAGGTCTGAATTCGCCCGCTCCGCGCTCAACAAATTCGTTGAGCACATCCCCGAAACCTTGGATTGAAGCTGTTTTAATAGATCCATGAAGAGAGTGAGAAACTTTAAGGTCCTCTTTCAGAACGGCACCATTTTTTAGCACGACATCTAAGGCCTTATCTACAGACTCTACTTGAAAAGAAATTTTACTCACACCTTCACCATGAGCATTCAAATATTTTCTTGAATGGCTCTCTGAAGATTTCTCTTCTGTTACGACAAATCGCACTTGTCCTTGTGTGAGAAGGATTTTTTCTGGAGCAACGGCCGTCAGGGCAAAGCCCATATTACGAAACAACTTCACTGTCGGTGATTGCAGAGAATCAACAGTGAACTCAAGATGATCAATCGATTTTAATCCAGCTGGATTTGTAGGGCGCATAATTCTCCTCAGTGGGCTTAAATAATTCCCCCCGCATGGAGAATTGTCAAAAAATTACCTTCTATTTTTACCAGTTGATGGTGCTCTTTTAGGTTTAGGGCGTTGTTGTGGCATATGGGCCCCAAAACAGTCTGTTTTTTGCATCAAATAAAAATGATCCGCCTCATCTTTTAGAACTTGAGCCACATGATTTTCCACAGCGCAAATCTCGACTCGAACGCCTTCGCCCTTAAGATGTCTCACGAGTTCAACGTAATCCGAATCGCCTGAGAGAATAATAATGGTATCGACCTTGCCTGAGAGCTGAGTCGCCTTAATGGAGAGGGGGATATCGGCCGATTTGTGACAGGCCCTGACGGAGCCATAGAAGTCGGCATGAAGCTTATCAGCAAGTCTTGAGGAAATATTTTGCCCCTCGCGAAAGTAAATCAGGCGATTGAGGCCTCTCTCTCCTAGAAGACGAGGGATTAAGACATTGAAATTCACCATACGACTGTCAGCGCCATATTCAGTTTCTAAGCTTCGTTCAATATTATTTCCATCAATTAGGATGGCCACACTTTGTGAAATTAGTATTTTTTCGGACACAATGATTCTCCTTGCCGTAAAATGGCAATGTTAAAAAGGGGAGATGAGATGACAGTAAAAATCCTGAATGGGAATGAGTTGTTAATCCAGGGAGGATTGGAGGCTGGCTTTCATCTATATACCGGGTATCCGGGGTCACCCTTGGCTGATTTTTTCAATATTCTTTACGAAAGAAAAGACGAGCTGCATGGCAAAGGCATTCGAGTTGTCATAGCGAACTCTGAAGCCAATGCAGCCGCTATGGCCTCCGGAGCTAAGATGGCCGGACAAAACGTCCTTGTGGCCATGAAATCGATGGGGCTTCATGTGGCCTCAGATGCTCTCTCGGTTGGAAATTTTGCCAATCCTGGGCTCAAAGATTCAGAAGGTGAGAAGCCTGGTGTGGTGATAGCTGTGGGTGATGATCCATGGTCAATCTCAACTTCAACTCCTGCTGATTCACGCTATCTCTACAAACATTTACATATTCCTTTTCTTGAACCTTCAACACCTCAAGAGCTTAAAGATTGGATGAAAGTGGCCCTCGAGCTTTCACGCGAGTCGAGCATTTATGTGGGTATTTTACTGACTACTTTTATGGCGGAGGGAGGAGGAAGAGTTGAGATTAGCGAAGAGAAAAAGATTGATCATTCTCTCGTCACCCTCGATCCATCCAAATTTAATCTTGCTGAAAATGTCATGGTTCCACCCAATTCTTTAGGTGCAGATATTAGGATGCTTCAAGAAAGATTTCCAAAGTTTTTAGAGGCCCTTGAAAGTAAGAATCTTGATAAAACCTTTGGTAATCCTCAATCAAAAATTGGCGTCGTCTCTAGTGGAGCGGTATTTGAAACATTAAAGCAAGAGCTTGAGTCCACAGGTCTTCTCTCACAAGTCCATCTTTATAAGGCGGCCGGCGGTTATGTTCTAAATGCGAAGGCCTTAAAGTCATTTCTCTCCTCTCATGAGCGCGTGCTCGTTGTGGAAGAAAAGAGAGGCTTCCTTGAAGCTGAGTTAAATGATTTATGCGCGAAGATTGGAATTCATCCGATCATTTGGGGGAAAAACTTTGCCGATAAACCAGGTTTTCCCGCTTTTGGCGGATTAAATAATGAGCTCGTGAGAAAAGGTTTAAGAGACTCCCTGGGAGCATGGGGATTAGATGTAACAGGAGCCATGAGCTTTGTTCCCACAAAACTCAATTTAACTGTTCCAAGACGACTTCCGACTTTTTGTCCCGGATGTCCTCACCGTGAAACTCTCTCCATCATGAAAGAGATACGCTCGGATCTGGCCCAGAAAAATATAAATCTCGTCTCTCATGGTGATGTGGGATGCTACTCACTCTCTTTTCTTGAGCCCTTTAAAGAGATGCATGATTTGTCTGCCATGGGACAGGGGGGATCGCTCGGAGCGGGAACTGATCTCTTCACCAACAATCCTTCGGTTGTGCTAATGGGGGATTCAACTTTTTTTCATTCGGGAATGACGTCGATTTCAAACTCCGTTCAGATGGGTCATAACATCACTTACATTCTTCTTGATAATGACAACACCGCCATGACAGGTCATCAGGTCACACCTCGCTCAGGTCAATCAGTTGAAGGAGTGGTGAGACCCCGACAAAGTATGCTTGATGTCGCACGCTCCCTTCGTGTGAGTGAAGCGATTGAAGTGAATCCCTCAGATCGATTCTTCTATAAAAATCTTTTGACCGATTATATTAATAAGCCTGGAGTAAAAGTCATCGTCTCAAATAAAGAGTGCGGACTCACTTTTCATGGAAGAGTCAAACGAGAAGAGAGGGCCATCTTTAAAGATGGAGGAACTCAGAGTTCTAAAAGTTTTTATCAGATTAACACTCTCGCCTGTGAGGATTGTCGCGTTTGTGTGGAAATGACTGGATGTCCAGGTCTCTCTCAAACCGAAGATGCCTATGGCACAAAGGTCATGATTGACCCTCAAATCTGTGTCTCCGACTCCTATTGTACAAAATTAAAAGCTTGTCCAAGTTTTGAGCTTGTTGAAGTTTCTGACTACCACCCTACAAAATACCAAGAGCATAAGGTTGATAGTGAGCTCAATGAGATGCGTTTACCTGAGGTAAAATTTGATCTCGATTCGATTGCTCATGGAAAAGATTGGCGCAGTATTGTCATTGGTGTGGGCGGCTCTGGAGTGACAACCATCTCCAGAGTGATTGCTGAAGCAGCTCAAGATATGGGCGGTCGAGATGATTTAGATTTTAAGTTTGTGGATCAGAAGGGTCTGGCGCAAAGGAATGGTAGTGTCACAAGTCATTTAGCCCTGTTTTCTAAAAAACATTCACATGGTCAGATTGTTCCGGAAGCGACTGCTCAAGTGGTTGTTTCGCCAGATTTATTTGAAGGAGCACGTGCCATTCATTTTCTATCTGACACTGGATACCTAATTGTAGACGAGGATTTTCAGGTTCCTTTGTCAGTCATGCTTGACGATGGTCGCTCTGCTCCAGTGATGACTTCCTCAGATATCTTAGAAGAATTAAAAGCAAAACTTGGAGAGCGGTTAATTTCTGGTCCTTTTAAGAAGCTATGCTATGAACGTTTCCAAAAGCCTGTCTATGCCTCGTCAATGCTCTTGGGTGTAATGTTTCAAAAGGGTCTATTACCCTTTAGTGAAGCGAATATGATTAAGGCCATTACAAGCTCAATTCCAAAGAGTGAAGTGTCTGCAAACCTGACTGCTTTTAAATGGGGAAGAAGTTGGATATTGGATAGCTCTTCAATAAAAGTTAAAACTGAATTTGATACGATCCCATTGATGCTTGAATCTGTCCGCCAAGTGGCTTATCCATGGCAAAACCCACAACGCTTTGTGAATCTCTTTAATCATTACAAAAATCTTGGATACTCCTTAGCAAGTTTTGTGAAAGAAGAATACTGGGCACAGTATGTTCATGACTTGATTGTTTTTGATCAAGGCAGAGGACTCAATGCTTTTTTTGAGGATATAAGACTAATTATCGCAATGAATTTAAACGATGAGCTTAAGGCCATGGCCATAAGAGCTGTCGCTAAAACTTATTGGGTTAAAGATGAGGTGTTTGTGTCTCATTTGATGGTGTCTCCTTTAAAGAATCATCGAGATCTTGTGAGGTATGGGAGGCTTGGAACTGGCTATGAGGTTAAGCGAATGAATCGCCCTGCCTTTGAAATATTTGGAAAAACGGTCGAGTTTGATTTTTCTCCAAAAGACTGGATGCTTAAGATTATGCGTAATTTGAGACTGTTAAGAATTCTGATGCCAAAGTGGCATGAGCTTGAAAGAGAAATTTCGAGAAAGATTCGTTTGGCCGTTCTAGAACAACTCCCCGGTAAGGAGAGTTCTGAGCAGAGAGCTTTCCTTAAAGATCTTGAGAATATTAAGGGTTATCGGACTGTTCGATATGAAAAAGCCAAAAAGTTATTGGGATAGTCATGTCAAAAATTATCGATGCGGTCTCAGTCATTCTGGTTTTTAAGAAATCTTTTTTTGTGATTCAAAGGCAAAACTATTTAAAATCTTTTCCAGGCTACTGGGCTTTTCCTGGGGGAAAGGTTGAGAGAGACGATGAAAAGTATTGCATCGATCACGCCATTTTAAGGCAATTCAATTCAACACACATTGGTGCAGTTATAAGAGAGATGAATGAAGAGCTAGGAATTGAAATTGATAAGTTGATATTGAATAATGAAGTTTCAAATTTTGAATATCTGGGCCTTGCAGTCACTCCAGATTTTAATCCTTATCGTTTTGCCACGCATTTTTATAAAATTACTCTGAATTCTCTTCCTCGTTTTCTTATTGATGAAGGTGAGGTCCAGTTCTCTTTTTGGGATTCGGGTGTTGAGGTTTTAAGAAAATATGAACAGGGGCAAATGTTGGTTGTTCCTCCTGTCCTAAAAGTGTTTAGAGAATTGTCCAAAAACATAGAGATTTCGAGAATTGAAGAGATTGATTTTCAATATGACGGTGAGAGTGAAGTTCCTATGATTGAAAATCTAAAGGGCATAAAGCAATTCATGCCCCTCTCTCACACTTTACCTCCGGCCAATAGGACAAACTGTTTTCTGATTGGAGAAGTATTAATTGACCCATCTCCCTGTGATTTGAGTGAATTGAATAAATTATTAAATACAATCGGTACTCAAACCGTCTCTTCAGTCTTTATTACTCATCATCACGGTGATCATTTAGAACATTCAAATCTGGTGGCTAAAAAACTGAATGTTCCACTATTTATAAGCAAAGATAGCTTCACGAGAGTAACCAAAAAGATGCCCGATTTTTTTGAGGCTATCAAAGTGACCTTTGTGCAAGAGGGAGATCTCATCACGCATTGGTTAGGACAAGAAGTGCGTGCTATGGCCGTTCCTGGACACGATGAAGGGCAGATGGCGCTTATGCCTGCTAACAGGGCGTGGTTTCTCGCTGGCGATCTCTTTCAGGGGGTTGGGACTGTTGTCGTGGGAGGTGATGAAGGAGATATGAGTAAGTATATGGAGACACTTTCAAAAGTAATTGCCTTAGATCCTGCGGCCGTCTTTCCCTCTCATGGTATTGGTCTTGGTGGGTGTGAAATTCTTAAGAAAACTTTGGAACATAGGAAGCTCAGAGAAGAGCAGATATTGAGCTTAATTAAGTTAGGGAAAAGTGAAGAAGAGATTCTTGATACTATTTACATTGGCTTGGATGAAGGTCTTCGAAAGTACGCTTTAAAAAACATTAAAGCGCACCTTCAAAAACTTAAATTTGAATCAAAGTATTAGAGCGATTTTTTCTCTAACAAAGATTCCAGTTTCAATTTGAAAAAATTATTCAAAGTCCCTGGAGCCTCGATCATTTTCTTTCTCGCTTCATCATTTAAATTATAAGCAGAGTCTGCAAGTGTTCCACGGATTTTAGTTCTTTTTTCTTTATCCATTTTTCCAAACTTCTTTTCAAAAGCCGCTTCATTCTCTTTAAAGTGATCAACCATAAACTGATAAGCAGCACAGACAGTAAAGTACTTAAGGCTGACTGGATTTTTTGTTAATGAATTCCAAAAAGCAGGAGTAAGGCGGGCAAATTTATTGTCGCCAACTGCTTTGTAGTTCGCTGGGTTGACGAATTCTTTATCCCAGTATTCATCGATCTTTTTCATTTCTTTTTCATGTGCAAAAGATGCAAATGCACTTTGAACAAACAAAACACTGAGTAGAGCAACAATTGTTAAACGAATAGCCATATCAATCTCCTTGAGAGCTAGTTCTATTGATAATCTTTACGACATTATTATAGTTGAATTTTAGAGGTGTTCGTACAGAAGAATAATCTTAAGAGAGACTCAACGTTCTCTCTTAAGATATTGATTTAATTTAAATGAGTCTGGTGAATGTAGAGACGATAGATTTTATCTTTAGTACGACGGATAGCAAAATTTCCGCATTCTTTTTGAGTCATGAGAAATTCATAGTATTCAGGGCGAGTGTCAGCTATTTCCAAAACTGACTTTCCTTCAAATTCACCGAAATCAATAACGACTTTATCTTCTTCAATGATTCCTGTTAACGGACTCTGAGCTTGTGCCATTTCTTCCCTCCTTGGATTCCATGGTATGGATACAATTAGGATGAAGGAAAAGTTAAGGGATTGGAAAGGGGTTAACTTCTAAAAAATTGTTTCAAGTAGACTACCAGGGCCCTAAATTCTTGAGGGTACTCCTCGGCGATCATCTTTCTTACAAGTTCTAATGACTGATAAACGCTTAAACCCTGTCTGTAGGGCCTAGTTGAGGTCATAGCGACAAGCATATCCGCCACGGCCACTAGGGTACTCTCAATCCCAAAGGCCATCATCTCTTCAGTCTTTCTAGTGTCTTTAGAAAGAATTCGTTTTAGTCGGTCATTAAGAAAATGGTGATGCTTAATTATGGAAAGCTGATTTTTTGTAAGAGGAACTCTTCCATCAAGGATCTCATGAGAGAATTCAGCGTGATGAGCAAAGAGTTTTTGATCATCAATTGTTAAGCCTTTCACGTCATATTTGTCTTCAGGAATTATCCCGATGCCAATATCTTTCAGATAGCTTGTAAGAAAAAGCGTTTCAATTTCTCTTTCGTGAAACATGTGAGTGGATTGCAAGAATCCTAACAGGAGAATAGAGCTCATCATGGGTTGCAAAATCGTAAAATGAAAATTTTCTTTTCCAAGATCACTAAAAAAATTGGACTGGAGTTTTTTGTTCTCCATGAGAAATTTTCCCATATTCTGCATACTCTGAAATTGCTTCATGAGTAATTCATCATCATGTGGATTTTGATAAAGACTATCTAGGTTGAGCGCCATCAATTTCAAGGCCCTCGAACCATTTTCTCTTGGGTCACCAACTGAAAGGGAGCGAGTGACTTTGATGAGAGCACTCTCTAATTGTTCTTGAACACTTTTAATGTCTTCAATGTGCATAAATACTTCGCGCACTTGATTAGAAATGAGACCTTTAATCTTGTCTTTGTTTGGGACTTCACCTGTATGAAAAATTTCTTGGAAGAGTCCTTCCTGCCAAAGATAAACTGGAGCTTTGAGTTTACCCGTTAAATAGAGTTGACCAATGATAATGGGCTGAAGCTTCAAGCCTAAGCGATGGTGTTCTAGGGGGGTGGAAATAGCTCCGTTCATAGGAGCTATTTTACCTTAATTTGAGAATTGAGTGTGAAGGGTCGTTATTACCCAGTTTTAGCGAAACTTCTCAGGAGTCTTCTCTGAATCTAGCTTGGTAAACACAGCTTTGATATCTGCTAGAGACATGACTTCAGACTTCATTTCACCATATTTCCGAACGGAAACTGTGCCATTCTGAACTTCATTATCGCCTAGGACAAGCATGTAAGGGACTTTACCCGTCTGAGCTTCTCTGGTTTTTTTACCCATGCTCTCGTTTCTGTCATCCACTCGTACTCTAAAACCAAGCGCCTTAAGCTCTTTGCAAAGAGTATCTGCTGCCCCTAGGTGAGCCTCTGCGATCGGAATGATGACGGCTTGATCGGGAGAGAGCCAGAAAGGGAATGCTCCACCCACGTGCTCAAGATAAACACCCACGAAGCGCTCAAGAGATCCCAGTAGCGCTCTATGAATAACGACAGGTCTCTCCATCTCGCCAGCTTGGTTTGTAAATTTAAGATCAAATCTGTCCGGAAGTTGGAAGTCGAGTTGGATTGTCCCTAACTGATGGAATCTTCCGATCGCATCAGCAATTTGAATATCTATCTTTGGCCCATAAAATGCGCCATCACCTTCATTGATAAAATAATCATGCCCAGAAGAATCGAGTGCGGATCTCAATGCATTCTCTGCTTGATCCCACGTTTCATCACTGCCTACTCTCATTTCAGGACGAGTTGAGAAGCCAATCTTGATTTTCTCAAACCCAAAATGCTTGTAACATGTGAAGAACATATCCATGAGATGAAGAACTTCTTTTTGGATATCAGCACTTGCAAGAAAGATATGGGCATCATCTTGGCAGAATGTTCTTACGCGAGTGAGACCGGCCACCACGCCAGACTTCTCATAGCGATGCAAGCGACCAAAATCAGCAAAACGCAACGGAAGGTCACGATAGGAATAGCGGTGATGAGAGAACATCAGCATGTGACATGGGCAGTTCATCGGCTTTAAAGCAAATTCACGCTCATCAATATTCGTAAAATACATATTTTCTTTGTATTTTTCGTAATGCCCAGAAGTGTGCCAGAGATCAACATCTAAGACCTGAGGAGTGATGACTTCCTGGTAGCCATACTTAGAGTAAATTCGGCGCATGAATTCAACGAGACCGTTATAGATGATAGTGCCTTTTGGCATAAAAAAAGGAGAAGCCGGAGCCACTGGATCAAAGATGAAGAGACCTAAATCTTTTCCAAGTTTTCTGTGATCGCGCTTCTTGGCTTCTTCAAGGAAGTTCAAGTGAGCTTTGAGTTCGTCTTTTGAATTAAAGCAAAGTGCATAAACTCTCTGAAGCATCGGACGTGACACGTCACCTCTCCAGTAAGCACCAGCAGTGTGTTGAAGCTTAAAGAAGTTTGGGAGATGAGAAGTGTTTTCAACATGCGGCCCTGTACAAAGGTCAAAGAAGTTTTCACCTTGAGTATAGTAGCTGATCACCTCGCCTTCAGGGATGTCGCGAATAAGCTCTAATTTTAAAGTTTGGCCCTTACTTGCAAATAATTTCAGAGCTTCCTCTTTTGAGACCTCATGACGAGTGAGAGGTAAAGCCGCTTTAATAAGGGATTTCATCTTTTCTTCAATCAAACCCAAATGCTCATCAGTCAGCTTTGTGAGCATCTCGATGTCATAATAGAAGCCGTTCTCAATGACAGGACCGATACCAAGTTTAACCGTTTCAGTAGGAAACAATTCGGTTATGGCCTGGGCCATAAGGTGAGCGCTGGAGTGACGAATTGTATCGAGTTCATACTTGGCCATGATTTTTCCTCTTAAGGCTGTCGGTTCAAGGCCCTGATGTTAACATGAGCTTGATCGTTGTTTCAAAGGGATACGATGTGAAATAGCGGAGAAGTCTTTGATCTTACAGCTGTAAGAAGCCTGAAGCTGATAGCGCTCATATTTCCCACAGTAATGATGAAACTTACATGTATCTAACTATACGTTATTACAGCTCGTTAACGCATGTTAACCCCCCTTTTTACCCACTTCCTTGCTTTTTCGTTCAGAGTGCGGTTTAAGAGGGGACACTTTTTGTAAGGTCCAACTGATCTTACTTTCGGAGGCCCCATGACGACGAATCTTGAAAATGTGAAAATTGAAAAATCGATGGCGAAGTCTATGCTCGATTTAAACAAAGACGACAATTTCCTGGCTCATCTCCCAGAAGACTCATCAAGACTTGAGGGTCAAGGTTACTACCGCCTCGCCAAAGTGTTTTATGACAAAGCCGATTTTGAAAAAGCAGAAGAGTACTTCCTTAGCGCATTAGAGAGAACTGAGCTTCCTCAAGATGCATTTGCGGTTTTCAAAATTTATGGATTCCTCATTAGAATTTATTCTGAGGGTCTAAACGAAGTTGAAGCTAATAAGTATATTGCAAAATCATCTGAAATCCTTAATCAAATAGTCTCAGAGCTTCCAAGCCTCTCTTCTGAGTATTTCTACAACCTCGGGGTTGTTGCGACATATAAAGGTGACTTTCCTGACGCTCAGAAGAATTTCCAGCAAGCTTACAGAAAAGCGCAGATGGAAAACGAACCTGAACTCATGGCCAAGTCTCTGTATGCCCTTGCAACGAATGCCTACAATATGTCTCAGTTCCCAGAAGCGCTTAATTGTATCGAGCAGCTCAATGAGCTTCTCAATATTTTAAAGAAGGGATATCTCAAGGGAAGCATGCATCTTCTTTGGGGTAACACTCTAAGAGAGATGGGACAGCAAGTGGATGCCATGACACATTATGAGACCGCTCTCAAGCTTCTGCACGCTAAGCGCTGCTGGAACATGCATAATTACGTTCTTTTAAATAAAGGCGTAGCAATGAAGAAGATGGGTGAGTTCTCAAAAGCTCTTCTTCTCTTTAATCTTGCTCTTCAATCAACTGATGATGATAACTTCCGCCGCTTGAAGCACTTGATTCTTACTGAGGTTGAAGATGTTAACGACTCAAGCGTGGATCTCTACTTAGATCGCCATAATCGCGTGATTCATGAGAAGAGCCTTGGTGTCATTGATTTCAAGCACCGTTTCGTCCTCTTGGAGATTTTGTTCCTACTCGCCCAGACTCCTGGCACTTATTATAACAAAGAAGATCTTGCGAAGATGATTTGGAAGGATGAGTACAATCCATTGATTCACGACAAGTTGATCTACACAAGTATTTCACGTCTTCGTAAATTGATTGAACCTAAAAATGGCAAGCGCCAATACATTCTTCGTGGTAAAGATGGTTATACATTTAACCCAAGAGTGAATGCTCGCTTCCACCGTGAAAATGACTATATTAAAGAAAAGAAAATCGGAAATATTGAGATTAGCTCTCCAGTTTAAACTGATTTTCGTTTTCGTTTTTTGCAGCTTTAGTGCTTTTGCTGTCATCTCTGATAGATATCTTTTTCGTATTGGAGATGTTGTTGTCGGCGCTAATGATTTAGAGCAATCTTATTCCGATCTGGATGCCCTTGGGTGTTATCTCTCGGACTCACTTCTTCTAGAATATCTTTCAGCTGGTTATTTACCTAAACTCAAAAAGAGCCTCCCCACACTCTCTGATCCGAAAGTTTCAATCGCCCAGGAAAACAGTTCGGTGATTTTTCTTTCAAGCGTCAGGCAGCTTTGGAAATTGCTTATCTACGTTGATGGTCAAGAAGTGAATCTCACTTCGTCACTTGAAAAAACTTTTCTCGCTCCAAGTAAGTGCCCAAGCGTGAAGTTTGAAAAAAAACTCCGTGATAGTTTCCGCCGCTGGTTGAGGTTAGAAGTGTATCTTCGTTCTCGTTATGCCCCGAATGGATTTGGAGACAAACAAGACAGAAGGGCAAAAAAAATTCAATCTATTACTCAATTTGCAGAATCAATTGATAAACAGCTTATCCACGAGAACTTTTGGTGAATCCAGAAGTCACTCTTTGCCTACCCTGGTCAAATCAGCATCCTCACTTTAAGGACATTGTATCTCTCGACAGTCGTCTTATGGCTCAGTCATGGGATGATAAACAATGGGAAGGTGGAGAGAATTTTAGTGTTTTCGCTCTACGAGATATCAAGACGATTGGTTTTTCAATCTATCAGATTGCGCCAGGGGATGAGGTGGCCCATCTTCTTAAAATTGCCATTGAACCGAGCTATCGTGGAAGTTCAGTGACTCAAGAATTTTGGGAAGTCATGCTTATGACTTTGCGCGCAAAGGGCGTTAAAAAGATCTATCTTGAGGTTGAAGTGACCAATAAACGGGCCGTTGGATTCTATAAGCGAGTAGGTTTTAAATTACTGCATACCGCCAAAGCATTCTATCAAAATGGTGAAGATGCCCACAAGATGGAGCTAGCTATTTGATTTCTCGCGGCCCGTATGTTACTTATGGGGCCTACCATTAATCGCTAAAGCACTTAAGGGTGGATCTCTCATGGGAATCCGCCCTTTTTTTTTATGGATATAACGAAGAACAGAATGGGTTTAGAAAAAAAGTTTTGGGAACTTTGTACTCCTGTCGTTCAGGAGCAGGGTCTTTTTTTGTACGATCTCGAATATTTATCGGGTCAAAAACTGCTACGCCTTTATGTTATGAATCCAGAAACCAAAAGTGCCGTGATTGAAGATTGTGTGAAAGTGGATCACGCTTTAACACCGTTTTTTGAATCTGAAGATTGGATGCCCGCTGAAGTCACTCTAGAAGTTGGCTCTCCAGGTGTTTATAGGAATGTTTCAACACTTGCTCATTTCCAAATGGGCGTTGGTGAAATTCATTCGGTGACAATTACTGGAAGCTTGGATTTGACACTTAATCCAGGTCTTTCAAAGAAGCTTGCAAGCGCCAAAAAATTCCGCGGCGAACTTGTTGAAGCCAAGCCGGATAGTGTGACCCTAAAGACAGAAGACGGCACTGTCTTGATTTCTCTGTCCTCAATTAAAAATGCTCAATTAGACCCAGATTTTGAAGAATTAATGAAAAAAGCTCAAACCAACTCAGCTTCTTTAGAAGAAGCGAAATAGATTAAGGAAAGGAGAACTGCGTGAACTTCTCTGAACTCGCTCGCGTGATTGAACAATTAGGTAAAGATCGCGGCATCAAGAAAGATATTATTATTGGCGCCATCGAACAGGCTTTCCTTGTAACAGCAAGAAAGAAGTTCGGTATTCAAGGTGAATATGAGGCTCGCTATAACGAAGGTGATGGCGAAGTTGAAATTTACCAATACAAAAACGTTGTGGATAAAGTCCGCGATGGAATTGTTGAGATTGATTTTACTGAAGCTAAAAAACTTGATTCTGAGTGCGAACTTGGCGATCAATTGGGTATCAAAATTGATAATCCAGGTTTCAGCCGTGTAGATATCCAGACTGCAAAACAAATCATTTTCCAAAAAGTGCGTGATGCTGAAAGAGATATTCTCTTTGCTGAATTCAAGCACCGTGAAGGTGAGTTAGTGACCGGAATTGCTCGCCGCTTCGAGAAAGGCAACGTTGTGGTCGATCTTGGTAAAGCTGATGCGATTCTCCCTAAAAAAGAAATTATCTTCGGTGAAGCCTTTAAACCGGGTGACCGTATTCAGGCTTATCTCTCTGAAGTGGTCATGACTTCTCGTGGACCTGAGATCCGCTTGAGCCGTACGTCTCCAATGTTCCTCGTTAAGATTTTTGAGAACGAAGTTCCAGAGATTCTTGATGGAACAATTGAAATCAAAGCAGCAGCTCGTGAGCCAGGCTACCGTGCAAAGGTTGCTGTTTACAGCACTGATAGAGATATTGATCCAGTTGGTGCTTGTGTAGGTATGAAAGGTTCAAGAGTTCAAAACGTAGTCAACGAGCTTCAAGGCGAGAAGATTGATATCGTCCGCTTTAATGAAGACACTGAAACATTTGCTCGTGAATCACTTCGCCCTGCCGAAATTCAATCCATCATGATGAACCATGCGGAACATACATTAGATGTGATCGTTGAAGATGATCAGTTAAGTCTTGCAATTGGACGCCGCGGTCAAAACGTTCGTCTTGCAGCGATGTTAACAGGTTGGAAAATCAACATTATTTCTAAGTCGAAACTTCAAGAGCGCGTGAAGCTTGCTGTTGAGAACCTTATGCAGCTTGCTGGTCTCAACGAGGCGACGGCTCAAGTTCTAGTTCAAAACGGTATCATGAGCATTATTGATTTAAGTGCTACAGAGGTTGATCTGGTTGCTAGAATTTCAGGTCGTAATGCACAAGATGCGAAGGCGCTTGTCCAGCTTGCAACTGAAGCGCTTGAGAATCCTGATATTAAGTCTGATATTGAGATGGAAGGTGAGATTGTTTCTGCTTCTGCAGTTCCACAACAAAACACTTTGATTAAGAAAGATAAGGCTGGAAACGCAGCAGTGCCTTCAGTGGATAAATTTAGCGAAGCCGAAAGACGTCTTCGTGAGGAGCTAGCGGCATTTAAATTAAAGTAATCGGCAATTTGAGTTAACAAGAAGAACGATCGATTATTTGGAGACAGTAGTAATGGGCAAGAAGGTATATGAACTAGCAAACGAACTTGGAATTGGCGCCATCGACCTCGTCGAAAAGCTAAAAACTATCGGAATGAATGTTCGTAACCATATGGTTGCACTTTCTGATGAGGAAGTAGCTAAGGCGACGGCCGCATTCGATACAGCAAAAGAATCTAAAGCTGCTCCTAAAAAAGTTGCAGTCAGAAAAGTTGTAAAGAAAGTCATTCGGGTTGAGGCAGAAGCCGCTGCAGAAGAAACACAAGCTGCGGCTGAGCCAGAGGTGAGTGCTCCTGTCGTTGAAGCCGAGACTAAGGAGTCCGCCCCAGTTGAAGCTGCACCTGTTGCTGCTGAAGAAGTCAAAGAGCCTGTAAAAGAAACAATTGACGATCGTCCAAGAGGATTGATCGTTATTAGAAAAACAAAGCAACAAAAAGAAGAAGAGAAGAAGGCAGATGCTGAAGCTAAAGAAGTTGCTGCACAAGAAGCTGCAGCTGCTGCAGAAGCTCTCGAGCAGAGACGTGTTGAAGCTGCCACTGGAGTTGTAAAGCCAGTCTCTAAAAAAGACTACTTCGAAGAGAAAATGCATTCATTCACTCCGGTGTTTACACCGGAGAAGAAAGAAGAAGCTCCTGTTAGAGCTAAAGCTCTTGCTCCAGCTGCAGGTGCGACTGGTGATGAAGAGGATGACGAAAGATCGAAGAAGAGAATGGGCGATCTTGCGGCCATGGTTTCTCGTAAGGCTTCTGTTAAGACTAAAGACTTAACAATGATGAGAGCTGATGAGGAATTAAAATTCGCTTCTGCTCTTGTAGGACGTACGATTTACACTCCGGCTAAACGTAAGAAAGTCTACTCAGGCCCGACTCAAAACACTCTCATCACTCAGGTGAAAGATGCCAAGAGATTCATCACTGTTCATGGTGGATGCACGGCTGAAGAATTATCCGATAAGTTGTCTCTACGTTTTGAGGCATTTGCTAATAAATTATTGAGCATCAACCTACTTGTTAATCCAGAAGACTACATCGGTGTAAAATTGGCCGAAGAAATTGCGGCGATTTGGAACTACCGAGTTGAAGATATTGCCTTCAATGAAGACAAAGTTATGGGCAAAGTAGAGGTCAATGATAAGTCTGATCTTCCTTTAAGAAGCCCTGTTATTACTATTATGGGTCACGTTGACCATGGTAAGACATCACTTCTTGATTATATTAGAAAAGCAAAAGTAGCTTCGGGTGAAGCTGGCGGCATTACTCAACACGTGGGAGCTTATCAGGTTAAAGTGAAAGACTCTGTTCTGACTTTCCTCGATACTCCAGGCCACGCAGCGTTTGCAAACATGCGCCAACGTGGTGCTGACGTGACTGATATTGTTGTTTTAGTTGTTGCAGCTGATGATGGTGTGATGCCACAGACTGTTGAGTCGATTAAATTCTGTCAAAATGCAAAAAAGCCAATGATCGTGGCCGTCAACAAGATGGATAAGCCAGGCGGTAATCCAGATAAAGTAAAACAAGGTTTAATGGAATTTGGTCTCACTCCTGAAGAGTGGGGTGGCGAGACGATATATGTTCCTGTCTCTGCTCTAACAGGTTTGGGAATCGATAATCTTCTTGAAAACATTCAAATTCAAGCAGAAGTGATGGAGCTTAGAGAGAGTCCAAAGGGCTTTGCTGAAGGTGTTGTCATTGAATCAAAAATTGAAATTGGCCGCGGCCCCGTGGCCACTGTTCTTGTTCAGAAAGGAACATTGAACAAAGGTGATTCAATTGTTGTTGGTGAGACTGCTGGTCGTGCTCGCTCGCTCATGGATTTCCAAGGAAAGATGGTTGACTCTGTTGGCCCTTCAACTCCAGTTCAAATCTTGGGTCTTGAGAGTGTTCCAAATCCAGGTGACATCATGAACGCTCTAAAAAATGAGCGTGAAGCGAAGAAGATTGCTGAAAATCGCATAAATGAAAGAAAACTTCTTTCTCAAACTGTAGAAACAAAAGTCGCTTCTCTTGAAGACTTCTTTGGGACCGCAGCTCAGATTGAAGGTGAGAAGAAAGTTCTTAAGTTGGTCGTTCGTGCTGACGTACAAGGAAGCTATGAAGCGATTAAGAACTCTGTTGAGCGCCTTGGTAATAGTGAAGTTGCGGTAGAAGTTATTTCAGGCGGCGTTGGAGCCATCACTGATAGTGACGTACTTACAGCTTCAACAATGAAAGGCTACATTATTGGATTCAATATGCGTCCAGTGACGACAGCTCGTCGACTTGCAGAAGAGAAGGGTGTTGAAATCAAGACCTACTCAATTATTTATGAAGTCATTAATGACCTCACATTGGCCCTGGAAGGAATGCTTACTCCAGAGAAAGTTGAAGTTTACATTGGTCGCGCTCAAGTCAAAGACACATTCAATATTCCAAAAATTGGAACTGTTGCTGGTGCTGGCGTAGTTGATGGGAAGATCGAAAGAGGCTGCAGTATTCGACTTCTTCGTGATGGAAAAATTGTCTACGACGGCAAGCTTTCAACATTGAAGCGCTTTAAAGATGAAGTGAAAGAAGTCAAAAATGGCTACGAGTGTGGTCTAGGTCTTGAAAACTTTAATGACGTACGTGTAGATGACGTCGTTGAGGCTTACATTATGGAATCTCGTAAACGTACACTCGATGAACCTCAAGCGACGCTTTAAGGACTAACATGGCCGGTAGAGGTAATCCCCATTCGAAATTGAAATATGAAGAGTTGGTTAAAAATTCAATCAACTCTTCATTTCGTCGCGATATCAATGACCCACGATTGAAATTTGTCTCGATTACAAAAGTTGAACTTTCTGAAGATTATGCCAACGCAAAAGTTTGGTGGGATACTTTTGATAGCTCAAAAAAAGAATCCATTACCGAAGCGATTGATCACCTTAAAGGCAAAATCAGAACGATTCTTGCCAGTCGCCTAGATGTCCGTCATGTACCAGAATTGCATTTCGTTTATGATTCACAGTACGAGGACGAGCAAAAAATAGATAAATTACTCAAAGGCGAAAGTGGAGATAAGGAAGAGTAATACTCTACCTCCCTTGATCTTTAACGTTTTTAAACCTGCCCGTGCAGGATCTTTCGATGTCGTACGACACTTTAAAAAAAATCTCCCACAAGATTATGGCCGCATAGGACACTTTGGGACTCTTGATCCTTTTGCCTGTGGTGTCCTGCTCATTGGAATTGGTGGGGCCGCAAGGCTCAATGACTTAGTCCACGCTCATCTTCCCAAAACTTATCTTTCAATCGGAAAACTTGGAATTGAGACCGATACCGGTGATTGGGAAGGGGAAGTGAAACAGAGAGATAACTCTCAATATCTAAAAGAAGTTATTTCAAGTTTTGATATCCCATTTATTCAAAATATCATTGAGAAAAAATTTATTGGTGATTACTGGCAAACTCCACCTATTTATTCGGCGACTAAATTTCAAGGGAAACCTCTCCATGCCTGGGCCAGAGAGGGTGTGGAAATTAAAAAAGAGCCCGTTAAAAGACACATATACTCACTAGAAATTGTGAAGTGGAATTTTCCATACTTAAGTCTGAGAGCGACGGTGAGCTCTGGCACCTACATTCGCACTCTCTTTCAAGAAGTCGCAAATGAGCTAGGCACAATTGGCTCTCTGATAGCTCTTCAAAGAGAGAGCGTTGGAAAAATAACAAGTGAGACTGGGCTGTTAAAAAAAGATTGGCCTCTTAATCGTGCGTTTGATGTAGAGGCCCATGGAATTAAGCCTGAAGATCTGTTGCCCTTTGAGAGATGGGAAATTCCTTCTGATCGGATGAAGCCCTTTGAAAATGGTCTTTCCATGAGAATTGGTTCAAAGGCGGACTATGTGTGGGGAATGGGGCCTGGTCATGAGAATTGGGGCTTACTTGAGCGCAAAGAGGATGAGTGGAAAATAATAATTAACTTCCGAGCAATGAAGATAGCTTCGAGTGACCAGACGTAACTTTCTCCCAACAGGCCTTAGCAAAACTATTTGGGTTATCAAAATCGTTAGGATTCACAGCTGAACTCGTAATAATTCCAAATTTATGTCCAGGACGGATGATGCCCCATTTTGAAATCACTCCGCGAGTTCCATAAATGCTGATTGGAAAAACGGGAACTTTAGCTTCCCAGGCCAGTTGCAAGAGAGTGATCTTGAGATCTTTATACTCTTTGGGGATTGCTGTTTTTGAGCGCGTTCCTTCCGGGTAGTATTGAACAGCAAAGTTATCATCGACTAATCTTTTGCGAGCTTTGACGAAAACTTTTTTTCGAGAATTTCTTTTGCCCCGACTTACAACCAAGGCTCCGGCAGCCCAAGCCATCACACCTAAAATGGGAATATAGAGAACTTCTTTTTTCATGATGGGTGGAACTTGAAATTGAGAGAGAACAATAGGGATATCTAAAAATCCCTGGTGGTTGGCAATATAAAGTCCGTGAGGCGGGTAGGTGCAGTCCTCAGGTTTACGATTATCTTCGCTATAGAGAGTGCCCCAGCAACCCACACGGATACAATACAAACTGAACAGCTTCCAGAATGGTCCCACCACTCGAAGGCGATACTTCAAAGGGAGTGGAATGACTACAAGAGTCACAGGAAGAACCAACACAACAAAGACTATTGGTAGGGTAAGAGAGGCCCATATTTGCGCTAAAACTTGGACAAAGAGTCGACTCATGAGTGCATACTACTGAGAATCTTTATATTGGCAAATAAAAGTCCCGCAGTCGGCTTTCATTTTTCCGATAGGTTAGGGTATAATTCAAGAGATTTCATCAGGAGAATGCACGTGACATCTAGCTTAATTGCGATGGGAGTGGCGATTTTCGCCGTAGTTAATTTAGTCCTGGCTTTGGCCGGATTAAGTTTATTGTTTGGAGCTTTTGAATCTCTCTTTGGCAAACCAAGGCTCACACTTTTGCGTCCAAGCAAAGGTGGGAACATGTTTGCGTTTGGATTCAAGTGGAATAGTTCTAAAGAGCCAGCTCAGCTTGATCATATCAAAATTCGCTTATTTAATCCGTTTGGCTCTCCCACTCAATCAGAGGTTTGTCATAAGTTTGAGAGCAAACGAAATAGTTTTGCTCTCGAAGCAGATATGGGGCCGGGACTCATTGAACTCTTAGGTGCCCAGGGAATGGATAAAGCCATGGTTCAAGTTGAACTTAGCTCTTCACGTGATGGAGTGTGTTTTCAATTTGATATGAAGGGCCCAAAATTTAAGAAATTAGTGATGGAGTCTTCTGATAGCGTTGAGAATTTTATTAAAAAGAATAAGCTCGATGTTGTAAAAGTCAGTAAGCCACCTATCGATATTCCTATTAGAAGTTTTATTGCTGATACAGTTCCAGGTAAAGGCGCACAACTTGCTATTGCAACGAACCCTGCATTTGCAGCTCAGTTTGCGGGCATGGGAAGTGGTGGAGGCGCGGCCGCTCCTGCGGCTGAAGCAGTGGCGAACTATGCTGTTTTAAAAGTTTGGATTGAGCCGGGCTGTATCGTTTGTAACGCTTGTGAAGATATTTATAAGGAAGTTTTTGAAGTCACATCTGAAACGTGTCTCATTCGTCCAGGAGCGCCTTTAGATAATGGACTCAAAATCCAAGAAGCTGCTGAAGCTTGTCCGGTTGAAGTCATCAAATACACGAAAGCATCTTAATGAAAAAAGCCACCTTGAAGGTGGCTTTTTTATTTCTACTTAATTTTCTTTAAGAGCAGGTCACTTTGCATAAAGTCTTTGAGACCTTTCTCGTTTTCATTCCAAATCTCTTTAAAACCTAAATCCTCAGATAGAGGTGGGCATTCAAAAGTCAGGACACCTGATTTGTACTTATCAGGAACGAAGGCACCGAATGAACCTGGAGTCGGATAACCGATATCTCCAGCGATTGGATACTTGTTATAGGTAGAGAGGTATTCGGCGACATCTTGGCAGTCACCATTGAAGTTGAGAATCGGCTTCCAAGTATGGAAAGAAATAATAAAACCTGGACGATACTTATCTAGCAATTTAACGAGGTATTGATTCTCTGGCTCAGATAATGCCTTTGGTCCTGGATTGTATTTCGGCTGACTGGCTTCAGGTGACCAATCTTTTGTAGGGTAATTGCGATTTAAATCCACCATGTGAGCATTCACACGAGTAGAGGCCCTATAACCATCCACATTAAGGATTGGAACGACGACGATTGGCAGATCTTTCAGTGAGTGTTCATGTTTGAGCCAGTTGAAGAGCTCTTTTAAAACATGAATCCCTTCAACTTCATCGCCGTGAGTTCCGGCCAGAAGATAGAGATATTTCTCAGCTTTCACGTCAGTTTTGTAGGCAAGGATTTGGTGTCCCTCAACTGATTTTCCAGGTTCTAGTTCTGTAAAGATCATGCTTCTTCCTTGTGGACATACACCGCAGACTGTCCGGGTGTTTCCTCCACTTCAATTTCTAAAGTTGCAAATGAGAATCCATATTTTGATTTTACGAGTTCTCGTATTACGTGAGTCAAATGAACTGCCATCAATTCTGCGCTGGTATTAGCAATTGGCAGGAGCAAAACATCGGTTGAAGGAATGCTAAACATTGACTCATCTGGAGTCGTAATGACTGTGTTTTTTCCGGCCGTATCAATTCTCAATTTAGGATGATTCTTAGGTATAATGAGCTTGTGATCAAGAGAATCACAAACTTGTCTGACTATTGGTTTGATATCTAAAAAATCAAAAACCATATCGTCACTGAGTTCAGGTGTTTCACCCTTCACCATGACGCGGTAATTGTGCCCATGGAGTGGCTCTCTTGAGCCATCTTCAAAAATCATGAAGTGTGAGGCTGCAAAGTTGAAGTATTGCTTATAAACTTTGATAGAAAATGATGAGCCCACCTAAATCCCCTTGGATGAAGGCAACGATACACCTGGCCATGTCTCTTGAAAAGAGATTGCGTCGCATTAAGTGAGGTCTATGAAAAAGCATTTGCAGGCCCTAGATAAAATAGCCTCCGTTTTGAAGTCCCATGAGCTAATGGATGCGACCGTTGAGGCCCAAATTGATGGTCTTAAGGCCAAAATTAAACAAATCCCCGAGGTCCCTGAATTAAGCGGCGCCCTGAGTGCTCCTTCAGAACTTAAAAATTTACCCCAGGGATTGGCCTTGTTTACAGATGGGGCGTGCAGAGGAAACCCAGGACCTGGGTCATGGGCATGCGTGGCCCAAACACATGATGGCACCATTATTTTTGAATCCTGTGGACACGAGTCCCTTACCACTAATAATAAAATGGAAATTCAAGCCGTCATCGGTGCCTATCATCAACTTGAACAGTATCTCCTCGATAATCCCTTTGCCCAACACACAGATATCCTTTTATTTACTGATTCAAAATATGTCGTCGATGGAATGAATCAATGGGTTCCGGGTTGGAAGGCCCGAGATTGGAAAAAAGCTGATGGAAAGCCGCCGGAGAATTTATCTTTGTGGCAAGAACTTGATTCACTCAAAAATAGATTCCTACAAGTGAAAGTCGGATGGGTTAAAGGTCATAACGGTCACCCTCAAAATGAGTATTGTGACAGATTGGCCAATAGGCTTTTAGATGATGAAGGTTTTTAGTCTCCTCATTCTCATAAGCAGTTTCACTGCTTATGCCAAATGCCAGCTCAATGAGGAGATCATTTCTCTCTCTGCTCCCGTGACGGGTGTGCTTCAAGAGATGGATCTTTTACAAGATAAAAACTTAAAAGGCATATCTGTATTTCATCCTGTCCTAAAAAATGATTATAAAGGTGAGCGACTTGGTGGAGGAGTTTTCCTCGCTCAAAAAGTATTAAAAGGATTCAGTCATAAAACACTTTTTTATGACGAGTCTGGCGAAGTCACAAGAAGGCTCAAAAATGCCTCATTGAAGAAAATTATTGAAGTGAAAACCCGAAGTCTTGATCCATTTGAAGTGACCACCAATGTGTTACAAATCTTAGAGAATTATACTCGCGATTGTGCAACAGAGATTTTGCGAGTGAAATTATGGGTTGCGAGTGAGAAAGAAGAACTCCTAAAGCTTAAAACATTTCGTCATCCCCTTTATTTTTTCCTTGGAAGAATAAAAAATCAAAAGCTCCCAGAGCTGATGATGGTCAATGATGGGCCAGTACTTTTTTGGAAAAGACACAGAAAGATAAAAACTTTTGAGTCTAATCTTGCCTATGTTCGTTGGGGAGAGAAGTGGAGAAAGTCATTAACTTCAAAAGATGTGATGGTCGGAATTGTTGAGGCGAAGGCAGGAGAAAAATTTCATCTTGAAAAAGGTGAAGCTCGTTTCTGGAACGTAGTTGATGTCGGGGCCCTGACTCCGGGCCCCGCTCAAATTCATTTTATGCATCGTTTTGCTGAGACTTGGATCGATTAAGCTTTCTTTCCATACTGAGAGGCTAAAGCCTTCATTTTTTCAAATTCTTTTGTCGAGATAATAGCATTCGTTTTCAGTGGAGCGGTTGAGGCCATCTGATGCATTTGCTTGACTCTCTCAGCAGAAGGAGGGTGAGTGCTCATGGCATCCGCAAACGAAGCCATTAATTGATTGCCATCGCCTTTGGCTTTCTTTTCCATCTCTAAAAGTTTTTCATAAAATGTGCCCACATGATCTCTGTGGTATCCAGCGGCAACGGATGTTCTAAATCCAATTCGATCAGCTTCCATCTCGTCTTCACGCGAGTTGGCCATGAAAGCGTATTTTTGAATCAATAAAGTTCCACCCACACCAGCCGCAGCTCCAATGAGAGTGGCTTTTTGAAGACATTCTTGATCTTTTGGTTTGCAGAGCATTCTTCCTAAACCAAAACCAGCGGCACCACCGACTAATCCACCCACTGCTCCATAGAGCCAGGTTTTCTTTTCAGCTTGCTTTGCCGCTTCCATTCTTTCGGCCGTGTGTCTGGCTTTCACGTGACCGACTTCATGACCAATCACTCCGACGAGTTCTGCCTCCGTTTCGGCCATCGCGATAAGAGGTGCTGTGACCATGACAGTTCCAGCCGGAAGAGCGAAAGCATTGACGTAATTCACATCAACAGCAGTAAAGGTGTAGTTATAAGGTCTTCCCACCAAGTTATTTGAACGAACAACATTTTGTCCTAAACGAGTGATGTAGGCCTGAAGTTCATTGTTTTGAATCGCAGGGTAGTCTTTTCTCATTTGTGGCAATACTTCGGCCGTCATTTTCATTTCATCTTGAGGAGTAAGACTCGTTTTCTGTCCGCTATTGTCTCCCTCTCTTAAGCGCTCTTTAGCTGACTTCGTGGCACATGCACCAGCAAGTAGCATGGGAACGGCCTGAAGAAACACTCTTCGTCCCATGGGAGTTGAGATCAGTTCTTGAAGGTTTTTCTCTAATTCGATTTCATTTTGGTTCATATTCATCTCCGCTAGTTCACACATTGTAAGTGGGACATTAGAATCATGGAAGAATTATGCTTCATGTAAAACTAGAAAAATCACAATATCAAGGTCACCTTAAGTGGTGCATAGAGGCAATGTTGAGCCCTGGAGTCTGTCATCACCTCAAAGGTGAGAATGGAGCGGGGAAGACAACTTTTATCGAAGAGCTAAAGATTCAGTGGAGCACGCTGGCGCCAGATTTATTACTTGGATTTACTGACCAGGCCTTGCTTCAACCCTTTCAAGATTTAACCGTGGAAGCGCTTATTGATGTGATGTGGGATGTGACTCATGGCCGTCATGAAGCCAATGATTGGAGAGAGCTTTCTTGGTGGCAAGAGGTGTCTGTTCAAAAATGGATGAAGCGAAAAGTCTCAGATCTCTCTGGCGGTGAGAATCAATGGGTTAAAATATTAATGATGAGATCACTCAAATGTGATGCCTGGGTGATGGATGAGCCTTTTCAATCGCTAGATTCTGAGAGGCAAGCGGAGTTATGGAAAATACTTGAGAGCTGGATCCAAAAGGGAAAATACTTAATTCTCACTCATCATGGTGAGGTTTTGCTTAATGAAAAGAAAACCTGGAAGCTGAATTGCTCAAGTAGGGGCCTCTCACTAGAAGGCGTTCCATGAGTTGGGAGTGGGATTTTGCTCGTTTTGGCACGGCCCTTCTGGCCGGAGTTTTACTTTCTTTCTCTGGCTCTCTCGTTCAGCTTACGAGTCGAAATGAGCTGGCGTCACCTAGTACTTTGGGAATGGATGGATTAGCCGTTCTCTGTGTCATGCTGGCCGTAATGATGGAAAATTTGGGATTCGAATACCTTCCTCTCTCACAAAGCGCTTTTCTGATAGGGTTCATTTTTGTGGTCGTATTTCTTTTTCTCGTAAAAAAAATAAAAATTCAAAATGATTTCAAAATCGTTCTTTTATTAGGACTAGGTTTGAATCTATTTGTGGGAGCTCTCTTTGCTTTCATGCAGTTTATGGCGATGGCTTTTAATAAAGAATTTCCTGAGCAGTTATGGTTTGGAAGGATGCAATCGCTGGATGTTGTGAGCTCTCTTCTCGGTTTGCTCGCTTTTATTCCCATTATTATTTTTCTCATCTTCAATCGCCGTCACTGGAAAGCATTGCTTCTAGGCCCAGGATGGTGCAGGGGATTAGGCATCCCTGTTGATAATATTCTTAGACAATCTTTAATCATTAGTTTTTTAGCGACGCTTTGGGTGGTGACACATTTTGGGGTGTTTTCATTCCTGGGTTTGCTATTTCCTTTGGTCCTACGCTTTCTTCCTCGCTACCATGCCCATCCTTGGAGAGAAATGACCGATGGGGCAATAGCCGCCGGATTCTTTTTTGCTCTGCTTGATCATATTTGTTTTAATTTTACCTTCCACGGAGCGGAGATTCCTGTCGGTCTTCCTTCGGGAGTTCTTGGTGCAGCCGCGTTAGTGAGCGTTCTTATTTTGCGAGCGGTAAAAACATCTAGATGATTGGCAAAGACATAGAGTGGAGTTAACCTTTTCAGTAACTTTTTAACTTTTCAAAAGGATAGCTCACGATGAAAGCCTCTAAATGGCTCACGATTGGTGTGGCCTCACTTGCACTAGTATCTTGTAACGGCGGCGGCACTGACCCTAAAAGTGTCAAACTTGATAATGAAGATGATAAAACTTTTTACGCTATGGGTTTTATGCTCGGATCAAACCTTCAGCGCTTAAACCTTTCTGATAAAGAAATGGGCGCACTTTATAAGGGCTTGTCTGCTTCAGCTAAAAACGAAAAAGCGGAAGTTGAAATGGCGACTTATCAGCAAAAAATTCAAGGGCTCTTCAAAGAGCGCATGGATAAAGCTGCTGCTAAAGAGAAAGAAGGCGGCAAAGCTTTCTTAGAAAAATTCAGCAAAGAAGAAGGAGTTAAAACAACTGCTTCTGGCCTTTCTTATAAAGTAATTAAAGAAGGTACTGGAGCAACTCCAGGAGCTGAAGATGTTGTTGAAGTTCATTATCATGGAACTTTGATGGACGGAACAGTGTTTGATTCATCTGTTGAACGCGGTCAAACCATTTCTTTCCCACTTAATCGCGTGATTAAGGGTTGGACTGAAGGTCTTCAATTGATGAAAGTTGGCGGCAAAACTAAATTTGTGATCCCTGCTGATCTTGCATACGGCGATGCTGGTGCACCTCCAAAGATTCCAGGCGGAGCGACTTTAGTATTTGAAGTTGAACTCTTTAAAGTTTCTAAGGCCGGTGAGCAAGCAGCTCCTGCTCCAGCTCCTCAGGGCAAGCCAAAGAAGAAGTAATTCTTCTCTTACTCGATCTTATGAAGGGCCGCCTAGTGCGGCCCTTTTTTATTCCAATTCTTTAATCATCACAATATTTGTTTTTTCAAATTCAAAATCTTCATACATCTTGATAGCTCTTTCATTGAAGGCAAAAACATGTAAGCGGATACGCTTTAAATTTAATTTTTTCACTTCATCTTCAAAATGCTTCATTAAACTTTTTCCTAAACCTCTTCCTTGGTATTCATCCCATATCAAGATTTGATAGAGGTAGGCATACGGTGTTTCCCAGTCTCTTTCCTCTTTAAACCAAATCATCCCTATGTTCTGATCGTTTTCCCAGGCGGAATAAAAATGATGAAGGGGAGTGCTTAGACCATCTGATAAAAGCTTTTCCCAAGCATCCTCTGCGATTTTCTCGCCTTCATGAACTGAGAGACGTTCGGCTTTTGATTTAGATTGAGCATAATCTTTTTTAGAAATTTCACAGAAGTGTTCATATGCTAACTGAGTCATCGGTTTAAGTTGAATCATTTTTGTTCCTGAGTTCCGCCGACTTCGGCTCCTGCCTCTCGTCGGCATACCGTCCTTCCTGGACATCGCCGACTTCGGCTCCTGCCTCTCGTCGGCATACCGTCCTTCCTGGACATAAAAAAAGGGTCCCGAAGGACCCTTTTTAAATTTTAGATTGTCAGGTCTAAATTATGGCTTGAACCAGCAAAGAGGGCGTGTTCCGATTGAATCGCCGTTAGCTGTGTGGCATGTTCCAACTTTTGCATCTGTTTGAGAGACATCAGTTGCATCATCAATTCCACAAAGAGCACCTTGGAAGTATGTGTCTAGGCGACATTGAGTATCCGGGTGATTGTCATCTGTAGATGAAACGACTTTTGCATCAGGAGTTGCGAAGTCTGGAGCTTTAGTTTGGTTACGAAGAGCTTGGAAAAGTTTCGCAACAGAAAGACCCGACATCCCAGCGCGGATACAGATATTTGAATCAACCTTGTTGCCTTTAAATTCTTTGCGGCAAGCTTTAGTTAAAGCTGCTGGAGCGCCAAGGCTTCTTACGATGCTTGTGTTGTCATCAGAGAGGTAAACTTTACGAAGACACTTAAGAGTGGCGAAGTAATCAGCTTGACCTTCATTTGATGCCCAAGAGATTGATGAGCTACCTGTGCCGCCGCCAGTCCATCCGCCGCCGCCAGTTCTTACACTTGCACCTTTCTTAGGAGCGCCGCCGATGTGGTGACCGATTTCGTGACAAACAACAAGAGCAAATCCATCTTCAGTGATTGTCTCATGACGAGCAAGTCCACCGAACATAGCCACTTGCCATGTGTTTCCTGAGCGAGAGGCGTATGCGTTTACAGTTCCGTCTTCCCAAGCGCGAGAAACAGTAAGTTTTCCACCAGCAGAGCTGACGATTGGTTCATAAACAGCAAGAACTTTATCGATCACAGCATTGAACTGCTCTTCAGTAAGTCCTGACTTAATACCCTTCATGTTGACTGGAATATACATGTCGTTCTCAGGGAGAAGTCCTGTAGAACCGTCTTCAGTACAAGCATAGCCATTCGTGGCGATTGAGAGAGAGAGCATCAATGCAAAAAAATTAGCGGTAAATTTCATATTCATCCTCCGTGACCAAACTTCTAACTCCGTGTCAGGGTTTGGTTAAGTGCAGAGATTTTTTCTTGTCAGTGAGGTGTCTGTCCAACCAAAATACATCTTGAGTAATCACTGTAAGTTTTTGTTTGTCCAAAATGAAAATTCAGTTACCGATGTTAGATAAAGTCAGTGAAAACGGCAGTTAATGTTATGCAAAAGAACTGTTTGCTATGCGCAAGATCGAGGAAAAGATGCTGCATTTATCAGTCTATGTACCGGAAGATTCTGTCGAAAAAGTGAAGACAGCTCTTTTTGAAGCAGGTGCAGGAAAACTTGGGAATTATGATCAATGTTCATGGCAAACTTCTGGTATGGGGCAATTCAGGGCCCTTAAAGGCAGTCAGCCTTTCGTTGGTGAAATTAACCAGATCGAATTAGTCAGAGAAATTAAAGTTGAGATGCTATGTGATGAGAGTGTCTGGCCAGATGTTCTTCAAGCTCTTAGAAAATCACACCCTTACGAAACTCCAGCCTTCTATTCTTTTCCAGTCCAAATCCAATAGCTGACTCTTCAGATTTCTCCTCTAATCACCGATAGGTATTGAGTATTTCCTCTCGGAGAAAGAGCTATGAAATTATTTTGGACTCTATTTTTGATCATCTTCTCAACCGCTGGTTTAGCCGAATCCCCACGTCGAGAAGTGAGTGTGATTGTGACGAAAGAGGGTTATTACCCAAAAAATTTAACTGTCTTTCAAGGTGAGACTGTAAAGTTTTTTGTGACATCAACAGTTGAAGAACCGGATTGTGTTTTAGTTCAAGGACACAAAGTTTTTTTGGCGGCAACAAAAGGCAAGCTCACTGAAGGTGAGGCGAAGTTTGATATGGCCGGAACTTTTTCATTTTATTGCCCTTCAAGTAAACACGACGGAAAAATTACAGTGATAAAGAAAGCTGAACCACGTGCTGTACGCGGATTGGCCGGACAAAATGATCCAGAAGTCTGGACGCCAAAAGAGTACGAATAGAAAAGAGGATTTGAGGTCATGTCAGAAGTCTTTAAAGACGCGATTGCGAACCTTCTCTCACCGATAGGCGATTTGCTGAAGGATCCTTCTGTATCAGAAATCATGATCAACGGCCCTAAAGATATATTTATAGAGAAAAAGGGACAATGTATTCGCGTCCCGAATCAATTCCCCGACGAAGATGCGCTGATGGCTTCAATGCGCGCGATTGCGCAATCAGTGGGTCGAGTGATTGATGCTGATAATCCTCGTCTGGATGCTCGTCTTCCAGATGGCTCACGTATCGCGGTGGTTATTCCTCCAATGGCCCGCCAAGGTACAACTGTGGCGATTCGTAAATTCTCGGAAGAAAAACTCGGTCTTAAAGACATGATTAACTTCGGGTCAATTTCACCTGAAGGTGCTCGTTTCCTAGATTGTTGTATGTATTTAGGAAAAAATACTCTCGTGAGTGGTGGTACCGGTTCAGGTAAGACAACGATGTTGAACGTCTTGGGTGGAAGAATGCCTAAGCATCAGCGTCTTCTTATTATTGAGGATGCGGCCGAACTTCAAATTAAAGCTGATCACGTGGTTCGTTTTGAAACAAGAAAGGCCAATCCTGATCGTGGTATTAAAGAAGTATCGATTCGAGATCTTGTGGAATCGGCCCTTCGTCTTCGCCCAGATAGAATTATCGTCGGTGAGGTGCGCGGACCGGAAGCTCTGGATCTTTTGAACGCGATGGGAACTGGTCACGATGGCTCTATGGGTACTGTTCACGCCAATACTCCGATTGATGCCTGTACACGTCTTGAAACATTATGTTTGTCTGGTGATGGTCGAATTCCACCTGATGCGATTCGTAAGATGGTGGGAAGTGCACTTCATATGATTGTGCAGTGTTCACGTTATCATGATGGTGGGCGAAGAACGTCACATATCTCTGAAGTTCTTGGCGTTGACGAGCATGGTCGATATATCGTGAAAGATATTTTCCGCTGGATTCAGACAGGTAAGGATGAGAACGGAAAATTTATCGGACAAATGTCACCAACCGGCTATGTGCCGACTTTCTTTGAAGAGTTTGTTGCCAACAAACTCCCTTTTGCTAAAACCTCACTTAAACCGCAAGATTGGGCTATTCCATTTTTGCAGGCCGCATTGAGTAAAAAAGCTGCTTGAGTGCTTGGCCACACACGCATAGAATGAGGGCTCCAAAATAAGGAGCACTCATGTCACAGATCACAAAAATATTCGCGCGCCAAATCCTCGACTCTCGTGGAAATCCCACGATTGAAGTCGAAGTGACCACTCATTCAGGAAAACTTGGACGTGCCTCAGTGCCTTCGGGTGCCTCAACTGGAAGCCGTGAAGCTTTGGAGCTGAGAGATGGAGATAAGTCTCGCTACATGGGAAAAGGTGTTCTTAAAGCTGTCGAGAATGTGAATAAAATCATTGCACCGGCCCTTATTGGAAAATCTGTGTTCGAGCAACGTGCTCTTGATCATCTGATGATCTCTCTCGATGGAACAGAATCAAAAGAGAAGTTAGGAGCCAATGCTATTTTAGGTGTCTCAATGGCCATCTGTCGCGCCGGAGCTTTAGAAAAGAATAAGCCACTTTATCGCTATTTAAGTGAAGATTTGAAAGTTCCAAATCCTGTGGGCAAGTACGCACTTCCCACTCCTTTAATGAATATCATCAATGGTGGTCAGCACGCATCAAACAATCTTGATATTCAAGAGTTTATGATTGTGCCTCATATGAAAAAAAGCTTCGGCGAAAATCTGCGTGCCGGAGTTGAAGTCTTTCACCACTTGAAAAAAGTTCTTCATGATAATCAACATTCAACAAATGTCGGCGATGAAGGGGGCTTTGCTCCGAATCTTAAAAACCATGAAGAAGCCATCGAATCCATCCTTTCTGCCATAACAAAAGCCGGCTATCGTCCGGGGGTGGATATTTCACTTTCTCTCGATTGTGCAGCCTCAGAATTTTACAATGAGAAGACGAAAAAATATGAAATGGGTGGCAAAGAGTACAGCAACGATGAAATGATTAGTTATTACGAAGGTCTCATGAAAATCGCTCCAATCTATTCGATTGAAGATGGTTTTGATGAAAGTGATCGTGAAGGATTCATGAAATTCCAGGCCAAGCTTGGCGATAAACTAGTTAACGTGGGCGATGATCTTTTTGTTACGAATGCAAAAATTCTTAAACGCGGAATCGATAATAAAGAAGCCAATGCCATTTTGGTGAAAGTAAATCAAATTGGCTCATTATCTGAAACGTTTGATACTTTGAAGCTGGCCTACGATGCTGGTTTTAAGGCCATCATTTCTCATCGCTCTGGTGAAACTGCGGACGCCTTTATCGCCGATCTGGCCGTTGCAAGTGGGGCCGGGCACATTAAGACCGGTTCGGCTTCAAGATCAGATCGAATTGAGAAATATAATCAGCTTCTGCGAATTGAGGAAGAGTTAGGCAGTAGCGCTTTATTCACACCAGTTAAGTAAGATTCACATTGCGGGCCCATCCTGCTGCCTTTATCATTAAGGCAGCAGGTGAAACCTAATGTTGACTAAATTGTTTGTGGGATTGACCTTCTTTGAAGACAATCACTTCGCCAAAAAAATTCAGAATTTCCGTGGGCGCTATGATGAGAAAGTGCTGACCAATCCTACGGTTTTTATGCCGATCGTGGCGCCATTTGAAATTCCTGTCACATCCTTAGAGAGCCTTGAGACTGAAATCGTTGAAGAGATGGAAGCCTTTTTTCCAGACGAAAACGAAAGTCTTACGATGGGGTTCACTGGGCTTGATGTGCTCACTCATTCTAAAAAATCTCTGCTCTATCTCCATCCCAACGAGATGACGGATCTTGAACATTGCGCTGAAGCCCTGGCCCAAATTTGCCGTGAACATGTAGAGCTTCGCGAACACCGCCCCAACATGAAAGATAAAAGCTTTCTCACGATTGGAAGATTTCAAGATCCCACTGCTCTACATGGCGCACTTGCTGTGGCCCAAAGAGAGTTTATGGATTGCACTGCACTTCCTGTCAAAGGCGTGTGTTTGTTCAGAAAACACAATGGTGTTTGGTTTCAGCAAGTTGATTTGCATCGCTTCGATCAAGTTGATGAATCTCAAATGTATCGTCCAGGAAGCGCATGAGAGTTTTTTTTCTCCTCTGCCTTTTTTCTTTCAGCGCCCTAGCGCAAACGAGTTATGTGCCGCTTGGGCGAATTCTAAAAAAAGGTGGTTATGAGATTAAAGGGACTGGCCGCTCATGGGCCTCCACTTCGCGCTATGATGTAGATAGCACTGAAGTTCCTTTTAAAACGGGTGAAGGCTTTTCTTATTTTGAGGGAGAGCTTCAAGGTTTGTATGGAGCGACGAAAGAATTGCAGATGGGTCTAAGTGCAAATTTTCGCCAAAATAGATCGACCTTTGAAAATCCTGTCGGCTCAGGCACCAATGATTCTATCACTGCCACTGGCATTCAAGCTGTAGGTGGTGCTCTTAGTTATGCCTTTGCACCGGTGGGGCGACTCAATTATACGCTTGAAGGTTTTTATCGCTATCATCCTTATACCAACACTGCTTACGACTCAACTGATCCCAAAAAAGGTTTTGTCTTAGGAGATGATGGAACTGAATACGGAGCGGGATTAGTTCTCACTTACGCGCATCCAAATCAGAATTTTTTAAGTTTTAATATTCAGTATCGAAAGCCGGGATCAGAGTTGAGTCCCGAAATCAATTGGCAGACAGAAGGCGCGCTGGCTTGGAAATATTTGGCCCTTGTGGCCGGCGCTCAAGGAGTCATGTCGCTTAATAAAGATGCCTACACGGATGATCCTCAAAATAAACCAGCAATCAATACTGGCGGATCATCAATTTATAATTCAATCAATCGTCAGTACCTCGCTCCCTATGTGGGAATGAACATTGCTCTGGGGCAAAAGTGGAGAGTTGAGGGGAGATATCAGACGGTCACGAATGTCCGATCATATGACACTGGCTCTCTCATTACATTGGCGCTGGCCACAAGAGTAGAGACGAATTCTACAGTCAGAGAGCTGGATGATAAATTTAAAGAATACTCGGTCGATGCGACTGTCGTAAAACTCTCTCCTAAAAAACAATTCATTATCATTGATAAGGGTCTCTCTAGTGACATTCAAGTGGGCCGTCGTTTTGATCTGTTCTTGTTTGATTACTTAGGTGGAAATGTGCTCCTGGGGCGTGCAGTGGCGATTCAAGTCAATGCCGATCAATCAGTACTAAAGATCACCACTCGATTCACCACTAAGCATGAAGTCAAAGAGGGAACGATCGCCAGAGGGCTTGCGGATTAGTTGATATAATTAGTTCGAAGAGTGGACAAAATCTCCAGAAAATCATGAGTTGAGTGATCTTGGGAATGGGTTAGAATAGATATATTCAACAAGGATAAGTCATCATGAAACGCTATTTTCTTTTTGCTCTCGTTTTTGCTCTCTCATCAAATGTTTGGGCTAAACGTTTCTCAAATCAATACTGTGAATTTGAGCTTCCTTCAGGTTGGCAGTGTGCTCTCGAGGGATCAGAGTATGTGTGCCAATCAGAAAATGAGTCGAGTAAAAAAGAAGCGATCATTATCTTGGCCGCCAAGCGAAGAGGTGAGCAAGATAGTATGGAGGAATACACGGCGTATTTAAAAAAGCCTAAAACGTATTCTCTTCCAGGCGGAAAAGTTCAAGTTTCAGAGGCAAAATACACAAAATTAAGTGATGTGAATTCTCATCAGTGGATTGATTCGCTTCATCTTGCATCTGAAGTTCCTGGTTTCTACACGCGATATCTTGCCACTGTGAAAGAAGATCTTGGTGTCGCTGTCACATTCTCGGTCGCAAAAGATTTGTATCAGCAGTACCAGGGAATTTTTGATGGGGTTGTGGCTTCTCTTCGCGTCTTCCGCCAAAAGAGTGATACTGGCACTAATCTTAATCTTGCGGCTAACGATGCGAACCTTGCGGATACAACGTTCGTCCCAGATGGCGACAAGGTTGATATCTCAGTTCAAAAGACTCAAGAGCGCAAAACCGATGATGGCGGTGGCGATATGATGCTCTATGCAGGTATCGGAATTGCGGCCCTCGTGCTCTTTATCCTCAAGAAAAAAGGCGGAAAGAAGGGGTAAATCGCCTCGTCTTTTTGGCAGTTTTCCCACACCTCATATTCGTTAACTTATTGATTTGAGAAGCCCCTTTTGGGGCTTCTCTCGTTTCAGGGGTTTAGGGCCCAAAGCGCTTTATAATTAACTTAATCATTCGGGCTTTATGCCGAAAAGCTACCTGAAGATCAGGGGAAAATTATGAAGTTTTTAAAGCAGCTCACTCTCTTAACGATATTGGTGGTTTTTTCTTCCAATAGTTTTGCATGCAAAAATGCAAATGGGGATGAAACAACAAATGAAGATGAGTGTGTTCCAGAGCCAACTGAAGAAGGTGATGAGGAGGAAGCTCAAGGTTCTGTTACATTTAGCATTGAAGAAAAAAAACAACAGGCTCAATTAGTTAATGCTGATTCAGTTGAGCCAGTTTTGAATTGCTTAGATAATCTTCAGACATCAATAAAGAGTTCTACTGCGAAAACATGTGATACCCAAGCTAATGGACATTTATGCTATAAGGGAAAACTCACTCCTAAGGGGGGCCTGAGTGGAAAGCCAGTAGATATTACTGTCTACAAGTTAGATGTCCCAGAAGTTAATTTTGAAACGATCAGGTCATGTAAAACAATTTTTGGGACAAATTACAGTCAGGGTAAGTTAAAAGAAGAGGACATAACAGTTCAACATTACTATGGCATCATTGCAAATCAGGCTTCTCACTGTGGACCAGATTTGGCAAAGGCTTATGAAGCAACTCTAAGATATAATAAGTGCAAAGAGGGAGAGAGAAAGACCCCATCTACACCATGTGCACTTCCCCAGCCTCAGAAATTAATTAATTCTAGTGAAGACGCACAAAATGAGTATAACGATTGTGTTGGTAAGTATGCTTCAGATCCACGTAGTAACCAAATTTCAGAGCGCACGGTTGTAGGCTTACAAAAATGTGTTGCGATAAATGTGGCAGAATTCTCAACTGAAACTAATTTTAAAGCCGCTGAAGCGATGGGGAGTGGTCCAATTAAATGTGAAGAACATAATGGATCTGCTCTAGATTATAATTCTTGTAAGGAGTTTTTGACTTGGTATATGGGAATGATGGGAGCAGAAACTGGGGCTAACCTTGTTAATGAAGCTGTTAAAGTAAATGACAATATGAAGACCCAAGCACAGGTCAGTGAGCAGCTCTCTAAAGGTAATGGTCAAAATGCTGCAATAGAAGCAGCAAGGAAAGCTCAGCTTACTGCAGCAGATGCTGAGAAAAGAAAGGCTATGATTTATTCAACTAAAGCAGCTGCAATGACAGTAGAGCTCGCTCGTTTTGTCACGCTTGGTAATATAGATAATAAGTGTTCAGGGGAAAATAAAGCATGCTGTAAGTCTTTGCAGAAAGATTTTAAAACGGCAGGTAAGTTTTTTCCAAACTCAAAATTAAAAACGTTAATCATGCAGGAAATGATCAAAGCCGGTGGTGAAGCAGCTAAGGCTCTACTCGCAGCAAAGATGTATAAAGATCAAGCCAACATGATCAAAAATATTGAAAACAACATGCGTCCTCAAGAAGATGAATCACAACAAGGACTAATGGCTTACTGTGTGAAGAACCCACAAGACACTCGCTGCCAAACTCCTGGAATGCGCCAATCGCTTCAAGGGATGAATTTAACCGGTGCAGGTTATGGTGGAACAAACTTCGGCATGAACGATGCTGGTGCGGCCAATGAAGTGGATTTAAATGCAGAAAATGGTGCTGCTGGTGCCATCGCTTCAAACAAAAAGAGCGTTGGCGATATTGGTACTTTAAATAAAGATGCAGCAGCGGCTAAAGATATCTTTAATGCTCCAGCCGCTGTCCAGGGCGGAACGGGTGCTCCGGCCACAGCTGGCTCTGGTGGTGGAGGCGCGGGTGTTAATGCCTCTGGTAACGCCTTGTCAAAAGATCCAGGTCTGCAAGAAGAGAAAAAAGATAATCCAATTAATATCACGAAGAAGACTGCAAGTTATGAGGGTGGAGCCTACAGCGGTGGAACTTACAAAGGCTCATCTCAGAAAAAAGCTGAAGATGGATCAAGTAACCCATTTGCCTCGATGTTTGGAAAAGATAAAGGCCGCGAGACCGCTTCAACTCCAGAGATCGATCAACCAGCTTCTGATCTCTTTACAAAAATTTCTAATCGCTACGGCGAGGTCCAGAAGCGCAAAGCGCTGATGGATGTTCGTTGATTAAACCGCCATTTGAATACCGAGTCCAGGTGAAGGAATTTCACCTGGATACTTTCGGTCACGTGAACAATGCCATGTATCTCACTCTCTACGAAGAAGCCCGTTGGGACTTTATCACTCAAAATGGTTTCGGCTTGGAGCGAATTCAATCTGATCAATCAGGACCAGTTCTCCTGGAGACAACGGTTAAGTTTAAGCGTGAACTTATTAATCGAGAATTCATTACCATCGTCTCAACGCCGGGTGAGTTGAATGGCAAGCTTATGGTGATTAATCAGCAAATGATTAAAGAGAATGGCAAAGTGGCTTCAGAGGCAAGCTTTACAGTGGGTTTTATGGATATGAAAGAGAGAAAGCTTGTGAGTCCGCCCAATGATTGGCTTGAGGCCTGTGGATATAACCAGAAATAAAAAAGGCCCCTTTCGGGGCCTTTTCTTTTAGTAGCGATTGTCGTAGCAGATATCGTTCTCGTAATCATAGTCATAACAATCTTGTGAGTTATCACCATTGTCATAACCGCCGTCGTTGTATCCACCATTGTTGTCTGGATAGTTCGTCGGAGCTGGTTGCTGTTGATTATCAGGAATCCCATCATTGTTATAGTCTTGGTACTGGTAATCATAAGTCGGACGAGAGAAATCCCAAGATTGATCACGGAAAGTCTCAGAACAAGTGTAGCGATAGTTGTACTCACGCTCGTTCATGTTATCGCGCTCGTATGAACACTGATCATAACCGTAGTTACAAGTTTGGTTCCAGTAGTTACGAACCACTTGTTGAGTGTAGGTATCAACGAGTTGGTAGTTACACTGATCTTGGTTGCTGTAACGGTAACGGTAACCGTTGTAAACATAGTACGGGTAGTTGTTAAAGACGTAGTAGCCATTGTTGTAACCAACTGTCGGCCAGTAAATCCAGTTTAAATAAACATAATTTGGGAATGAGTTACGTACGTACGAGTAGTAATCAAACGAGCGGTAGTAGCGAACAGGTCCAACATAGATTGAAGTCCATGGAGTCTGGTGGTAGCGCGAGTATGGAATCGGACGATACATCGGTGGGCGATGATAGTTTGGTGTTCCATAGTTTGTGCGAACTGGAATTCTGTAAACTGGACGGTATGTCGTCGGACGTGGAGGAACGTAAACTGGACGGTCTGGACGATTAGGATTGTAGCGTGGGCCTACTGGTCCAGTTGGTCCTGGTCTATAGCCGCCATTGCCTGGATTTGGGTTGTAACGTGGTCCTGGAGTTGGAGCTGGATTATAGCCGCCATTGCCTGGATTTGGGTTGTAACGTGGTCCTGGAGTTGGAGCTGGATTATAGCCGCCGTTTCCTGGATTTGGGTTGTAACGTGGTCCTGGAGTAGGAGCTGGATTATAGCCGCCATTGCCTGGATTTGGGTTGTAACGTGGCCCTGGAGTAGGAGCTGGATTATAGCCGCCGTTTCCTGGATTTGGGTTATAGCGTGGTCCTGGAGTGGGAGCTGGATTGTAGCCGCCGTTTCCTGGATTTGGGTTGTAGCGTGGTCCTGGAGTAGGTCCTGGTCTTGTGTCTGGACGAGTTGAACCGCCAGAAGAGCCGCCGCCTGGGTTTGGATTATAACGTGGCCCGCGTGGAGCATCGCTGCCGCCGCTGCTAGAGCCGCCACCTTGACCCGGACGTCCGCGACGTGGGTCTTGAGCATTCGTCACATCCATCATCGAGATCGTGATGAGAGCCGTGAAAAGAATCTTAATCGATAAGTTCATGCATTCTCCCTTTAGACACAAAAGAAATGAAACAATTGCGTTTTCATTTGTTCTAGCAAGAGGATTCGCTCTCTGTGAATGAGATTCTGCTTACATGCGTCATAAGCAATTCTCTAGAGGGATTTAAGGTGTGAGATTTATTGAAGTTTTAGAAGCTGAGATTATTTAACTGCTTGGAATTCTTTCACTTTCAAAAGGCAAAAGTGACAAAATGCACCTGTGATTTGGAGTCAAAAAGGCCCCAGTGAAGGGGCCTTTTCTAAGTTTATTGTGAGATCTGAGTTTCACTCGGTTTATCGGCCGGCACAATCGCTTCACCACCAAAGAGTCGTCTCATACCACTTCGCTGATATCTGTTTGAGAGAATCTGGAAGATGTTGGCCCCTGAGTCTGAATTAATTTCACCTGCCGACATGTCGTATTCACTACCCATGACTTCAGCGAGTTTTTCATCTTCAATCGTCACGCCTCCCTCACCAAGGGAGTCGAGATTAAAGTCATTGCCGCCATTTTTACTTTTTCCACCATCTGCTACAGGCACAACGTTTCCGTCGATGGATTTGATTTCTTGTTTGAGCTCCTCTTTCATTTTTTCAAGACTAGGAGATCCGGTAGAGCTTCCAGAACCAAAGCCCGATCCTGATCCAAAAGAAGCATTTGCTAAAGCAGGGTTAGAGGCAAGGCTGCTCGCCATTTTTGCCATAAGTTTTTTTCCGTCAGCATCAGCTTTTGCGAGAATCTTTGCTGCGCTTGGATTTTTTTTCAGCAAAGCATCTTGGAATTTTTTTGCTCTTGCTCCTAAACCATTAATTTGATCCATATTAATATCCGAAGGCGATATAGAGCCATTTGCAATTCCATTCAATGTCCCTGGTAAATTGCCCATCAACCCTGCCGGAACAGAACCCGATTGAACGTTTGGAGTAACTGTTAAGCAAGATTTTGATCTCACACAACTACAACTAGGGTCAGAGTTTCCATTCTTGCTAATACATGTTTTTGAACTAGTAGTTTTTGTTCCTGAATTATTTTTTGTTGAAGCGAGATTGGGATTTCCTCCAAAGAATGCTTTACAGGTTGCAGAACTTGCCCGAGTAGGATTCAAGGTTCCAGCCTCAGTGTAACAGTAACAATTTGGTTTTGAAGTGTTAGACGTTCGATCGGAGCCTGTACACCCAAAGGTTTGGCCAGATGCCAAGACTTGACTCTGTAAATTTTCAATAAATTCCTTTCTGTCTTCTGCTTTTTTAATTTGTTTGCTGATGTGAGAGATCATAAAAGCATCATTGGCCAGAAAAATTCCTGCCAAAACAGCACGAGTATATGGAGACATCATCATTTGTTTAAGTGTTAACCCTTGCATTGGGATAAGAGCGATACCTGCAGCACCTACAACACCAAGGATTAAACTGATTCCCCCACCTGAACCAGCATGGGCATTTTTAACCATAAACTGTTCAGCAATTTTTTCAGCAACAGAGGCGATCGAAATCATTTCATTATCAAGCTCAAGATCATTCTCTTTAATAATTTTCTTCAATGCTATGTAAGCATCTAAGTCTGGCGAAATGTTTTTTCCTTCTTGGATTGAGCGACTTTCAAGATTATAGATAGCAAGGTCAGCTGTCGATGTCGCGACTGAATTGAAAATGCTGTTGATTTGTGAATAGGCGGAATACGATATACGTTGTTTTTTTAGGAAATAATTATCAACAAATTGTGCGGCATTTTGCTCTTCGCGATTTGCATAGTATTTGTAAGGTGATGATCCGGGTTGAGTGGCATCTGCAGCAGACGAAGTACACATATATTGAATTGTTAAAGCACCACAAGTACCAGGACACACCAGTTGAGCGTTATAACCAATAATCTCAACGAGGGCTAATGCAAGACCAACTGTGTGAGCAACTGCTGCAACGATATAGAGTGTTTTTTTGGTTTTACCAGCTGAGATTGTAGCATCTTCACGCTTAAGGAGCGCATTGAAAGAAGCAGATTGGGTGTCAGTCGCCGTTTTGTTGTCGGAGCTGTTCGCTTTGGAACTGTCGTTCTCTTTTTTTAATTCCTCTTCAGCATCTTTCATTTTACTTTTGTAAGTCATTGCTGAAAGTACTTCGCCAGCAATAACAGAGACAGACCCCAAAATGAAACTCCACTTTGAATACGCCATTAAGCAATCGGCAGAACTGCCGATCATTTGGAATCCAGCCCAAACACCTGCCATTGCTAAAATAATACTAACAATATTGGGATCAACTTTTTGATGCGCATAAATTGTTCCATCAGCTTCAGCATCTTTGACTCGTGCTTCTAGGGCTTTGTTTAAACAGTCTTTCTGCGCTTGTTGTGTTCCAAGAGTCATACACTGCTTATTGGCTTCTTGAACTTTTGCGGCTTCTTCTGTGGTGAGGCATCGACCCAACATTTCATTCCACTGAAGCCCAGTCTCACAACTTCCGGCCCAAGCGTTTGTTGATATAGAGATGTTGGAAACAAACGACATGTTGGGTACAGAAGAGGCGATCAGTTGGATCCCCAGGATGTAAGTGAGAAGGGTGGCAAAAATTCTCTTAAACATAGAAACCTCGAAGTTAAGCTAACAGCTTGATATGTCTTTAATTATAAGGGTGATCACGAGTCTTGCGCAGAAGGGGGGATATTTGCCGCCAGCATTCTTTGCGGCTCGCTTGTAAAACTGAGCATTTAGGGCCGATTTTTCCCTTTAAACCTTGAGATTAACACCCTAAAATCTGACCTAAAAAGTGGGCACAGCATGCGTTTGATCGCTCTAATTTTGATGATTTGGCCAACACTGCTCTGGGCTTCCTGGAAGGTTGGTGACGTGGTTTTGCAACCTCTGCGTTGCTATTTATGCTCCATGATCGAAACCCACGAGCGCTCCATTTACTCTCATATGGCCCTCGTTGTTCAGACTGAGCCTGAAGTTCTTGTGACTGAATCTTGGGGAAAGGTGAGGGTGACCTCTCTGAGTACTTTTATCAATAAAGGGGATCTCACTCGTCCTCATCTGGCGATCCGTTTAAATGAAGAACCCCCAAAGGATCTCATGGAGGCTATTCTTCCCTTAATCGGCTCAGACTATGATCATGATTTTCGATGGGACAATTTAGGAAGCGATGGCCGGGAAGCGCTTTATTGCTCTGAACTCATCACAAAAGTTTTAAATCCGTATCTCCAAAATCAAATCCCTACCAAGATCATGGATTACACAGAAAATCATGAAGCATGGTCGCGCTACTTTCAAGGCCATATCCCGCAAGGTCTGCCCGGTAATTCTCCGGCCGATTTTGAGCGCTCGCCACTATTCCGTCCCGTCGCAACACTAAAGGAAGGCCTGTGGATTTGGAATTAACGCCCATTGATCTTCCATTAAATGTCGTCTGGAAGATTTCAAGAAACGCATCGACTGAGAAGAAAAACTTTATCGTCACCATCAAAGAGGGTGGCTATGAATCTTTCTCTGAAGTCGCGCCGAATGTTCGCTACGGTGAGACGCCTGAAATCATTCATCAAGAGTTTCTGGAATTTCAAAAGCTCGCTGTTACTGATTTTGTAAAAGCACTCTCGTTTAGACCCTGGAAGCATAGCCTGCGCTTCGCTCTTGAATCGGCTTATCTAGGTTTATGTGCACAGAAAAAAAATCAAACTCTCGCACAATTTCTTGGGGCCACGGGCCCGCTTTCAATGCCTACTTCGATGTCTGTTCCTATCATGGAGCCCAATGAAGTGGAAAATTATCTTAAGCCCTACTCGCGCTTTAAGAGTCTCAAAATTAAAGTCAATCAAGAGTGTGCTTGGGATCTAGTCAAAGAAGTCCATCGTGTGGCTCCGAATAAAGCTCTTCGTATTGATGGCAATGAAGGTTGGAGTGATCTTTCAGAATATTTAAAATTTGAAGAGAAGCTTCAAGGCATGAATATTGAATTCATTGAGCAGCCTTTTCCTGCGGCAAGAAAAGATATGTATCTTGAGCTGCATCCAAAAACTCCTTATATCATCATGGCCGACGAATCAATTGAGGACACTGATAATCTTGATGAACTCAAGACGATGTTTCGTGCTGTAAATATCAAACTCATGAAAACGGGAAGTTTAATCAAAGGGCGAGATTTTCTCATTCGTGCGCGCTCTCTTGGATTAAAAACGATGGTCGGCTGTATGGTAGAGACGGGCTTAGGGATTTCTTACGCTCTTCATCTTGCCCCTTGGATGGATTGGGCCGATTTGGATGGATTCTTATTATTGAAAGAAAATCCCTTCCCACTCGTTAAAGAGCAGGAAGGAATAGTGAGCTTGTCTTAGTGGTGACCGTGTCCGTGAGCACCGTGAGCGTGACCATGGGCCACTTCTTCTTGAGTCGCAGGACGCAAAGTCGTGATCTCAACATCAAAGAATAAATCTTTGCCGGCCATAGGATGATTGCCATCAACAGTCACTTCATCAGCACCGACGTGAGTGATTGTGAACACTGGTGAGTGTGCATCTTCATTGACTTGGAATTGATCGCCGACTTGAAGTTGCGCGTCTGGTGGGAACTGAGTGCGCTTAACTTTAATCACCAATTCTTGATTGATTTCGCCGTAAGCGTCGGCTGCTTTCACTTCGATTTTTCTTTTGTCGCCCACATTGAGGAGAACGAGAACTTTCTCAAGTCCTGGAATGATTTGATGACTCTGTTCTAAAAAGATCAATGGCTCATCACCGATTGAGCTGTCGATCTGTGTTCCAGCTTTGTCAGTCAATGTGTAGTGAAAACCAATAACACGTCTACTCATAAGGACTCCTCACTCAGGTCTTTGGCCTGATCAATGACACGCAAATATCTTTATTAAGAAGCATTCTTTCGATCTCGGCGGTCGAGCGAGCAGCGATAGAAGTGTTGATGTTTTCAAAAACCTTAGGATCAGTTGAGAATCGATCAGCTAATTGGAGGGTTAATCCAAAAATTGTGACGAATTCAGTCCAAAACTTTTCTTCAACAGCAGCAACGGCGAGCCAGTCACCGTCTTTATTTCGATAGAGACAGTAGCACGGGTATTTACCGTTATGCAGGAATTTTGTGCGATTTTGTTGCTGTAAATTCTCGCTCCAAAGCGGGCGATAGAGTTTTAAAACTTCTTCATAAAGAAAAAGCTGAAAAATAAGTGGTTTATTCTCTCGTTGTGCTTGGCGGTGTAAGGCCAATGCAGTGAGTGCAATGTGTTGACCAAAACTCATTCCGGCAAAAGGAAGCAGGGGCGGCGAAGCCGGAGAAGGAGTCTTTTTTGTCACATGAAGTTCAAGAAATCCTGCTTCACTCAAGGCATTAAGGTCATGCATCGGTGCATTTTTCTGACTTGCAGAAAGCTCAATCAAGACACAGGGAGAAGGCAAATTCTCTTTTGTGAGACCGAATTTTTCCGCCACTTTTTTTGGCATTGAGCTTAAGATGATATCAGCGTTCGCTATGTATTCTTGGATTCCCTGAGAAAATGAAAGACGCACTAGTTTTTTATTCTGATTAAGCTCTTTGTACCAATCCACAAAACTGTCATCAATGGCCGCGAGTTTCTCTTCTAAGAAAGCGTCTTTAAATTCGCTGTCTTCAAGCTTAATCACTTCAGCGCCTAAGCGACTGAGCAGCATTCCTGCATAAGGCCCAGGCAAGCGCTGAGAGAGATCAAGAACTCTTAAACCCGAAAGTGGCTTCACTGAACCTCAGCTTCCGTATTGCTAAAAGTTTCCAATAGACTTGTGAGTCCCTCATCCTGCTTCTCGCAGGTGTCACGGTTACACACTTGCCACTTCTCATCATTGCGCGTGTGATAACAAAGCACAAAACGACCCAAGAAGTGTGAGCGTAATCTTTGGAATTCCTCATCATTGACCCATGCTGCAGGAACTTCCACCTTGCGGTAGATATTCAGTGGATAAGTGAAGGCCCTGAGTGCTTCACCATGAGCGACAGGATTTGAGAGAGCGAGTTGGATATATTCCTCCCACATCTCTCCCCAAAACTCTTTCGGATGATATTCAGGATAGATCACAGAAAGGCGTGTGGTGATATTGAGTAGAGTTGAAACTGAAGAGCAGTGCGATTGATCAGCAATCGGGGCGCGCATGAAATCCGTTTGGGCGAGTGCCGTCACAGAAGGTTCTCTCTCTTTATTCATAAATTCTTTTTTAATGAAATCGAGTGTCTCTTTGGCATTAATCAAGAATGTCTCAGTGCTCGTGACCTCATAGAGACGCAGTTGCGAGTGACAGAACTGCACATAGTCTTCAAGATAAAGGGGAGTGTTATCAGTTGATGTCGTATGTTTTAAGACATGGCGACCTTTTGAATCCACAGCAATAAATGTTCCCGACACACCTTCAATCACATGATGAAGTAGGCGCAAAGCCGCTTGAGTAATTTCTGGTACACGCGTGTATTGGATCACATCACAAAGGGCCGAGAGGATCATGAAATTCCAGCTCGCAATGCCTTTGCGATCTGTGGCCGGTGGAATTCTCATCTTTCGATCTTCAAGCAAAGTATTGCGGATTTTTCTGACGACTTCCCAGCCTTCCGGCGAGTAGAAATCTTGCTTGAATTTCGGATCAAGTGAGATGACGTTTAAGCCATTTTCAAAATTGCCTTTCTCACTCAATCTAAACCATTCTTCCCACTTGGTTTGGTATTCGCCCAATTCACCTGCATTGTTTTTAAGTGACTCTGTGAACTCATCTTTTCCAAATGAGAAATAAAGCCCCTCATGGCCTTCAGAGTCTGCATCTTGAGCCGACATGAAATAGCTTTCTTCCGAAACCATTTCAGAGTGCAAATATTCAAGTGTTTGCAGAATGCCATCAAAGAGAAGGGGAGAAGGATAGAAAGGAGTCATTTTTGCTAGAACTTTTAAAAGTCCCGCTTGATCATAAAGCATTTTTTCAAAATGAGGGATCATCCAATTGGCATCTGTCGAGTAGCGATGAGCGCCCCCTTTAAGATGATCATACATTCCGCCCATCATCATCTTCTCAACTGTATCAACCACGTGTTGACCCAGCTCTTGAGGGATCATGCCTTCAAGAATTTGCTCACAGGCCCACTCAAGAAAGGGGTAATGTGGAAATTTCGGTGCGGCTCCATAACCGCCGTTCGTTTTATCAGCGTAGTTACTTAAGGCGTTCATGATCGCAGAAGGTGCGGGGAAGTGACCGTCAAATTGAACTTTCTTTTCAAGTTTGGGCGCTTTACCGATTTCACCTAAAAGCTCTTCACCTTTAAGTTCAATATCATTTCTGTTTTGTGTGTAGACGGTATTGAGGTGTTGCAAGATCTCAGTAAAACTTGGCACACCCTGCTTTGGCGTTTTTGAAAAATAAGTCCCTACAAAAAAAGGATTAAGTTTAGGCGTGAGGAAAACACTTAAAGGCCATCCCCCACGGCCATTAGCTGCAGCAGCTACCGTTTGATAAAGATGATCGATATGAGGGAACTCCTCGCGATCGACTTTTATACATACATAATTATCATTTAAGATTTTGGCCGTGGCTTGGTCTTCAAAAGACTCATGGGCCATAACATGGCACCAATGGCAGGCAGAGTAGCCAATCGACAAGAAGATAGGGCGGTCGAGCTCCTTCGCCTTATTAAGGGCTTCTTGCGAATAGGGCCTCCAGTGGATTGGGTTTTCAGCATGTTGAAGGAGGTAAGCTGACTTCTCCAAAGATAATTTGTTTTGTGACATAATCCCTCGAATTTTGGTCGGGAAGTGGGTGGTGATAACGTATTTATTACCCTTTATCCTGAGATGAGGGTCACTCTTTGGTCAAGCGAATTTGCCATTTAAGAAAGCACTAAGGTAAAGGTTTAGTAATGACTAAAGCCAGTAGTGAAGAAGTAACAGGGACTGAAACTCAGCCCCAACAGACTCGAATCAAGTGGCGCTGGCCTGCGTCTCTGGAATCTTATAAAATTCCAATCCTCTCATTAATGCTCTTTTCTGCCTTTGCGATTCAATCTCTCTATCCAGGTGCATTTGGTTTTAAACGCGCGAAATCTTATAGATTTAAAGCTAGCACTCTTGGCTTTTTCGTAGGCGACTTAACACTTTTCACCAACAATTCATCTGAAGAAGCTGAGAATAGAATCGTGGAAGTCTTCCCTCAAAAACTTCAAACGAAAGTGAAGAAAGTCATCCGTCCCGTTCTAACGCTGTGTGAAAAACATAACGTCGATCCTTTTTGGGCCCTTTCAGTCATGTGGACTGAGTCACATTTTAAATTTCAGGCCACAAGTAAAAAAGGGGCCAAAGGTCTCATGCAGCTTATGCCAGAAACCTACAGTCACTTGATGAATCTCATGCGTGAAGAGCAAATTGTTTTAGAGTCTGACCGTGGTGAAGACTACTTGATGACGGTTTACCCGGAAACTTATAATGAGATCGGCTACAACGGCTTAGTCCACAAACTGCGCAATCTAGAAGTGGGCATCTATTATTTAAGATCTCTATTAAATGAATTCGAAAATAACCATTTCCATGCGACTGTCGCCTATAACATGGGACCATCGTGGACAAAAGATCGCCTTCGCAACGATAAGCCTGTGGGCAGAGAAAATCATTATTTGAATAAAGTGATGGAAGCTTATCTTCATATTACTAAAAACTTGAGCCACAATGCCAACGTCTCCTTCGTCTCCAACCAACCTTAATCTCGCTGATACTCGAAAAGAGTTGGATCTTTTAAATAAAGAGATTTTTAAGCTCTTTATTCAAAGACGTGATTTGGTGGCAAAAATCCAAAATTTTAAAGAACCCTCGTCCCAAAGTTTTCCTCACTTTGATCCCCAGAGAGAGTTGCAACTTTTTAAAAATTTGTTAGCCGATTTGAAGCTCATGTCATTGAGTGAACTCGCTGCTTTCTCACTCCTAATGGAATCCCAAGCTGGCGCTCCTCAAAAATATCCCCAATGGTCGGAAGGGATTCATTTGCTTGAAACTCCCAGTTGTGCTGAGCATCGAATCAATCCCATTTTACTTAAAATTTGTAATGCAGCTGCTTTTGAAGCTTTAAAACTTGAATCAACCTTCAGCTTTTTGCGCTCGATCTGATTGCCTCCACCTAGTCCTTCGCCTATCATGATTGGCATTGCGAAGGAACAGCATGTCATCAAAAGATCCCGTCATTGCATTGGATGGGCCATCAGGCTCAGGTAAATCGACTGTGGCCAAACTTGTGGCCCAAGAGTTGAAGCTTACTTATATCGACACAGGAGCGATGTTTCGTTCTGTCGCCTTTGCTCTTCAGCATCTACCCATTGATTTTACGAAAGACAAATTGAGTGAAGCCGAAAATAAAACGGTTTCAGATTTCTTTCATAATCATCGCTTCAGCTATGACGTCTCTCCAGGCGTTTTGGTGGAGTTGGATAACCTCAACCTTACTGATCGAATCAGAGAGCATCACGTTTCAAAGCTTGCGTCTCAAGTTTCAAAGCATGAAGTCATAAGAAGCTTTCTCGCCAGCTGGCAGAGAGAGATTGTGAAAGATAGATCGGCTATTCTTGATGGCCGAGACATCGGAACAGTGATTTTCCCAAATGCTATTTTAAAATGCTATCTGACTGCTTCGGCCGATGAGAGAGCACAGAGACGTCTTGAAGAATTGCAAGCACGTGGAGAAGAGGAATTAGATTTTAATACCGTACTCGCAGATATCAAAGAGCGAGATCATTCAGATATGAATCGAGAAATTGCACCGCTCAAAAAAGCGTCAGATGCCGTTGAAATTGATACGACCGGAAAAGATATACCAAAAATTGTAAGCATCATTGTCACTGAATGGAAAAAGCGCAGAGGGATTACATGAGTCAGTTATTGTCAAAAAATCGCTTTAAGAAAATTGTTGGATCATTTAAAGACTTAAACCCTGTTCTCGTTGTGGGTGATGTGGGTATTGATAAATATACTCACGGTGAAGTGAAGCGCATTTCTCCAGAAGCCCCTGTACCCGTTTTAGAAGTGAATAAAGAATGGAATAAGCTCGGTCTTGCCGCCAACGTAACGGATAACTTAAAAAGTTTGATGGTTCACTCCACTCTATGTGGCGTGATAGGCGATGACTCAAGGGCCAATCTTTTGGAATCGCTTCTTGAAGAAAATGATCTTAAAACGTGGGGTCTTGTGCGTGATAGCTCTCGCATGACGACTTATAAAGAACGTATTACGACCATGACTCAACAAATCTGCCGAGTTGATTATGAAAGTCGTCATCCTTTGAGTGATGAAGTCCTAAAGAAGTTCCAATCACGAGTGAATGAATTCTCCAAAGAGCACTCTGGCGTGATTATAGAAGATTACGGCAAAGGTCTTTTAGGTGAGGAGTTTATCGCTCATATTATCTCAACTTTTAAAAACGAGAAAAAATTAGTGGCCATTGATCCCTCAAGATCAACACCTCCGATTTGGTATAAGGGAGCTGATCTGCTTAAACCCAATCGTGCTGAAGCCCAAATTATGGTTGAAGCGTTGGGATACTTCAAAGAGCGAAACGTCGAGAATATGGCGCGCATACTTGCAGATAAACTTAAGCTGAAAAAAGTGATTATCACGCTAGGGCCTGAGGGGATGGCAATGCTGGATACGGAAGCTCAGGGTCAAATTCAAGTCATCCCAACTGCAGCGAATGAAGTCTTCGATGTCTCCGGCGCCGGTGATACAGCGATCTCTGCTATTACCGCTTCACTTCTCTCAGGCGCAAGTCTTGAAGAAGCGGCATGGATTGGGAACTGCGCCTCAGGCGTAGTGGTGGCCAAGCGAGGAACTGCTCTTTGCTCAATCCCTGAATTAGAAAAATTTTATCATTCTCTCTCCGCGAGTTTAGGAAAATAATATGTCATCAATTCAAAATATTGTTTCGCAATTTACGGCCGACTTAGAAAAAACAGCTAAAGTTGCCGATGTTCTCAATCTTAAGGCTCAAGCCTTAGGTAAGCAGGGCTCCCTTTCAGAAATTCTCAAAGGTTTGAAAGACGCCACCCCTGAAGAGCGTAAAACAATTGGTGCAGAAGCCAATGTGGCCAAAAATCAAATTGAAGAGTTAGTGGCCAATAAAATCACAGCACTTGAATCGGCTGAAATCAATAAATCGCTTTTAAAGGATAAAGTTGATTTCTCCATGAGAGATTCAATTCTGGAGCTTGGTCTGCAAGCTGCAGGTATGCATCCAGTGAGTATTGTTCAGCGAGAGATTGAAGATATTTTCCTTTCGATGGGATTTGAAGTTCTTGATGGACCACATATCGAAGATGAGTGGCATAACTTTGAGGCCCTTAATATTCCGGCCAATCATCCGGCCCGTGATATGCAAGATACGTTTTGGTTTGCAGATATGAAGCATCTTCTGCGCACTCATACTTCAACAATTCAAGTCCGCGGGATGAAAACACGTAAACCTCCTTTCCGTTTTGTGGGCCCTGGCAAAGTCTTTCGCTGTGAGCGCACCGATGCTTCTCATGAAATGTGTTTTCATCAACTCGAGGGCATGATGGTCGGTGAAGATGTCACGATCGGGCATTTAATCTATTTTATGAAAACTCTTCTCTCTGAGATTTTTAAGAAAGAAGTTGAAGTTCGCCTTCGTCCAGGATTTTTTCCATTCGTTGAACCGGGCTTTGAGCTTGATATCAAATGTCTCATCTGTGGAGGAAAGGGCTGCTCGGTTTGTAAGCATGTCGGTTGGGTAGAGCTTCTTCCTTGTGGCATGGTTCACCCGAACGTTCTTAAGGCCGGTGGAATTGATCCAGAGAAAAACAATGGCTTTGCCTTTGGTCTTGGTCTCGATCGACTCGTGATGATGCGCTATGGGATTGATGACATCCGTCTCATCCATTCTGGTGATCTTCGCTTTAATTCTCAATTCAAAACATTCTAAGAGGCCCTATGTTAATTTCACTCAACTGGATTAAAGATTTTGTTGAACTTCCTGAGTTCTCAGCTCAAGAGATTGCTTCTCGCTTTACACTCACAACCGCTGAGGTTGAAGGTGTCACGACTTCAGGTCAGGGAATGGAAAATGTTCAGATCGTCCATGTCCTCTCAAAAAAACCTCATCCTGAAGCGGATAAGTTAAATCTTGTGACGTTTGAAACAGGCAAAGGGACTCGTGAAGTGGTTTGTGGCGCACCCAACGTGAAAGAAGGCATGAAGGTCTTCTACGCTCCTGTGGGCACAACTCTTCCCAGTGGACTCACCCTTGAGCCAAAAAAAATTCGCGGCATTCTCTCTGATGGCATGCTCTGCTCTTCGGTAGAGTTGGGTCTTGGCGCCGGAATTGATGGCTTAATGGAACTTGCCGCTGATGCCAAAGTAGGTCAGAAATTCTCTGAATATAAAAATGAGAAACCAGATGTGATTTTAGAAGTGGATAATAAATCTCTCACTCACAGGCCTGATCTTTGGGGTCACTATGGTTTGGCCCGCGAATTTGCGGCTAATCATGAAAAAGCGTTGAAGAATCCTTTTGATGAAAGCTGGCAGAAAAAAATGTCTGCTCATTTTAATTCGCAAACAGGGAAAGTGGATTTCTCAGTTGAAGAGGATTCAGCTTGCTGGGCCTATATGGGTCTTAACATTGAAGGAGTGACTGTAGGTGAGTCTCCTAAGTGGATGCAGACACGTCTTCTGGCCGTGGGTCTTCGTCCCATCAATAGCATCGTTGATATTTCAAATTATGTGATGACTGAATTGGGTATGCCCAATCACATCTTTGATGCTGATCGAATCAATGGAAAAAAGCTTGTTATCCGTCGCCAAAAAAATGAGGGGAAATTTAAAACCCTCGACTCCCAAGAGCGCAATCTTATCAGTCACGACACAGTGATTGCGGACGATCAAGGTACTGCCGTCCTTGCGGGTATAATGGGTGGAGAATCCAGTGGAGTCGTGAGTGAAACGAAGAATGTCTTTCTTGAAGTCGCAAACTGGGATCCTGCTGAAGTGAGAAAAACTTCTGTTCGTCTGGGACTGCGTAGTGACTCCTCTCAGCGCTATGAGAAGACTCTTGATTCGCATCTCTGTGAGCGTACACTCTTGAGACTTGTTGATCTAATCCTACAACTCAATCCAAATGCTAAAGTGGTGGGGACTCCAAAAAAATGGTTCAAGGACTCTTCTCTTGCTAAACCGGTGACTCTTGAATTTCCAGCTTCACGAATTACTAAAGTGATTGGCGAAGAAGTAGCGACGTCTCGTTTGCAAAACTATTTCACCGCTCTTGGCTTTGACGTAAAATTAACAGGCGAAAATTTCAAAGTGACAGTCCCTACATGGAGAACCACGAAAGATATTTCATGTGTTGATGATTTGGTTGAAGAGATTGGCCGGATGATTGGCTATGACAACATTAAACCGAAGTCTCCACTTCTTCCTGTGCGCCCCGTTCGTCTTGCTCCCGGAAAAGTGATGTATCGTCGCATCCAGGACTTCATGACTTTTGAAGCCAAAGCGCTTGAGGTGATGACTTATCCTCTTGTCGGAGCTGATCTTCTCAAAAAAGCTAAATGGCCTAAAGATGCCAGTGATCTCGTATTGGTGAACTCTATCTCTGTTGAACAAGATCGAATGAGACCATCGATTGTTCCATCTGCTCTTGCGGTGATGGCCGAGAACCAAAAACATTATTCGGATTTTGCTTTCTATGAATTTGGACGGGCCTATCTTGGATTTGAAAATGAAAGATCGTGCTTACTTCTAGGTCTTTATTCAAAAGAGAAGTCGCGCTTTACTGAACTTCTGAATCACACCGAGAAGCTTCTCTCTACTCTTGGACTCAATGGCGAATTTGCTAATCGCCAAGATAAATTTCCTAATACGCTTGTACCTTATGAGTGGTTCGGTACTCATCCGCACGAGTATGTGAACCTGCGTATACAAGGTAAATTTCATGGAGCTGCAACCACTGTTCATCCTCTTGCGATGAAAGAATTTAAAGCGAAAGGTTTCTTTAGTTTTGTTGTGATTGATCTCACAGATTTTGAAAATCGAGAGAGTAAAGATAAGACGAAGTATTCTCCGATTCCTAAATTTCCGAGCTCAAGTTTTGATATTTCAGTTTCAGCGACAACTGAGACGGCTGCCGCTGATGTGGTGAAGGCTCTTCAAGGTTTGAAGCTCAAGCAGCTCAAGTCGGTGAGTGTTCTTGGAGTTTATGGATACTCAGAATCTCATAAATCGATAACTCTGCGCACAGTATTTGAGGATCCTGCTACTACATTAACTTCAGAGTTTTTATCTGAAGCCGAAAAACAAGTTGTTCAAGTCCTTGAAAAAGCGGGATTCCCTCTTCGTAGCTAATTTGATTTTATTTGAATTTTTTCTTTTTTTTGAGGAGGCTTTTTGCCTCCTCTTTTTTTTTCATTTTCCAACTTTTTCTTGCTTGACGAAATTAACTCTGGCGAATAATCTCACTCCTCACTTCCGCACTTTTTCCTCACTTATGTTGAGAAAAAAACACTGAGAAATCTCAGAGTGGAAGTTTGTTCTTTTACATTCAAATAGAGTTTAAAGTTTCGATCGTCTTCGGATGATCGGATCAAGATGAGAAAGGATTCCGTT
>JAIEMA010000045.1 GCA_019752535.1 Bacteriovoracaceae bacterium
TCTAGTGAGGAGACTGAGAGTAAAAGAAACAAACATATCGAAAGTGGATCCACAGGATGACCCATCCACCCCATCCCACCATAAACAAGAGCGGCTGAATAAATCACTGAGATAAAATAAAGGGGTCCAGCCTTCCAAGATCCAAACATCCATTTAAACGCAAGAATGATTATAAGTATTCCCAAAAAATTGAGCCACTGAGATTCAGAGAGACCAACCATCGTGAAGTACTCTTGAGCCGATGTCCCACTTATCTGAGTTTCAAGAGGGATGAGATTTTTGACCTCACTTATAAGCTGTTCGATCAACTGCGGATTAAATGTTCCATAGGTACCCGGAGGATTCAGAGGCTCTAGGCTTAAATTAAAAGCCAAATCCTTAATTTCTTTTCCTGAAATAAGTTGCGACCAAGGAGTTGATTGAATGAAGGACAAATCAACCAAACGATCCGGTTCTCCCAAGCAGACATCATCAATTAATGGCATGTAAAATAGCTTATTTCCCTCAATTTTCGATCTTCTAATATCAAAGAGTGAAAATGAATCTTTAACTTCAACATGGTTTTCTTTAATTTTTTGGATGGCCCTCTTGATGAGGCAGAGATCAATGGCCTTAAATCCTGTCTTTGGCGCCATCACAATGAAGCCGAATGAGGATTGAGCTCCGAAATTATTTTTTAGAGACTTAAGGTCTTTGGTCGATTGAAGTTTTGAATCCAGTTGATCTTCAATGGAGACCACTTGATGCAATCGGCTTGCCCCAAAAAGAGCGATGATAAATATAAGCAAGCTGACCGAAAGAATCAGCTTGGGTCTAAGCCATGAAGCCTTAATCATGCCTGTGAGCAATTTATCAAAATTCTCAAGTCTAGATCGCACTCATCGCCTTTTTGATGTACTTGTCCATTGAACGAACAAAAATGAGAAAGACTTTCTTTCCTGGCTCGTCAATTAGAGCATTGAGTTCAGCTTTAGCTTTCAGGGAGTAGTCTTGAACTTTAATGTTTTCAGACTTGAGCCATTCTTGAACCTTTGAATTTCTTGCCCATGATTTATCTGGACTTTTATTCGGCCAGTGCTCTCCAAAAACTTCTACGGGTATATTAACCAATCCCTTATCTAGATCTTCCTCGAGATCGCGATACATTGAGCACCAAGCAAAGACATCCAAGATTGAGGGCGCATCTTTTGTCCGAAGTGAGCTACCCATTGAAATCAGCAATATATCAAGTGATGTGGAGAAGGTTTTACGATGTTGAGCAATCAGTTGATCGTAATTGAGTTCAAGCTTATTAACGACTCTTGAGCGATCAAACATCATCGCTTCAATCACGACTTTTAAAATCTCTACGCCCTCAAGATAATCAGGACTGGATTTAAGTTGGGAGAGATAGACTTTAAACAGTTGATGGAGATCTGATTGGCCCCAGTCGTTGGTTTCAAGACATTGCAAAACTTTTGCCACCACCTCAAGAGGCTCTCCTTGGCACTTTCTATCACCATCAAGGAGGTCATCCACGACTTGAAGAGCACAAAATCCATGCCTCAGCCTTTTGGCCATTTTCCAATTTTTAAATGAGAAACTATACAAAATAAAGGCGATAGAAGCGTATCTTTTATTTCTTAGGCTAAATTGAATAAACTGCTTAAAGCAATTCCATTCACAAGACTCTTGTTTCTCTACTCTTAAATCTTCATCAGACGAGAGCTCATTTTTAATATCTTCTTTGAGAATGGGATTTGGAGCTTGCGCCGGTCTTGGACCTTTCCACATTTCAAAATATATTTTCAAGAAGGAAGGTTGTGGCTCATGGGGGTCAACATGCTTAGGTAAATGATTCCAAGGAAGCTTTGGATTCATGTGATGCACTTGATGGTAGTGATAATTCAAAAAAAACCAGCGCGTGATTGGATTTACTTTTAAATTCCAAGCCCCTTTGAGTATATCGCGTGGAGACCAGGCATGATCGGCGTATTGAAGCGAGCCCCAAAAGAGACCGAAGACCCAAAAACATGCCAGAGTTTGAAGAAATTTTAAATCAAGCAAAAGATAGATCGCTACTTGCAGAGCGATCACAAAGAGCAGTTCAAAACGTATACGCCATTTTTTAGGATGATCGATAAAGGGATGAAGCATGATCGCACCCGTGTGTTTAATCGCCACATTGTCCGTTTTTAGGAGTCGATAGCTCCACGGGCAAATCAGATAAGTGAGCCATCCAATAGGAATTGTGAGCCAATAGATACCAGTCAAAATGGAATAGAATTGGGCGCGCTTCAAAAATAAATTGTCTTCTTCGTAGTACATGTCAAACATTTCATGATCTGTGCGATTTCTTAAATGATGACCGAGATGACAGACGCGCTGAAAGGTCAGTCCTGTGGGAAAAAGGGCCCCATTGATAATGCCCATAATTTCATTGAGCCACTCAGTGTGCGAATAAACTCGGTGCACACTTTCATGTAGCAGAGCAAAGATGGTATTAGCGACATAGGAGAAGAGGAATATACAACCTAAAATGACGGGAATCGATTCAGAATGAGAGACCACGTAGAGACACATTAAAAACAAAAATATAGCCGCCAAATTAATGCTGAGATTGAGCAAATTATTTGGCTTCGCTGATTTCATAAATCCTCAAGCTTTCATTTCACCACTATTGGCCTGTATAATCATCGCATGGCTTCTGCACAAATTCTAAAATCTTCACCCCATGGCTGGTACTACATTGGTGCTTCAAAAAGTATTCAGGCGCCAAAATTCGTCACAGTCGCTGAAGAAGAGATTGTCGTTTATAGAGGAGAAAATGGCCATTTCTACGCCGTTCAATCCCGCTGCCCACATATGGGAGCAGCGCTTAATAAAGCGAAAGTCAGAGGGAATAGTCTCCAATGCTCACTCCATCAATGGACGTACAATAACCAAGGAAAATGCACAGGAATTCCCGGCTCTACCCAAGAGAGTATTCCTGAATTTGCTAAGCTTGATGTTTACTCAATTGAAGAGAGACATGGCCATCTCTTTGTCCATTCAAAGAGAAATGAAGTCCGAACACTACCCTTCTTTCAAAATGAAAATCCTAACGACTATAGCTGCGCTCACGTAAGACTTCTCAAAGGGAATAACCACTGGAGTGTCCCTGCGGCAAACGCCTTTGATTTAGCTCATTTTGAATATGTTCATCACAGAAAACCCACTGCCCCACCGATCATAGATAAATCGGAGCAACAAAAAAGAGGCATCAAACTTCAATATGAAATTTTAGGTAAAGAAGCGGCAGATAAATGGTTGGTAAAAAAATACGGTAAAAATGCACAGCTAGATTACACCGTTTATGAAGGAAATCTCATCGTCGCAAAAACAACAGTAGGAAAATTCACAAATCACATGATGGTATTTATTGAAGCGGAAGGTGATAAATGGAAAGCCTGGCTGTTTGTTTTATCAAAAACTAATAATCATTTACTCAGTAAAATTAAAAATGAAATAAGTGCATATTTCTCTTATCAATTTTTTGCCAAAGAATGCCTTGAACTTGATGGCGTGACCATTTCTCCAGAACGCCTAGGCCCAAAAGATGAGCTTTTAAGAGACTATATGAATTGGCTTACTACTCTCTAAGGTTTCCATCTAAAAGCTGGATCAATATCTTTCGATTGATAAATGAGATGGCAGCCAGTCGCCAAAAGAACTCCACCCACAATATCCAAAAGATGATGCTGCCAAGTGAAAAGAACGGCTAAGCAAATTGTGGAAAACCACAAAAAGAAAAACAATTTGTAATTTGTATTCACCTTCGACCATAGGGCCATCACAGTCAGAGCCGAATATGTGATGTGTAGCGAGGGAAGAGTATTACTGGTTTTATCCAGGGACCAAATAATTTGAAAGATAAAATCTAAAGACTCAGCATGAGAAGGACGGATAAATCCGATAGGAGCAGGAAAAAAATAAAAGATGGCGCCAGCAATGAATGTGACAATCGCTAATTTTCTTCCCAACAGACGCATCTCACTGGGATTCAGAATAAAAACGGGAACGGCCGTCAAAAGATTGAGTGAAGTGTAAGGCAGAATCATCCAGGGGATGAGTGGTATCGTGAGCTCCCAATCGAAGTAAAACTTATAAAGTTTTTCAGCATGATCTGCATGCCAATTGGTGTAACCATAAATTGCAGAAAAAACGATTGTTAACCAAGTTCCAGTCCATAAAAACTGATACAAACTTGGCAGACTGAATTTAAACGATTTCATTTTGATGCTTATAACCAGGTATCACATAGTTTTTAAAAATAAAGCCAAAGAGACTTAATTCATTAAGCTCAGGCTTGATTCTTGGAATAACCATTTTTCTATGGATAACAGCCAACTCACTCCAATGAGCTGAGGGCTGAAGATGATGGGCCGAATGATAACCATTGTTAAAAAGAAAAAAATTCACAATTGGTGATATAAAATTCCGACATCGATTCACACCATTATTATTCTCAAGGCCATCGTGCTGAACCAAGTTGATAACAAAGAGAAGGCAGAGAGCAATTAAGCGCGTGAGCACATAGAAAATGGCAAATCTGGCAGGAGAGATCGCCAAGAGGACAACGACTAAGCCGAGAATTAAGCGCGACTCTATCTGGGAGCGAAGAAAAAGAGACTTAGGAATATCCGCGCCTCCCTCTCTCTTCGAAAGCTTAGGAAGTGAGAAGACATGCTTAATATAATTTAAAATTCGAAGTATTCCCCACTGATCTTTTAGCACCGTTGAGCGCATCCAATCATTGTGATCATTGTTATGAGCGTGATGATTATAGATATGTGACGCTGCAATTGGTGCCGAAGGAATCCCCATCAAAGTGGAGAGATAAAGAAAAAAGTAGTGATTTAATTTTTTAGAAACGAAGACGGGCAAATGAGAGGCATTATGATTCATCACATGCCCCATCAAAGTGAAGGCGATATTGAGAAGCACTAAGATGACTTGCTCCCAAAGGGTTAACTTCGCGAACATCGAAATAATAAGAAGAGCACCCGCTAGCCCAGAGGCATAGAGGGTGCTGCGATCGGCTTTATTTCTTAAAATTTTCATTCTTCTATTCAATAATATCGGCTAAAGGCATCGCACTCATCCAACTTCCCCAACTCTGAGAGAGAACTCTCACACTTGCAGGAATATCTTTACCCGTTTTCACATCTGGGAAAATTTGCTTATACGTTTGCGCATCCCAATTATTTGCTCTTCCGATTTCATAGTTGCGATACTTCACCGTTTGAACTTTGCCAGAAGCATCTTTTAAACTCATTTCTTTCCACTCGCTGCCTTCGACAAATGCAGTAGGAAGAAACGCTTTTAAATCTTGTGGAGGATTTTTATAGAAGGCTGGAAGATCAACCTTCACCATCTCACCGGTGATCGCACTTCTGATTTGAGCAGGTCCCTCAACGATGGCTAACATATTTTCAATCGAGAGATCACTGCCACGCTCATAAGCTCGGGCAAATGAAGTATCAAACAGGAAAGCCTCAGTCAGTGGACGATCTTCTCGCTTGATTTGATCCCACACCATCGCTGTTAATCGAACGCTCTCTTGAAGATGATGGAAAGACTGAGCCATCCATTCTTGTCCGTCTGGCAAAAGGGTTCCGTAATTCTTGTAAGTCGATTTTCTTAGAACATTTGTTCTCTTTGATGATGGGGCTCCATCAACTTCTGAAAGAAATCCGTCGACTCCATAGAGTTTTCCCATATCTTGAAACAGCTTCATTGAATTCTCAGATGAATAGGCTCTTTGATAAGAGATTTGAGCAAGAGAGCTATGAATTGACGCTAGAGAGCTAATACGCTCGACTTCACCGACTAAGCGAAAGCGATCGACATCATCGACAAAAGACGCTTTACCAAAGAACAATTTATTATCCCAAACGATTGTCTTCCCATTGAGATCAATGGCCTGAATTCTCTTCGCTGCCTTAAGCATCGAGCTTCTTACAGGGCCAGAGAAGTGAGATACAAGATCTGATTCATTCTTGAATGTTTCGGCTACTTTCCCCTCTCTAACGTAAGGAGTTGTAATATATTCAAAACCAGCACTCCACTGCTCAGTAGGAAGGAAGATCTTCATACTCGATTGAGTATTCTTAAGCATCGTCAGCACATAGCTATGGGTGATTTTCGCTTTGCTAAAAACAGGAGCACTTCTCCAGGCAATCCCTCTTAATTCACGAAGAGGAAGGACATGGGCGACAAAGAACTTTTGGTCTTCATCCTTAAATGAGCCATAGTTCTGCTCAAGATCGTTAAGAAAGGCTTCAATCTCATCGGCCGATTTCAATTTCAAGAACTGATCACGGGTTTTTCTAAAGGCGTCACTCATCATCGACTCATCGCCAGAGTTTTGATTACTAGGATTTCTCTTCTGGTTAGAAAACTTCGCCTTTCCTTCTTTCACTTTCGACAATGTTGTCCAAGTGTAGGCGTTTTCCTCAGCTTTATAAGGAGCTTTCTTTGAAACTTCTTGGCCATACGGAGAGGGTTTGGCGAACCCAAGCGTTGGAACCAATAGTGCTGTGATTAAAAGATACTTTTTCAATTAGGCCTCCTCATGAGTCATGATAAAGATTGCGTCTTGTTTTATTCCAGATTCATTAAACATTTGATTATTTTTAAAATGATAAAAAGGAGGCAAAGCCGAAGTGGCTTTAAGCGTTTCTCCCTCACCTAACATGGCCCCAGGCGCGATCGCACTCATGGTGCCGACAATCGCTCGATTTCCAATTTTCGGTTCTCCAAAAATTAAGCTCAATTTTAAAGTCTTTGGATCTTTCGTTAGAAGATGAGAAGTCATCTTCGCGCCATAACCCAACACCGCTTGATCTCCAATCTCCACAAATGGGCGATCAGCAATCAGAACTTTGGGAGACCAAAAGACAAACTTTCCAACCTTGGCGCCCCAAAGACGCAGCCAAAAACTGTAGAGCCCAGGCACCAGGCGCAAAAGCTCTTCAAGAAAACTAAAGCGCATGAAAGGGACCTGAAGTTGTGTTGTAATCCACCAAGCGTAGGCACTCTTAGAAGGCACAGGACTATTATTTTCTGGCTTCCCTAAAATGAGCAATGTCACACGAGCGAGAAAGGGAGGCATAAGATAAAGTGCCACCACCGCGACCCATAGAGGATAAGCGTAACCAAGCCATGCGATCGTAACCGCCAAGGCAAACCCAATATAGTTAATGGCAATCCAAGTAATCATCTACCAGCCTAAAAAAGCAAAATGCTTAAAGTAAGAATCAGATTCTTTGTGAATCAATTTAGAGAACACTTTTCTCGTCGCTGGGAAGGCCGGATGAATCCAGAGCACCCAAGAGATAAATTTTGAAAAAAGATAAAATTTCTTGAATGTATTTTCTTTATAAAACACGCGACTCATCAACTTCCAAGCCGGACTAATCAGACACACTTGAGTCATCAGGACACACATCAAGGTGGCCACATGAAGTCTCACTCTTTGAATGAGTGTCATCTTTTGAATTTCATCTCTTAGTAATTCAAAATCTTTGGCGATGTGGCTCGCTTCATCAATCGCGTGATGTTTTACAAGTGAAGCCCATCGATTTTCAATTTTTGAATTTTTGCTTAAAGCAACATGATACTGAACGGCATAAATCTCAGACTTGGCCCCTGGTAGAAACACCGCCAGTGGTTCCCAACGATAAAGCCAGGCACAAAATTTTCTGCTCCAAGATTTTTGATGGAGAAAAAATGAAGTCTCGGGCCAGCAGCCCTTTGATTCTTCTGAAAGAAATTTTCTAAACTCATCAATGTGAAGAATTTCATCACTGATAAACTCTTTCATTCCCTGATCAAGTTTTAAGCCACGCTTCTCAAGCACTTTTGAAGAGAGCAGCAATCCTTGCTCAAGATGAATGATCACTTCTGCATTGAGTTGCACAAAGCCCCACGCGAGCTCGCGTTTTTGCTCATCACTTAAAGAATCCCAAACAGAAGTGTTGAAGAAAGGAGTTTGATTTTCATCAAATTCCAGATTCACCCAACTCTTTTGCTTGTAGGCTTCCCAGTGAATGGGATAAGCATTTGTTACCGATTGAAGATTAGTTGCAGCAGTCATCCCAAAAAGTATAATTTCCAAAGGTTCAGACTACAAGCAAGCAAGGACGACCATGGCGCGCGGAGTATATTTAGGAAAGGAAATCACGATCCCCGGAACGCTAAATATATTCATAGCTTTATCCGCCTATTCTCTTGCGATCCTTTGTTTATATTTTGCGGCCACGTCCAACACCCTTTGGACATACTTGATCAGCACACTCTGTTTTTCCTATATTGGCAATACTCTCTTCTCTCTGCTGCATGAAAGTGTCCACCGGGTCTTCCATCCCAACAAAACCTTAAACGATTTGTTTGGCGTTTTTTCAGCGGCTTTTTTTCCCACTGGTTTCACTCTCCAGCGTGCCTTTCATCTGGGTCATCATCGACGCAACAGAACTGATGTTGAAATGTTCGATATGTATTACCCAAGCGATAGTAAACTTCTTAAAAGACTTCAGATGTACACCATCCTCTTGGGCTTTTACTGGACGTCGGCCCCTATTGCAGGACTGGCCTACCTCTTCGCTCCTTGGCTTTTAAACATTCCTCTTCTGCGCTCTCCTGATCCACGCATTCAAAGAATGAGTGCCGATGCCATGCTCTCTGGCATTGAGAAAGTGAATCCTCTTAAAGCGCGAGCGGAACTTCTCTTCACTCTTCTCTTTCATCTCGCCCTTGGCTATTTCATGGGATTAAGTTTCTGGAAATGGCTCGGATGCTACTGGGCCTTTGCAATCAATTGGGGCTCTCTTCAATACGCTGATCATGCCTGGACCAAGAGAGATATTCGCCACGGGGCTTGGAATTTAAAAGTGAACCCGATCGTTCATTGGATTTTTCTTCATTATCATCATCACAAATCACACCATGAAAACCCTCAGGTCCCTTGGATTCATCTGCATAAATTCGTTGATTTCAAGGAAGAGCGTCCCACTCACTTTTCTATATGGCTTAAGATGTGGAAAGGCCCAACGTTAACGCAAGAATCTTCACCAAAGGCCCTCGATAAGTCTTTTGAGGACGCATTGTACGAAAGCCCTCAATAAGAGTGTGAAGATTTTACAAAGCTTCAGGACAGATTCATTGGCGCTCTGGCATTTTTGCCCTCATGAAAACACTATTGTCACTATGCTTAGTTTTATTCAGCTTTTCTCTTTTTGCCCAAGATAAATACTACGGGGCCAAATCCACAGAAGCTATTTTACGCTTTGAAGGAAAAATTGAATTAACTCCGGGTCTCGCGGCAGCTCAAAAAAAAGAAGCCATCGATTCTCAAGTTCAACATTTAATCGGCTATTTTCAATCTGAAAGTTTCCTAGACGCTTTTCGATTCCCAGGTGTCTTAGGACAAAAATATAAAATTATCTTGAAAGGCCAAAAAATTAAAGGTGACATGGTTGAAGTGAGCTATCACTTCGAAGGAAAAACCAATTTCCATAGAAGTGTATTTAGAAATGGCCGCAAAACTCAAATCCCACTCAGCCTTCCCTACAACATCGATAAAATTTATGAACTCGGAGTCGTGCGTGGAAAGAACTTATGCTCCGATGAACACTATAACTCTGAAGGTGACTTCTTCTATTTCTGGGATCCCGATAAGGATGAGTGTCCTCTTAAAGGAAACACAACAGATGTCTTGAGAATAAATGGCACACTAGATGAACTAGAAAATACCACTTCTACTTACCCTGAATACGATCGCCTCTATCAAAAAGATAAAATTAAAGTCGCCGTCTTTATCGGCTACATCGACGGGCCCACCAACCGTGACTCAGGTGCCTACTCTTATAGAGGTCTTAAAGAGAAATTCACAGATCTTGGATTTGAACTTAAAGAAGAGAAAAAATTATTTCGCCATAGCGGCCAAAGAGTGACTCAAGGAGTGAACTATCTTGCCACTTTTTCAGGCATGACAAAAACGGCTTTGGGCACAAACAGCGAAATTGAAATTCAATTGATGCTCGCTGAAACAGAAATGGATAACCGCGATTCCACTTTTCATAAATATTTAATTGAGGCTTATGAGAACGCTGACATCATCGCTTATGATGGACATTCTGGTCTGGGTGGAAACCTTGATCTGAACTCACTTCCGACAGTCAATTTTAAGCGCAACTATCAGATCATCTTCTTTAATGGTTGCAGCTCTTATCCTTACTACAATCAAAACTATTTTGCGGCCAAACCAGGCGGCAGTAAAAATCTTGATATCATCACGGCGGGTCTTCCGACTCTGACATCGACATCAGAAGACAACATGATGGCTTTCCTGACTCCTTTCCTCAAAGGCTATCTCTCAAGCTGGCAAACCCTGATGAATCGCCTTGAAGCGTCAAATGGTGAAGAGACGACTTATTTGATGGGTGTGAACGGCGATGAGGACAATCAATTCCGTCCGCGCTGAAATCGGTCTATAATAATTGAAATTCTATGAAGGAGTTTCAATGAAACCAGCTGGCTTTTGGATTCGTGTTTTAGCGGCCATTATCGACGTCATCATCTTTGCTCTTGTGAAAGGAGCGATTAATTTTCTCCTGATGTTTGCGGGCATTGTTAGAGACCTCTCTCCGCAAGAAGAAAAGCTCATTCAAGAGATGGCCCAGAATGGAGCGACTCCGGCTGAAATCATAGGAGCGACTCTAAGAATTTATTCAGAATCAGGCATGTTCATCACGGGTGGTCTCTTCTTAGTCGCGGGCTACGTTGTGACAATTCTCTTTATATCACTTAAGGGCGGCACACCCGGTAAACTCGCGCTTGGACTTCAAGTGAGAGATGTGAAATCAGGAAAAATCCCAACGATTTGGAGCGCCTTTCTTCGTGAAGTGGTGGGCAAAGCGTTTCTCTTCCCACTCACCCTTGGCATTGGTCTTGTCATCACGGCCTTCACTGAAAAGAAGCGCGGAATTCATGATTATGTTTCTGGAACGAGAGTCGTTAAACTTGATGATGAATGAATAAAAAAAAGGGACCCATACGGGTCCCTCAAAAATGCAGGTTGTATTTTTAGATTAAGCTGCTTTCTTCTTATCTTTGTTTTGATAAGCAGTAATATCCACCACATTAGAATTATCTGAAGCTGAGATAGGTGCAAAGCCACCTTTCTTTGAAGACATGAGCTTCGCGTGGTTTTGTGCTTTAAGCTCTTTCTTCGTGAGTTTTTTCTTACCTTTATCGCCCATAATTTCCTCCTTCGGAAACGTCCCGCATATGTACTGGGGTTTGCCTTACTCTTCGGAATACATTTCCATAAACTTGAGCGGCAACATCAACTATTATAACAACTTTCGGCTTCTCATACAAAATCGGTTACTTACAAACGAGCTTATCTCTCTAAGAGGCCGAAATTTCTGACAAAAAATTTTAACGGCCTATAATTTAAACTCACTCCATTAAGCTGAAGGATTCCACGTGCTCTTTATCTTCCTTGCCACTCTTCTCTCATCTTCACACGCAGCTCTTGAAGCTAAATGGCTTGGAGTCTCTGGAATATCTGTGACTGATGGAGAGACCACTGTTCTTTTTGATCCAGTCACAACAAAAGCCAATATGTTTCATTGGATTTTGAATTCAGTCATGAACCCGGATAAAGAGGAAGTAAAAGCAGCTCTGAAACGATGGAACATCTCTAAGGCCGATGGCATCTTAATTAGTCACACTCACTTCGATCATGCCTCTGACGTCGGTCGAGTGGCAGAGCTGACTGGTGCCACAGTTTATGGCGGAGAATCACTTAAACGAGTGGCGACATTTCAATACCCCGCTGTGAATTTTAAATATGTAAAAAATAAAGAACCTATTCAAGTGGGTAAATTCAAAGTCACTTCATTTTTGCGAGGACATGCTCCCATTATTCATCTACTCAATTGGCATTTTCTTCAAGGTGAAGTGCCAAAAGATTTTAAGGGAAATTTCTATGATTATTATGATGGTGACGCCTGGGGATTTTATATTGAACATCCCGAAGGCAATGTACTCATCGATCAAGGCAGCCATTATAACGATTACTATAAAGAGTTAGCTGGCAAGGTCACAGCTTTCTTTATGGGAGTCGCGAATAAGAAGAGTCTTGAGTCACTTGTGAATGAAAACATTGGAACCATTAAACCAAAAATCGTCATCCCTTTGCATTTCGATATCTTCTTTCTCCCCTTTGAAGCCCCAGCCTCATGGCACATGCCGGGAACAAATGTTGAAGCCGTTAAAGAGAAAACGGAAAGTACATTTAAAGAGATTAAGTTTCACATCCCTACTATTGGTGAAGCGATTGCACTTTAAGGTTTTTTGAATCAAGAAATTCTGAATTAAAAACTTTGGAAGCGTATCTCATCGCTGAATCACAGAGCACCGTCACAATATTGAGCCCTTTACCTTTGTGTTGTAATGCGTATTCATAAGCCGCATACACATTTAAAGCAGCCGATGTTCCCACGAGTAATCCATCATGCTGAGCGAGGTGATGAAGCATAGTGAGCATTTGTTGATCATCAATCTGAACAGCTTCATCGATCTTGGCTTGTTTAAAATTTTCAGTCACTCGCATAATGCCAATGCCTTCAGTAATCGAGCTGCCTGTGGATTTCATCTCTCCTGATTTAAAATAGGAGTAGAGTCCTGAGCCCATGGGATCAATGAGTCGAGTGTGAATCTTGGGATTTTTCTCTTTTAAAAAACGAGTCACTCCCCCAATCGTGCCTCCCGTTCCAGCGGCACACATGAACGCATCGACTTTATGCTGAGTCTGCTCCCAGATCTCAGGCCCTGTGGTGTGATAATGAATATCAGCGTTAGCGGTGTTCTCGAACTGATTGGCCCAAAAAGCGCCTCGCTCTTCGGCGATTCGTTTAGCGGTATGATAGAAATGCGCCTGATTAGCGAACGGACAAGGAGGAACAGTGATGAGTTCCACTCCTAAGGCCTTGAGTGTAAGGTATTTCTCTTGGGCCTGATTGTCTGGCATGACAATCACACATTTGTAGCCGCGTTGAGCGGCAAAAGTCGCAAGGCCAATTCCCGTGTTGCCGGCCGTGCCTTCAACGATCACTCCGCCTTTTTTCAGTGATCCGTTTTTCTCTGCTGCTTCAATCATGCCGTAAGCCGCTCGATCTTTGACAGAGCCTCCAATATGGAGGAATTCGGCTTTACCAAAAATATGACATCCCGTGATTTTCGAGAGGGATTCAATTTTAATCAGTGGAGTTTTAAGCAACATAATAAATTCCTAAAATGGCATCCCATAAGGGGACACTCAGAAGAGAGATTGGAATACTGAGACCGACCATCAGATTAGCGAGCTCTTCATCTAAACCAAATTCAGAAGCCACGACAGCAGAAGTAATCATCGTCGCCATGGCCGCTTCAAGAATCGTAATCCTCGTCATAAAGCTCAGCTCGCCAATAATAAAAACATAGAAAATAAAAAAGATGAGAGGAGCGAGAAGAAGTTTATAAGACAAGCCGATCAAAAGCGATTTCCAATAGCGCTTGAGAATCGCCTGATTGAGTTTCAGCTGAAAGCCCACGGCGACTAAAGCCAGAGGGACAAGTGTTGAAGCTAAACGCTGAAGAACTTCTTGAGCGACACCGGAGAAGCGAAACTGAAAGAGTGAGAGGATCAAGGCCATTGAGAGTGCGATAAAAGGGGGGAAGGTTAATATTTGCTTTAAAGGTGTTCGCCTTGTGCCATCTTTTGAGTGACCACGAAGGCTTGCCACCATGAGACCCAAAGTCGAGAGCACAAGAAATGAGCCCAGCTGATCAATTAAGACGCCCCACTGTACCGCGAGCTCTCCGTGCAAAGCCTCAAGAAGAGGAAAGCCCACAAAGGATGTATTGCCTAATCCTGCCGTGAGAGTGAGGGCACCTACGCGTGAGGATGACCATTGATAGCGTTTGCCAAGAAGATGAAAAAATCCCCAAGAGCCTAAAAATAAAATCCAGGCCATGGAGATGGGAATAATAAGTTCCACTCCCAAACTCACTCGGGCCATGAGCTCTGTGAGTTGCAGCAAAACCATCGCAGGCATTGAGACAAAAATGATAAAACTATTAAGGCTGTGGGCCGTGTTTGTAGGAAAGCGACCTGTCCTCTTTAAAAGTGCTCCGATGAGCATACATATAAAGATCAAAACAAAATTAGACAATCTAGCTCACCACTCGGGTGCGAATAGAGCGTGAGATTTTGCTAATTTCATCAGCAAGTGCATGAGCTTGCTTGGCGTGAACATCCATCACCAGATAGCCAATCTTATCATCTGTAGAGAGATACTGCCCTTCGATGTTGGCCCCAGCTTTGGAGATGATACCGTTAATCTCACCAAGCACTCCGGGCTCGTTTCTATGAACATTAATAATGCGGGAAGTTCCGGCCTTCATGGAAAGTTCGACATTCGGAAAGTTCACAGCGCCCGCACTTGAGCCAATTTTAAGGAACCGTCTAAAACTTTCGGCGACTTCATAGCCGATCGCCTCTTGCGCTTCTTCAGTTGAGCCCCCGATGTGCGGAGTTAAAATCACATTCGACAAGCCTTGCAGAGGAGAAGTGAATTTTTCTTTGTTCGAAGCCGGCTCTTCAGGGAAGACATCAATCGCACAGCCTGCAATTTTCTTCTCTTTAAGAGCAATGACGAGATCATTAATCTCAACCACTGTCCCTCGAGAGGCATTGATGAGATAAGAGCCCTTCTTCATGTGAGAGATTTCTTTCTTTCCGATAAGACCTTTGGTCTCTTGGCTCTCTGGAACGTGCAACGTCACAAAATCTGAAGCTTCAAGAAGACTCTCAAGAGTCGGCATCATACGGGCATTGCCCATCGGAAGTTTTTTCACGACATCATAAAACATCACACTCAATCCCATCGCTTCAGCGAGCACACTCACTTGACTGCCAATGTGCCCATAGCCCACGATGCCTAAAGTTTTTCCTCTCACTTCACGTGAGCCTTCAGCTGATTTTACCCACTGGCCTAAATGGGCCTGAGTGTTGCGATCACCGAGTTGTCGGGAGAGAGAAATCATTTCGGCGATCACCAGTTCCGCTACACTTCGAGTGTTGGAGTGAGGAGCATTAAAGACTGCGACCCCACTTTGGCGAGCGACATCGAGATCGACTTGATTGGTGCCGATACAAAAACATCCTACAGAAATTAGATTCGGTGATTGTTTTAAAACATGAGAGGTAATTTGCGTTTTAGAGCGAATTCCTAAAACATCATATTTTTTTAAAAGCGTGATGAGCTCTGCTTCATCGGGAGCGTGAGAAATAAGATCCACCTCAAAGCCCTCGCTCTCAAGCGACTTCTTAGCCACTGGGTGAATGTTTTCAACGAGTAAAATGCGCGGTTTTGTCATAAAAGCTCCCTCGACAGTATTTTGTCACTAGTGAGTTTTCTTGGCGAGAGTGGTTTAAAGAGATATGCTTTTTTCCATGAAAATACGCGTTATTGATATCAATGAAATGAAAGCCCCCCCAACCTTGCTCGATTCACTCGGGATTAAAATCACACGCATCACTGAAGACTTCATTGAGGGCACGATGCCAGTCGATGGGCGCACCCATCAGCCCTATGGTCTGCTTCACGGAGGCGCCTCAGTGGCCCTCGCAGAAACCTTAGGCAGCATAGGCGCTAATCTTTGCGTCGATCCAAAGACTCATTACTGTGTGGGTCTTGATATCAACGCCAATCACATCTCTGGTGTGCGGTCTGGTCTAGTCACGGGTGTCGCTAAACCGATTCACGTCGGTCGCAGCACCCAAGTTTGGGATATTCGAATCACAAGTGCAGAAGGGAAATTGGTTTGCGTCTCAAGACTCACGATGGCCGTTGTGGCGATTAAGGCTTGAGTTCCACTATTTGAATCGTCGCCATTTCAGCGAGCTCTTCATTGGTCTGAGCATTCATGATGATATTTTTAAGTTTTACAATTCCATGTTTTGGAAATCGTCCGGAGCGTCTGAGCTCCGTCACATGACTCTCCATCTTAAGCGTCATGCCTGGAAGTGTGGGTCGCTTCCAGCGAATATGCTCAACGCCAAGACCGATCATGCCACCCGCAAACTGATGCTCACCCGTCACAAGTAAGCGCATGCCAATGGAAGCTGTCTGCCAGCCGCTCGCCACATGTTGACCAAAGAAGCTCTCGGCTGCTTTTTCAGGTTTGGTGTGAAAATACTGAGGATCATAGCTTTGAGCAAACGAGATGATTTCTTCTTTTGAGAGGAGATAGTCAGGACCCTTGAAAATTTGCCCGACATTTAAATCTTCAAAATAGCGAATTAGCGACATGACCCACAAGTCACTTTGGGAAGGTAGTCCCCTTTCACGCAGGCCTTCCCAGGAAAAGGAAAACAGTGATGAAGCTCTTTTTGAACTTCATCACAATCAGGTTCCTCAAGCAGGACGCTCATTACTCGTTGACCTTTCATATTCTCATGAAATTGATGAACGAAACTTTGGCAGTCTAGCTCGAGAGTTATAGCGGGATTTTTTGTTTTCATCGTCCAGGCCCAATCCATACCAGTCATTTTTTTGATTTGAATGGCTTCAAACGGACCCCAAGCAAAGGCATAAATTGGAAAAACCAGAAGGAATAAAAGGATGCGCATCTTTTAAGTTTATCGACTTCCGCGAATAACTCTCTGGGGAACAATTTGCCGCGCTGCCCACGGCTATTTGGCCTACTGGATCACTATTCTACTTGCTGCTAAGGAAGGGAAATTTTATAACCAAGGGGTGCACCCGTAGCTCAGCTGAATAGAGCGTTTCCCTCCGAAGGAAAAGGTCGGTGGTTTGAATCCACTCGGGTGCGCCAATACTAACGGATTGCCGTATTTCCTTGAAAGCATCGCTTCATTTCGATAGATTATGCCCAACGGAATAAGATGAAAGAATTAGAACAAAATTGGCCAATTATCTTTAAGGCAATTCGCAGCGTATTGGGTGCGTCTCAATATGATCTCTCGCGCTACACGGGCATCACCCAATCAAAGATCGCGCGCATTGAGAAAGGGAAATCTCAACTAAGCTATCAAGAAGTGGCAGAAATCTCTAAGCAGCTTTTCATCACTCCAGCTGAATTTGCAAGCGGCCACTTCGAACTTAATCATGAATTTGAAAAGGCGATTAAAATCTTTGGCCTAAAAGATTCACTCTTTAATGAACGCCGTTACGTGCTCTCCGCTACTCTCACTCCCCTTCTGAAATTCATCATTAAAGAATTGGGGAGAAGAGATGTCCTCGAAATACTCTATGACTTGGATCTAAGAGAAGATATCTTTGTGATAAAAAACTTCCCCATCAATCTTGATCGTTTTGAGATTTTTATTTCGACTCTCTTTAGTGAAGGCATTTTAAATTCTGATTATTTTAAAGAAATCGCGAGGACAAGTTTTTGTCCTGAGGTCTTCGGAGAGCAGCTTTTTCAAGAAATCCGGAATAAAGAATCCCCTATTGATAGACTTCATCTTCAATACAATAAGGGTCCCCATTTAGAGAATTTTTCAAAAATCGAGTTTCAAAGATCGAGCAAGACAAACGCTAAGATCAAAAGAGTTTTTAAGCCTAGGAAGATTTCTGATTTTCAGTATAAGGGTTACGTTAATAAACTCGATCAAAACCATTGGAATGATTACTATATTCACTTTCTTAATTCCTTTCTCGAAGCTGGAAAAAGTCTAAAATCGTTCCATATTCTTTCTGAAAAGATAGTAACGACAACTGAGTCTTTTATGTTTTACAATCTTCAATTTGACGCTTGAAGATGGAAGCTCTATGCCTGATGAGAAAAACCTAATCAATCTCCTGTTTCTAATCTTGTTTGGTTATATCTTTCTGAATTTTATCATTACTGTTGTTTTGCAAAACATCACAAGCTCTAAAAGCTACAAAGACTTAGCCATTTATTGGATATCCCTATTTATCACATTTATCTTTCATGGTTTTTTTCAACACTCTCCGCTCGAAATCGCACTCTCATTTGGAATCGCTGTTATCCCTATGTCAATTTTGGCTAACCTCGTTCTTCAAACGTATCACTTGGAACTTCCTTGGAAGAAGCAATCTCTCCTCTACATAGCGCTTTATGGAATGAGTTTACTCATCTCAAGAGTAACAACAAACTTTACACTCATCTCTCTCCCCATTACAGTGTGCCTCACCATTCCACTTCTCTACACTTCTTATATTTGCCTTATCAAATTTCGCCAGACCTCAACACTGCTTCAGAAATTCCTGGGTACTATTTTCTTACTCATGCCCATTCACTGCATCGATTTTGCTTTTTTTCGTTTGGAAGAAGGAGCTCAACTCTGGGGATGGCTAGTCTCTTTTAGCATCTATCAGTGCCTCTCTGTGATATTGCCTACTTTTATCCTCGAAGAGATCACACGTAATGAGAACAAGAGGATTTCAAACATAATGAAATCCTCTTATGAAGAGATCGAACAATTAAAAAGAAGAGTTATTGATTTAGAAAAATCAAAATCAATTTAAGCCACACGAGCAGCGAACTTTGAGCTTTTAGCTATACTATTAATCATAGAACAATACGCGACTTTTGATTGAATTAGGTTTTCAAAGATGAGTTTCTTTCTTGTTTCATTGAGTGACTCAATTACATTAAGGGCATCTTGAACGTGGGTGGGATCTTCCTCTCCATGAACTCTTAGAAAGGTTCCCGTATTTCGGCCATGAAAAGATTCAACTTTCCTGTATATCCAAGGGCAAACCTCTGTTGCAACGTCTTCCAAAAGAAGGATATAGCCCATAAGGGCCATCGGATCAATGTGTTCAATTTTATAATATTGCGTTTCCCAAAATATTTTTGTTTCCACTCTTTCGGGAAAATCAGACAGAGAAAACCCAAGGTTCTCCAAATCTTTTTTAACCATTAAATCGTGAGCATTCTCTTCATTTAGATGAGCAAAAAATCGAGTCTGGATTTTCCGGTCTTCATTTTTCATTCTGGCAGCAGCCAGTGCCAATAATTTCTCAGAATGATTCACATAATAGTAAGTCTGGGCTAAGTAATCTCCAAATTGTCTTTTATTTGACCAGTCAAAGGATTTCAAACCTTCAATTAATTCTGCTTTCTCTTTTTGATAGTCAGGAAACATGTAGTACCTCTTTGTTTAAATAATTAATCTCACTAGATTCAAAACGGCTTTTCCAAATTATATTTTTCACATTGCGTAGTTTTCTATCTTCAAGCTCCAAAATCTCTTTACTCCAAAACAGAAGATCTACCTCTTCATCGCCCGCCTGATTTTTGCCATCAATCAGATAGGGCAATCCTTTACTGAAAGGCTTCGCTCCGAATTTGTAACAAAGATTTTCATTTGATTTCTTTTTTCTTGCTGCCGTGACGAGGATTTCTGAATCTGAAGATTTAAAACTTTCAAGATATAAACTCAAAAATAAATCTTTCCAGTTAATAATCTGATCTCTCCCTCTAAAGTCATGATGAATTGTGAAATGTGAGGCGATCGACATTTTTATAGATGACTCTTTTATGCTTTCTAATATTGCTTTTGGCCAATATCTAAAGCAGGAGTCCTCCATGATTGGAGTAGAAAGTTGATTCACTTCTCTAATAAATGCTGTACCGACAAACATATCTTTGAAGTAGAGAGCGATGATTTTGTCTTGTCGTGTAAAATCGTCAGAGTAAAAACGATGATCAAGCTGCATTTCATTTTGAAATACATCCACCCATACTTTTTTCCACTGTTGATAGATGTCTTCTAGAAGCTTAATAGAATGTGTCTCTCTCTCTCTACCAGAGAAAACAAAGAGCTTTGAATTCTTGACTAAAAGAATCTCATCGATCGGATTTTTCATCCGCCTAGGTTATTAAATTTGGAATAATGAACAATAGGACCCAATTACCCCACAGGCAATGCGTCTTGCTAGTTATTCAAATGCAAATATTATTGAAAGTTTTTTGAAAAATTATTTTTTAGAATCTTGGATGAGCCCAAACACTTGTTTGGTGGCAGAATTCACACCTAAACCCTTTAGGCATTGAAGCAATTCCGCAGCTGAAAGCTCGAGGGTTCCGTTTTCAAATTTTGAAATTTTACTTTGAGAGACTCCTGCAATCTTAGCCATTTCAATTTGAGTGAGATTCTTCTTTTTTCTTGTGGTGACAAGAATGTTTTTTATCTTCTCTGAATAGAATGTAGACGCAGTATTGCTCATTAGAATCCCTCACGGCTGAATAATTCTAATCATCATAATAAAAAATATTATGCATCGAGTGAGGTCGAGCGAAGGATTTAGGTTTTTGTAAAAATTCAATAACTTGCTTGGCTTTTATGAACCAATCTTGACTTAACTCCGCGTCAAAAACTGAATATCTATACGGTACGACTCTGAGGCCTGGGCCAACATTTTAATTTTGGCTTTCATCGATTTTAAACCTTCAAATATAATGTTCTTCCCTATGCCGTGAGGAAGTGTTCTTGATTCGCGTGGGCTTTTTTTAATTTTCCCATTATCTTCAATGATCAAATGAAATTCACTATTTCTCTCCAAAAATGAAAGACTAATAGTCGTGGCATTCGCATTCACAGAATTCTCGATAATATTTTCAAGAACGCTGTAAAAAAGATCCTTATCTAGAAAAAACTCAGTTTCAAGTCTTTGAATTTGATCATCAAGGAAAATATGACATTGAGGGAACAAAAACATTAACTTTTCAAGACTTTCTGAAACAAAAATTGAAAAGTCCTGAAACTTAACCCATTCATTCTGAGGATCTCGAGGTGACTCTCTTAGTACTGACTCACAAAGATTATTAATAATTTCTCCGATTCTTATCACTACGGGAGAAATTGTCTCAGTTGAGATTTTTGTATTTTTTGATTCGGCAGTTAAAACAATCACATTTAAAATAGCAAATTTATTAACTAAGTCATGAGTGATATTTCGTATTTCTTTCAATTCAGTCTCCATTATTCCCTCAAGAATATATCGCGATAGATCGTTTTCTTAAACTTAATTAAAACCGATCTAATTAATCCGAATTGCTTTGATGATTTACTATTTTTTGAATCCTGTTATTCTTTATGAATGAGTGATTTCCTCAGACAGTTGGCCTTTTTGAATGCATTCTTGCCTCAGGAAGCTCTCAACTTTGATTCACAAGATCTAGAATCACAAATGAATGCAAAGTTCTTACTCATGCAACAGCTGCGAGCTCACTGCGTAAGAGAGATTACCCAAAATGTGACGAATCGAAGTCACGAAAAACTAGATTGGTATGGTTATCCTCTGGCCTGGGACTATAGACGACAGCAATTATTTATAAATAAAGATCTCACTCCAGATGTGTTTCATCCTGGCTTAAAAAACAAAAGATCTGTCGCCACTGCTTTTTTTACTTCATCTGGCCAAGTCGCCATTCATGCCACACTCACTACACTCTTGAGAAAATTCGGCCCCTACAAGCTTGTGACCCCGCATGGAATCTATTTTGAATCACAGAGGGCCTACGATTTTGTCATGCATCTTCAAACACTCAATTCTTCTTCTCCTGAACTTCTGGTGATTGATTCAGGTGCCATGAGGCCTGGAGATGAAAAGCATCTCGACGCACTCATTAAAAAATGCAGTTGGGTGATGATCGATTCAACTTGCTGGGACAGTGAGAATCCACTGCTTGCTCAAATCTTAGAGTTAACAAAAGATAAAACAGTCTTTCTTACGCGCTCGCATTTGAAACTCGACTGTTTCGGAGCTGAGTACTCACTTTTAGGGTCTGTGACGTTACTCTCAGAGCCGAATCAAGAGCTTGCGAATCTTCTCATGATGTCGATTTCTATGGTGGGAGGATACCCTTCATTTGATGAGATCTATCCCTTTTTAACTTCAGCAGAGCATAGAGTGTTGACAAGAGAGAGGACGAAAAGAATTCAAAAGAACACTGAACGCTTATTTCATTTTACTGAGAAACTTCTTCCTAAGCGGGAAGACTTAAAAATTGTCCGTTTCACGCATGATCTTTATTTTATGATTGAATTTGAGCCCAACGGAAAAAACTGGCCCCTGCTGCTTGAAAAATGGCGCTCACTTGGTGGCAGTATCGGTCACACCTGTGACAGTTTTGGCTTTGATGGATTCACACTCGCTCATTTTATTCAAAATTGCCGTCCAATGCGCCAACATGTCATTCGATTCTGTGGATCAGATTTACCCAATGACGAAATCGCTGGAGCCGAAGAAACCATTAAGCATATCTTAAGTGAGTTGATTTAATCTTTTGAAATAAGCCAATTTCCATAGGCCATAAATTTAACTGCTGGGGCGGTTTCAAAAAACTTCAAGGCATCCTGAACATCCTCAAGAATGGGCTGCCCCATAATATTCAAACTCGTATTGAGTAGCACGTGTACGCCGGTCTTTTGTGAGAATTTCTCTAAAAGCAAATGAAGACGCGGGTTCTGGTTTTTATCCACAGTTTGGATCCGGCAGGTCTCATCTAAATGCGTGACACCCGCTAAGACATCTTTTTTCTCTTTCTTGATTTGTGGAGCAAAGGTCATGAAAGGCATTTGGGTATTTTGAGGAACATCAACATAATCATGCACATTTTCAAGCATGACCATCGCGCCATATGGTCTGAAGTCTTCTCTGAATTTCACATAATTATTAAGATACTTTTTCACATCCTTTCTATCAGGACGTACAAGTAAACTTCTATGGCCCAAAGCTCGTGGGCCCACTTCTGATCGCCCTTGAAGCCACGCCACCACTTCTCCCTTTTCAAGGAGTTTGGCGACCTCTTCTTCAATGGAATTTGAAAGCTGTATTTTAAAATTTTTAAACACTTGAGGAATCTTGCTCTCATGTTTTTTTGTATCATGCTCCGGACTTCCGAGTGCTGCAGTCAGCTCTCTCCATTCTTTCTTTTTAAACTTGATCTGACCGTCTTCATACGCTTTCCCCCAAGCTGCTCCAAGAGCAATACCTTCATCATTAGGGAAAGGAGGCACAAAAACATTTTCAAACAGACCAGACTTCATGAGATGAGAATTGAACAAACAATTCAGAGCACATCCACCGACCAAGACAATATTTTTTTCATTGGGATAAAGTGATTTCAGCTCACTGACTTTGAGCCACATCTGCTCCATAAAGTAAGCCTGAACAGTTGCAGACAAATCGACGGCACGCTTAAAATCTTCCTCGGGCTGTTCATCAAATTCTTTCTTACCCTTCCTTGGCGTCCACTCTTCTGCATAGAACTCTTGAATGAATTTTTCAGAGTCCTCAATTTTCTTTGTAATCTTGCCATAGGCACTCATGCCCATGACTTTTCCCGCTTGCTTCCAATCCCCAAAAATAACTTGGGAAGCTGACTGAAATAAATTGCCAAGCCCATCACAAACTTTCACGCCTTCAAAAGGTGAGGAGAGATGGCGAGAAAATTTCTTTTTGACCGTCGCTAGTTTGTGGCCATCCCAATGATAGGCGCTTGAAGTTTCAAAAAACTTCACATCTTTAGGAAGATTTTGAGGAAAGTGAGATCGTTCAGGATGATCCTTCGAAAAAGCCTCGATTGCGCTTCCAGCTCCATCGACAACAAGAATCAGACATGATTCGAATGGAGAAAAAGCGACGGCCGAATAGGCATGACAGCGATGGTGAGTCGCCGTATTCATTTGTGGATTATTCTTAAACAGCAAACGATCCAGCCCTAGATGATTTAAGAGTTCACCTATAGTGGGTATCCATTTCTCAGAAAAAACTTTTTCTAAGGCCTGCGGTGTAAGTAAGAAACTTGTGGCCACAATATTTTCATTTTTAAGTGCATTGAAAAATTTTGCGTTGTGATTGAAAGCATGAAGGAGCGAGGCATGGGGGAAATATCCCGCATTCTTCACCTTTGAAATTCTCTCCGTCAGATAGATCGCGACCTCTCCATTGTCTTCTAAGAGACAAGCCGAAGAATCGTGTGCTCCAACATTTAAGCCTAGATAACCCATGTTTTATCCTCATGAATATAATTTCATTGAGTTAGACCCTTGTAAACATTTCAAAACTTAAGTTTTGGGAGAGCATTTAGGAGATATTACCTCTCATGAAAATACTCATTTTAAGCCTCCTCGTTTTAAGCACTTTATCCTCTGAAGCCAGGGCCCAAATGATCTTGGTGTCTGACGTAGATGACACCATTAAGGTCTCGCATGTTCTGGATAAAGATTCGACTGTTGCCAATTTTCCAATGCTGCGCAACGTTTTTACCGGTATGCCTGAGCTTTATAATCTAATAGTTAAGCATCCAGAATTGACGACGGCTAAATATCTTTCTAATTCTCCTCAAAAACTTATTGGAGATCGCCATGAAAAGTTTTTGAAAATTAATAATTTTCCAAAAGGTGATCTTGTTGGAAGAAAGTGGAGCATGATCTTCAGTGGAAAAAACCACAAGATTAATTCGTTGAGAAAATTTGTTAAAGAATTCGCTCCCCGTGAAATGATCCTCATTGGTGATAACGGAGAGGCGGATACAGAAGTTTACTCCCAAATCAGAAAAGAGTTTCCTCAAATTGGGGGCCTGACTTACATCCATCAAGTCTACTCGCTGGAAGGCTTTCACAACAAGAAAGGAAAACCTCTTGAAGAAAACCAAATCGGGTTTGCGACAAGTTTAGATATTGCCTTGGACCTTCTTAATCGCGGCTACCTCAAGCAGGAAGACGTGGAAGAATTATTTATAAAAGTCGCTCCGTCCATTCTAGCTGAAGGAAACTTTGAAGAGAGAGGACACGCCATGGCCTTCCCTGCTTGGCTGGATTGCAGAGATTTTAAAGTCGCTGAGCTACCAACGTTTCAATCTCAAGAAGCCCAGGATTTGCTTTTACAGTATGGTCAAAAGACGAAGTCCCGCTGTGAGCACGTCCCTTACAAGAACTAATTGTTGCCAAAATCAGGACAGTCATTCTCGATTGTCCCGCCTGGTAGTTTCCCCAAAAAAGTCTATAATGACTCCATCAGGGAGTATTTATGTTAAAAATTAGAAAATCAAATGAAAGAGGCGCTGGCGACCATGGATGGCTAAAGAGCTATCACACATTCTCTTTTGCTGATTACTATGATCCCTCAAATATGAGTTTTAGAACACTGAGAGTAATTAATGAAGACAAGATCGCTGGCGGCGGAGGTTTCCCTACTCACCCTCATCGCGATATGGAAATTGTCACTTATATGATCGAAGGTGAGCTTGCCCACAGAGATAGCATGGGTAACAGTGAAGTGATCCGTAGAGGAGAAGTTCAGTACATGTGTGCGGGAACAGGAATCGCCCATTCCGAGTTTAATGCTCATCAAGATAAAGAAGCCCATCTTTTGCAAATTTGGATCATGCCGGATAAAACTCAACTGAAACCGGGCTATGGACAAAAATCTTTTATGGATGAATTTTCCAAAGGCCATCTCGTGAAGGTTCTCTCATCTGATGGATCAGATGGTTCGGTGAAGATTCATCAAGATGCAAAACTTTGGGTAGGGTGGCTTAAACCTCAAACACTCACCCTCCCTCTAAGCTCTCATCGTCATGGCTGGCTTCAAGTGGTTAAGGGCGAAATTGAGATGGCCGGCAATCTTCTCAAGGCCGGTGATGCGGTGGCGATGAGTAACGAGAATGATCCACAGATTAGTCTCAAAAATAACGCCGAGATTTTATTCTTTGATTTGGCGTGATTTCTTATAAGCGGAGCGGGCCAAGTCCGCTCCGAACGGAAGATAGCGATAGAGACCAGTCATTAATTTTCCACTCAAAGTTGGAATCACTTCTCTCTCACCACTTAAAACAGCGTCTACAATTTCTTTGGCACAGTTTTCTGGAGTGGTGGCAAATTTTTGCAACTTTTCCGGAAGGCCATACTTGGTACCAACTTTCATAATGTCCGTTTTGACAAAACCGGGAGTCACCAGACACGTCGAAGCTTTGGCCTGATTAAAATCTAGTTCTAATTGAATCGCACGTGTAAAACCAATAAGGGCATGCTTACTAGCCACGTACGAGCTCATATCGCCACTAGGGATAAAGCCTGCTGCTGAAGACATGTTCACCACAATACCTGCACTCTCTTCAAGCTTTGGTAACCAAAAGCGTGTTGCCGTGACGACAGAGTTAAAATTCACATCCATGACACGTTGAAAATCACGAGCACTAATTTCATTAAAAGGACCCAACACCGCTATACCGGCATTATTAATCCAAATCTTTACATCATATTTTTTTGAAATGACTTCGTACGTTTTTATCGCTTGATCAGTTTGAGTAACATCCACTTGATAATAATCAATTGCGAGATCACTTGAATCAGCTAAATCAAGTCCAATCACTTTGTGCCCGCGTCTTTGAAACTCAAAGCATAAGGCTTTTCCTATACCACCGTTAATTCCGGTAATGGCTATGACTTGACTCATTATTTTGTACCAAAAATAAGTGTTTCAATTAAATGATTTAATTCTTCAGGATGAGTTCGCATAGGCCAATGTCCACCTATCGTTTTATGAAGACGGGCGTCTTGAAAAAATCTTTTCATTTCATTTTCACTTGGAATCATTAGAAAGGGATCATCTTCTCCAAAAATAACATCTACGGGAACAATGACTGGTTCACTTGGATTAAAAAGTTTTTTTGGAATGATAAAAGCAAATTCTTTATATCGTGCAAGTCCATCTAAGACTTCAGATGAATTAGTCCTCAATGGATCATCCTTATCGAGTTTTGCAGAATTATAAATGGCATTGAGAATTTTTTTATGGATGAGTTTAAGGGTTGTGGTATTCACAAACGGATTGATGAACACACTCATGTAACTTGAGCGCAGCATCTGCTCTAAAAGTTTCAATCGATGGGCAAACATTTCAAGACCCATGCTATTGATCAAAATAACTTTTCTAATTTTGGATGGATTCTGCTGAGCATACTCCACCGCCAGCGGGCCACCCATGTCATGGCCAATCAAAACAACATCCTGACTTCCCTCGCATAGATCATCCAATAAACGCTGCTGTTTTTTAAAATCAAGCGAATGAATATCAGGAGCTAAGCATTCAGCGCGCTCTTTAAAGTATTCAATACAGTGACTCCAAACCTTGGAATTATCAGGAAAGCCATGAAGGAAGATCAATTTCATCATGACATAATCGTATCATTAGTTTTTGCAGTGTTGGCAAAATCCCGTTAAAGAGAGTTACAATATAGGGGCATGGCAAATAAAATAACACCTAGGCGTCCCAATTTTGATTTCTCTGTTGAGATACCTCGCCATTGGTTAGAATCCTCGCCCTTTAAAACTCATTTATGCAACAGTTTCACTCTTCTTTTTCCCACGGGAGAGAAGTTTTTTATTCGCTCTATTCAAAAATTTATGAGTCGTCTCGAAAATGAGGAACTCCGATTGGCCGCTAAAGCTTTTATTCAACAAGAAGCTCAACACGCCATAGAGCATGATAAGTTTCTAAAAAATTTGAGAGAGCAAGGCTATGACATTGACCCTATTTTAAAATTAGTTGATGAAGTCATTACTAAGTTTGTTGAAAACAATACCTCTCAATCTTTTCAGCTTGCTCTTACGGCCGGCTTTGAACATCTCACCTCACTTCTCGCTGAGATTGGCTTGAGTGAAAACTTCTTTCAAGAAGCCACACCTGTGATGAAATCACTCTTTGAGTGGCATGCAATGGAAGAGATTGAACATCGTGCTGTCGCTTTTGATGTGCTCCAGAGTGTTGACTCAAGTTATCGTCATCGAGTGGCAGGTCTCATAAGTGCCTACGCTATCCTCTCGGGCCTTTGCGCTCTCGTGACTGCGAATCTCTTATGGCAAGATAAATTGCTATTTAAGAAAAAAACCATTCAAGATGGATTAGACGTTTTCTTTTTAAAACATCAGTTATTTCCCAAAGCTTTAAGCATCTTTACTCGCTACTTAAAACCTTCCTTTCATCCAGAAGATGAATCACATCTTGAATCACTACTCGTGCGTTTCTATCCAAGAGAATCGACTGAGGTCGCTTAATGGATGAACTCTTTCAAATGAAAGCTGCCCAGAAACTTGCTTATGAAGCTGTTGTGTCTGTTCGCTCCCAATTAAAAGTAGGTATGAGTGAAATCGAAGCTACAGAGTTAATTGAAGATTTTTTTGCGAAAAGAGATCACACTCTTTTTTTTCACAAGCCTTTTGCCTGGTTTGGTGATCGGACTGCATTTGTAGGATTTAAAAGACCTGGGCTAGATTCCCTCGGGTTAGATTTTCTCCCGACGAAGCGTAAGCTTGAAGAAGGAATGCCCGTCATTTTAGATGTGGCCCCAGCTGTAGATGGTTTGGCCGTTGATATTGGCTACAGTTTTTGTTTTGGAGAAAATCAAGAAGTTGAATTAGCGAGGAAGGATCTGCTCCTCTTTCGTGAGCTTATTTTAAAAGCGGCTAATGAAAAGCAACCTATCACAGAGATCTATCGCCAAGTCGACCAATTGCTAAAGGATAAGGGTTATAAAAACTGCCACGCGATTTATCCGCTAGGTGTTTTAGGGCATAAAATTGGAAAGCTTCCTTTATTAAAGTTGCCTAAAATTCCTATCATGGGATTTCACCCGCAAGCTTATGCTTATCTTTTAAAAGAGAAAATCATGGGCCCGGCCATTATGACTGAGGATGAGACTCGTCCACTTTCAGTTGGTTTATGGGCCATTGAGCCGCATCTTGGAAAAGAGAATTTTGGAGTGAAATTCGAAGAAATTTTGGTGGTTACTCCCACTCACTCTTATTGGTTGGATGATTCACTTCCACACGTCACAGAAATCAAGAGCGCTTAAGAATAGTGAGTAACTCAATGTGAGGAGTTTGAGGGAACATGTCTAACGGTGTGAGACTCTCCACACTCCATCCTTGAGTTTGAAAATCCTTAATGTCTCTTGACCATGTTGTGGGTTCACAAGATATATAAATAATAGATTCAAGATCAGGGAGATGCTGAAAAATCTCGGCCCTCTCTTCAAGACCCTCTCTTGGTGGATCTACGACAAGAACTTTTGTGCTCTTTTGCTGGCGGGCCAACTGCTTCCAAACTCCCTTGCTATTCATATCTATTTCAAAAACTTTCACTCCCGCTAGTTTTTTTGATCGCAACTCCTCTAGAGCACTTCCTCTTACCTCGGCCGCCAAAATATTTTTAAACGCCCTAGAGACAAAAACTTCCGTAAGATTGCCTGAGCCACAAAAAGCTTCCATGACGGGTGCATCAGGAGAAATATCTTTGATGACCTCATGAAGCCAAGCCTTCATCGATTCATTTTGAGCGCTATTTCCCTGTCTAAAGGGACGTCTTTTATTAGCCGTTACTTCTTGAGCTTTTTGCCCGTCATCGACTTCAAGAAAATTCCAGAGGTGCTTTCCCGTGGGCTCCCACTCTTTTTTGGGAAGTGAAGACTTCAACGTTTGAAAGAGCGATTTCATTTTATCATTAAGGATAAGACAATCATCAATCGCAGCTAGGTTATGTGAGCCTTCGCTCATATAACCGATTTTTTTTCCATCGGTTTTAAATTGGGCCCTGTTTCGGTAGCCCAGTTTTTCTCTGGCTTCAATCAAAGGGAATCGATGAAGAACGGGAATATTATTTTTATCCAATAAGAAGCTGACTCTTTGCTCTTTGGCGCGCACTTGCTCAGCATAATTCACAATCATCCAGGGGCATCCACCACAGATTTCTTGATGAGCGCATTCAACTTCTACTCTTTGATCTGAGAGAATATCTAATTGAACGACACTCGCCTCTGCATAACTTTTAGCTTTATCCTCAATGGAGAAAGTTCCCTCATCTCCAGGCCAGGTACGTTTCGCAAAAAACACTCGGCCATCCGGATGGTCGACCACACCATGCCCCTTATGGGAGAGGATTCGTACTTTTGCTTTAAATTCCATGCTAAACTAATCCTCATGAAGCCACTCAGTCTGACTATTCTCTTTATTTTAGCCTCGTGCAGCTCGCTCGGGCCACAAACTAACTCGAAGGCCCAAGAAGTAAAAGAAGAAACTCCAAGTGTTTCTGTGGACTCTGCTCTTGAGCACATTCAACAGTCCTATACTTTAGGTTGTGTGGAAGCTCTTCGCTCAGTTGGAAAGAAAAACATTTATCCTCAGTGCCGAGAGAAGGCCCTAAGGCACAAAGCCGCCGTGCGGCAGGTATTAGATTCTCCAATTGATATAATCAAACCCTAGGAGAATTTTATGCGCACATTTGAACAATGGATGGCGGAATACGCCGTCAGTCACCGTCACCCTACTAATCAGATGATTCATAAGATCTGCGTTCCTCCAATCATGCTCACAGTTTTGGGTTTTCTCTGGGCGATTCCTACTCCTGCTGAGATGAGTTTCATTTCAAATTGGTTTAACTGGGCCACTATTTTTACTTTTTTCTGCTTAGTCTTTTATGCCTCGCTAAATCTAAAAATGTTTCTAGGCATGCTCATTCAAGTCAGCCTCATGCTTTTCATCGTCAGTCGCATCGCGACCACTGGATATTTAATTCATTTCAGCGCTGTCGTTTTTGTTCTTGCCTGGATAGGACAGTTCTATGGACACAAAATTGAAGGCAAAAAACCTTCATTCCTTCAAGACTTAGCTTTTCTTCTGATTGGGCCACTTTGGGTTCAGCGATTTATTTTCAAGAAGATGGGAATTAACGTTTAATTATTCGAACAAATAAACTTGGTGAGGAATTTTTACCCCCGCTATCTCTTCATCTCTTTCAACAGGAAGAAGCACTCCCCCCATCTTTTGATAAAAACCGTGGGCCAGTTTATTTTCACTGGCGACCCAAATACACATGGGAATCTCTACACGTTTTTTAAATTCCTCGAGCATTGATCCACCAATCCCATGTCCCCAAAATTCGGGATGAACATAGATGGCCCAAACTTCGCTCTTCGCCTCTGGTACGAGATTCAAATGGCGATTTTCTAATCCCACAGCAAAACCTAAAATGTGATCATTTTTTTCTGCGACCAATCGAATGAGGGTCGGATCTTTCTCGAATCCGCCACGCCATCTCTCTGCTCTTTGAAAGACATCTAGGGAATCCAAAAAATCTTGAGGCATGATGCCCTTATAGACTTTCTGCCAAGCTTTCACATGGATATTAGCGACTTGATCTGCATCCTCAAGTCGCATATCGCGAATAAGCATTAGTGAAGTTTCGCCAAAGCTGTTTTGATTCTCTTGCAAGCATCAGTGATTTTATCTTCACTGGTCGCATAGCTTAGACGGAAATAATCAGGAGCTCCAAAAGATCCACCCGGAGTCAGAGCGACTTTGGCTTCATCAAGCAGCCACATGCAAAGATCTTTGGCATCTTTGACCACAGTTTTTCCATCGGTTTTTCCAAAATACCAACTCACTTTTGGAAAGAGATAAAACGCTCCTTCGGGATGATTGATTTCAACATTTGGAATTTCTTTAAAAAGAGAAACAATAAGATCACGACGTTTCCTGAACGCTTCACGCATAGGAGCAATCTCTGAAGGATCCATTTCCATGGCCGCAATCGCAGCACGTTGTGTGATTGAACAAGCTCCACTGGTGAATTGACCTTGGATCTTCACACAGGCATCAGCAATAGCTTTTGGTGCACCAATGTAACCTAAGCGCCAGCCTGTCATCGCAAATCCCTTAGAGAGACCATTCACTGTTACGGTTCTGTCATAGAGCTCAGGGATGGCCGCAAGAGAGAACGTCTTTCCTTGAAAATTGATGTGCTCATAAATTTCATCTGAAATGATGACAACGTTTGGAAATTTTTTAAACACTTCACCTAGCGCTCTCAACTCAGATTCTGTGTAAGTTGTTCCCGTTGGGTTGCAGGGACTCGAAAATAGAAAAGCTTTCGTTTTAGGATTTAAATATTTTTCAAGAAGAGCTGGAGTGATTTTAAAATCAGTTTCAATCCCCGTACTCGCCTCTACAACCTTTCCTTCAAACAGACTTACCATCTCTGAATAACTCACCCAATACGGAGCCGGAAGAATCACTTCATCTCCCGGATTCACAATCGCCATAATCACATTGATGATCGATTGTTTCGCTCCAGTCGAAGTCACGATTTGATTCGGTTGATAATCAAGACCGTTATCGCGCTTAAATTTTTTACAAATGGCCGTTTGTAAATCTTTGTATCCCGGAACCGGAGTGTAGTAAGAGAAATCTTTATCAATGGCTTCTTTCGCCGCTCTTTTGATAAAGTCAGGAGTTTTAAAATCAGGCTCTCCCAAACTCATATTGATGACATCAACACCTTTCTCTTTAAGCTCATTGGCCCTGCGGCTCATGGCAAGAGTTTCTGATTCAGCAAGTTTCAGCACACGTTGAGAGAGTTGCATGTGTTGTATCCTTTAAAAGTTGGTGAGCGGTCGCTTTATTTTAGGAAAGTACGCAGAGTTAAGATAGTGGCTTGAGCCTCTTCTGGAGAAATGTTTTTGCTCGCAAAATCTTGCATCTGAAGCCAAGGCGGATTTTCTCGCCTTGGGTCATCTGCATATCTCGGAAAGAGATGCCAATGGAGATGATCGACGACATTTCCAAGACTACATAAATTCATTTTGTGAGGTTTAAAAACACGCTCTATGACACTGTGTGCTTTTAAAAGCTCACTAAAAACCTCAGAAGCCACCTGAGAAGAAAAGTCGGTCATCTCTCTTACATGACCCTTTACAAGCAAAACACTATAGCCCTGATAATATTGATGTTCCCCTAAAAGCCACCAAGAATGCTTAAATTCATGAATGAGGTAGGGGTATTCATCTGCGGCCAAAAGTTTTTCACGCTCACACAAACTACATGTCATAATATCCTCAAGGGCTTTTTTTCCTCATTGTACGAAGTGAGGGACAGACGGAAAATAAAAAAGTCTAAAATTTTGAAGGATTCATCATGAAAAGATCACTTTTATGCTTTGTTTTTTTTGTCAGTATGCTCTTCGCCCTTGATGCACCTGCTGCGAGCTGGAAAAGTGAAACGAAAGCGATCTTACGTGAATACTCTTATGCCTGTAGAAACTCTGAAGTTGTTGTTGATGAGATCGTCAAAGACTCTCACATTTCAGGTCACATTGTTGGACTTCCTTATGAAGCCTTAGAGAAATTTAAAGTCATTTTTTATGTTAAAACAAATCGCTGGTACGTTCATCCCTTTTTCCAGCCAGAAAATCCTCAAGAAGGTTCAGCGTTTGCGGCCATCAATCAAGATGGCACATTTAAAATTCAAACGATCAAACGTCGCGTCGATGCTTCCCGTTTAGCAGTGAGTGTTGTTCCAAGTCCCTACGTGATAAAGTCTCAAATGCTTTGGCTTAAACCTTTCTTAGGATTATTTGGGGGCGTTTTCAAATACAGCTGTCGCGGAGTTGTTGTTCCGTTAAACGGAGAGATCTGAAATTTTTTTTCTCGTAAGAATCAGTAAGCTCAAAGCGACTAGACATAAAGATGTGCTGAGTCCCACCCAAAAGCCTTGAGCTTCCATTCCCACTTTATTTCCAAGAATCCATCCTAACGGAATACCTATCAACCAGTAGCCAATAAAAGTGACGACCGATACAGGTTTAGAGATAGAGAGGCCTCGCAAGATGGCAGAGAGAGTCACTTGGGAGCCATCAAAAACTTGAAAAATGGCAACCCAGAAAATCAATTTCACTCCCCACTCCATTACATCACTTGCAGGGCCAAAAATAGAGAGGATTGGGCGTGGAAAAAGAGCAAAAGTTAAAGCAGAACAGGCCATAAAAGTGATGCTCATCGACAAGCCGGTCCATGCATAGCGAGAGACCATATCGGGATTTTTTTCCCCAAAAGCATGCCCTACTTTCACTCCAACGGCACTGGCAATCGCCATCGGAACCATGAATGTGATCGAAGCCAAAGTCAGTACAAGACTATTGGCGGCAGTTTGCACCTCACCAAAGCTTCCAACAAATATGGTAACGGAACAGAAAGCCATCACTTCAAAGAACATGGAAATAGCTGAAGGCGCACCAAGTTTGATCACATCAAAAATGAATTCTTTTTCCACTTCAAATCTTTTGAGCATTGTTGGAATTAACGGAATTAACAAAGAGAGTCCGAGAAAATTTCGAATCCAGAATGAAGCCCACGCCAATCCATCCACACCTAAAGCCGGCATGCCATACTCTCCAAAAACTAGAGCGCGATTTAAAAAGATATTGAGCGGAACACCGATAATAGCCACGGCATTCGCCAGCCATGTTCTTTCATGGGCTTGAAGCCATTCACGCAGTGAGGTGTAAACGAAAACTCCAGGCATCGACCAAGCAGAAATTCGAATATAAGACATCACCATTTCTGTGATCTTTGCATCGTATTTTAAAAGTGGGACGGCCAGAGATGAGAGATAGGTCAGAATAACAAAAGGAATGGATAGCAATAAAGCGTAGGCCAGAGAAGTCGTAGCGAGATGTGTTGTGTCTCTCTTTTCTCCACGTCTTTGAGCAATTAAAGGAGAGAGAGCAAATTGAAAGGCAAGGCCCACAACAAACACTGGATTGGCAAAAGCCACAGCTAGTCCAATCGCTGCGAGTGCAGTCGTTGAATGTTGAGTGGCAATCATGACATCACCCGCACCGATGAGCATGAGACCCAACTGGCCAATCACAACAGGCATAGCAAATTTAATAAGCTCAATATAAACGGATTTCTTCATGAGGGATTCAATGTTTCACTAAACGTCTTCTTCGTCTAGCGAAGGTGCTTGGCCGTAGAACTGCTGAAACTCTTCCTGAAAGCTTAAAAGACGCATATCTTCCATGCGATCAACGTAGAGATGACCCCACAAATGATCCAATTCGTGCTGAACAACTGTAGCGAGAAAATTTTCAGCGATAAGAATTTTCTCTTCACCCCTCTCATTAAGGTAAGTGACTTTCACTTTACGAGGACGTTCCACAAATCCTCTCAGTCCAGGAACCGAGAGACAGCCCTCCCAAAAACCTTGAGTCGCCATATCTAGCACTTCAAGAACGGGATTAATGAAGATTGTAAAAGGTAAGCCTTCCGTACTTCCGTAGCGATTCTTTCCTTCCTCAAGTTCAATAACGGCCACTTGAACCGACTCACCCACTTGAGGAGCCGCTAATCCAATCCCCCCATGATGCTTCATGCTCTCTCTCATATCACTGAGAAATTGTTGAAAATCAGCTGATTGAATATCGGCGACACTCACTTTGTGGGCCGTTTGTCTGAGGATGGGATGACCCATTCTTAAAAGTGGTCTAATCATGCAGAAAATATTAGCAGTTTCAGTGTCCTAGATAAACTTTTTCCCTCAACTTTTATTTTGAATAACCGATAAGAAAGGTTGTAAGCCCCTAATGGAGTTCCTATGAGTAATTTCTTAATAAAGACTTTTGTACTCTCCACTCTTCTGATTTCATTCAGTTCAATAGCTTATGCTCAATTTACCGACAAAAAAGATCCACTATTTAAAGTCGAAGCCGATCTTCTTAGCGAAGGAGAAGTTCATTTTTCTCAATACACTATGAAGGGCTCAACCCTAGAGAAAGAACTTCCAGAAATTATTGAATTGGATGCTGGCAAATTTCTCAACCAAGAAGGGGCAACCATCGAGTTAGCAAAAACAGCTTACGTGGTGAATAAGCCGGTTGGTTTTTTTTCTACAGAACAGATGAGTGATCCAAAGTGGTTAAGCCAAATTACAGGCTCTGAACTTAAAAAAACTGAAAATGGAGATTTCGTTAATCAGAAGAAAGAAGAAGTAAAAGTATTCTTTGACTCAGATGATTTAAGTAATTTAAAAAGTTCAAAAGTCGTTCATTCAATTTCTCAAAGCAAAAAACTTGATCCTATTGCACTGAGCGGGTTTTCGACTGTTTTAATACAAATGAAAAAAAGCATCCAAATTTTTAACCACATTCCCCTTTCACCCTCTAAGACTCTTATCATTAGCTATCAACTCTCAGTTGTTGAGAAGTCTATCTCTGGGCAGGGAAGTAGAAAAAAATTCCTTAAAGACACTGAAGCAAGACTCAAAGCGACTTATCCCTAATCAAAGAATTGAGATAACTCTGGGAGTGTCTTCGAAACTGACTCCGCTCTCAACTTATCAAGTTGGATTGTATACAGTTTAAAATCTTCAAACATTGCTGGATTTGATTTCGCATTCAAGGCATTAAAGACTTCGTCAAAAAGCGTATACTTAACCTCAAATCTCTTCTGAAAACTCTCTTCATAAGTCTTTAATTTGTTGTAACAAAATTTCTTAGCAGCATCTGGCATGTGTTCTACTCGGTAGAATTCCGGAAAGTGAACGACATTATAAATAAATCCGTAAGAGCGGTGGGGTTCGTGCTTATTAGGCTTAATGTGACCTACGCTTATAAAATACTCAACAATCTCATCCAGGTAAAAAACATTCAGACTCGAGACGGTGATATTGAAATTTAGATTAAATTTGCCATCTACCAATCGCCTTATATTTCTATCCAGCTGTGTCCAGTTCGTCCCGCTGCGAATGTATTCCGATTTCTCACCTACAGCATCAAGACTTCCACTAATAACAACATCTTTAAACTGTTTCCAAAAATCATTTACAAAGTCATTACCTTTGAAATTGAGAGTACTCAAATTGGAGTTATACCTCAGTTTAACATCGAATCTTTTTTTATCTTTTAAAAGGTTAAGCACTTTTAAATGCTCTTCCATGATGAGTGGTTCGCCACCAGCAAAATAGATTTCCTTCACCTTGTCAGCGTAGCTCTCAATCAACTTGACTCTGCCCTCAGAATTGTTTTTCCATCCCCCTTGATCAGGAATGTATTGCCCCATGGCTTTAGCATCTTCTAGCCATGAAGTTGAATAACTCGGATTACATGTTCGGCATTTAAAATTACAATAGTTTGAAAAACGAAAATCCCAATATTCTAGGTTTACTTCTTCACAGCTTCCATCGGCTTGAGTGGATTGAATCACTTCCCCCACACGGCTAAAACTTTTGACCATGTTGTTTTCAACATTTGTTCTAAAGCTTCCACCACCTACGGCTTCATTGCGATAACAAATCTCGCATCTTGCATCACCTTTCTCAGTCATTAGATTTTTCCTGAGAGACTTAATTCCATCGCTGTTCCAGATTTCCTCAAGAGATGTTTTGTTTATGTTTCCAATCACTGAATTTTGCATGGGCTGCATTATGCAGCATGGCCTAACATCACCATTGGGATCAACTTGCAAATGACTCCATGGAATTGAGCAAAAAACTTTAGACATAAGAACCCCAAAATTTGTGTAACCTTGGATTTATGATATCCTCAAATGAAGTCTAATAATGGAAAAAATATGAGTGAAAAAAAACCAAGTCAGTATTTTTGCATAGCTCCTTGGACTCATACTTATCTTAGCCCTCAAGCGGAACGACGCTTATGTTGTGCGAGTCGTGAAAAAGCCAACTGGCAGAGGCAGTATATTGACGCAGAAGGCTCTACAACGGAGAAATTCGATCCCCTTTCACTCAAAGAGCATTGGAATAGTGAGCACATGAAATCCGTGAGGAAGCGAATCCTCGATGGGGAAAACATTCCTGAGTGCCAAGTTTGCAATCACAACATCCTTAACCTCTATACTTATCGAGATTACTTTACAAAAACACTCTTTCCTCAAAAAGTTCAGCAGGCCCTAGAGTCTACAGATGAAACTGGTTTCACAACGATGGAGCCGATAAGTTTTGATTATCGAATCTCCAATGTCTGTTCATTTAAATGTCGGATGTGTGGTGAACTCTTCTCTAGCGCCTGGGAAGCCGAAAAAAGAGCTATGAACCAATGGGATCCAGAAAGAGATCGCTGGATGCTTCCAGAAAATAAAAAACTTATTGAAAACTTTCAAGTTAATGTAGCAGAGCCTGAGCTTTGGGAAGCTGCAAAATCTGGCAAGCTTGAAGAGATCTACTGGGTTGGTGGAGAGCCACTCGCCTATCAAATACACTGGGACATTATGAAGTACTTGGTTGAAACTGACCAAGCCTCTAGAGTCACTGTTCGCTATAACACGAATCTCAATCGAATTAGTCAAAAGGGAGTCAATCTCTTCGAACTTCTACCCAAATTTAAAAATGTAAACATGTGTTGCTCGATCGATGCGACTGGTGAAATTGGTGAGTGGGTTCGCTCTGGTCTGAACTGGGAAAATTGGTTGAGAAATTTCAAGTCTGGTCTTTTTTTAACGAAACTCTTTGGCATGGATGCCATGGTGATGGATGTAACCCTCACTCTGCCTGGAATGTTTGATGTTAAAAACCTTATTAAACTCGCTGTTGATCTTAGAGTGAAGACCTATGTAAAGATCACATTTGATTTTGACTCAGCGATTATGATGAGTCCGATGGCCCTTCCTCGAAAAATTCTCAATCGTCTTTGTGACGAACTCATCGAATTTGAAAAAGCGAATGGAAATCAATACACAAGGATCTATACAGAGACTTTCGAGAGCATGAAGACTCGTCCTAACTTCGAGGAAAAATATCCAGACTGGAAAGAGGGTCAAATCGAAGGCAAGCATCGACTTCAAAAGATAGCGAAGTATCGTGGAGACAATGAGGCATTTTCAATGGAGAAAATTCTCTCTCAAGACGCTGAAGTGTTAAACTGGTGGAGTAGTATCAATGAAAAAGTCTAAAACCTTCTGTGTTCTCCCTTGGAATCACATGTCTGTTGACCCAAGTGGCATGACGTCACTTTGTTGTGTCAGTGACCACACGAATAACCTCAACACATCAAGAAATTTTAATACACCAACCTTTAAACCGCTCAATCTGAACGAAAACAGCATGCTTGAGATGATGAACAGTGATTACTTCAGACAAGTTCGCTTACAAATGCTCAATGATGAGATACCGGATGCCTGTAAGCGCTGCTTTGAAGCAGAAAGTCTTGGCAGGAGCAGTAAGCGTATTGAAGAGATGGATCGTTTTTCATTAACGGAAGAGAAAGCTCGAGTTCTGACACAAGATGACGGCTCAATTCCACTTGCACTCGAATTTATTGAACTTCGCTTAGGCAATCTTTGTAATATTAAATGTCGCACTTGTAATCCTGGATCAAGTTCAAAGTGGACTTCTGAATACAATATCGTTCAAAAGAAACTCGATTTCGTAGCAGAATTTGAACACCCTACGAATTGCTCATGGACTGAAAGTGAAAAATTCTGGGATGACTTCCTAGAAAACAGTCGCAATGCCAAACTCCTTTACATTAATGGTGGTGAGCCCACGTTAGTTGAGAGGCACTGGAAATTCCTAGAGAGCCTTATTGCAAGAAAGCAAAATGAAGAAATGACTCTTTGGTACAACATCAACATGACGAATCTACCACCAAAGCTCATTAATATTTGGAAACAGTTCAAGCGAGTGATCTTGTTTTGCTCGATTGACGATCTCTATGAGAGAAATAATTATCTGAGGACAGGAACCAACTGGGATACAGTTGTCACGAATCTGGACACCATTCAATCTCATCCCTGGATTGAATCAAGTGTCTGTCAAACTGTGAGCTGGTTGAATATTTATACTCTGGATGAATTTTATTCCTACATGAAGAAGAGAAATTTAGACGTACATCTCAATTTGGTTTTTGATCCTAAGTTTCTTAACCCCTCAGTTCTAAATGATGATTTAAAAAAGATTGTTTTAGATAAAGTTAAGTCAATTGATCCGTGGAAATTTGATTCTTTAAAAAGACACCTTACGATCCCAGGTAACGATCAACTCTTTGAGCAGGGATTAATTTATAATAAGTTATTAGATGATATGCGATCTCATGATTTCAAAAAAATGTATCCTGAATGGTTTGAAATCATCATGTCTAATACAAAACTCAGCTACAAATCCTTGCCTCAGCAAGCCTAAAGGCTTCTGAGGCAAAGACAATAAACTTACCCTTGAAGTCGTCTAAAGCGCTTATTGATCTTGTCTTTTGTGTAGCGCTTAAACTCTCCAATCTTTCGCTCCAAATGCTCGAAAGCTGCCATTAAGCCTTCGGTTAGATTGGCGCCTTCGCCGGTCACCCACCAATCCCTGCCTAAAGCTTGAACATGCACACGGGCCCGGTAGCGCTCGCCCTCTTGCCTGAAGCGAACACCCATTTGCTCTGCCACCGGAAAGCGTCTCTCTAAACGTGAGATTTCACGCTCTAGAATCGGTTGCATATAGGGTGATGAGGGGATGTTGTGCCAACTTACCTGTACGTTCATAAGTACCTCCTTGTCGGTCCATAGTTAAAGCCTACGCCTCTAAAACGCTTAAAAACATGTCCAAATAGTGAAGTTTGAGTTCAGTTGAACTGAAGGATTGTCTAAAAATTTGACAATAAGCCTAAAAGTGTCAAAAGCGTCACCTGCTAACTCTTCAATCTCACATAGGTCTTCTTGGCACGCGCTTTGGATATACAGAGGCACAGGGAGAAACTTATGAAAACGATCAACTTACATACACTTTTTGCTTTAGCCGGATTTCTTTTTATCCTCAACGCTAATGCTGCTATCAAATGCGAAACCGCGTTTGGTGAAAAAACTTTTGTCATCGAAGAAGACAGAGTTGTGTTTGAAAAAGATGTTCCTGAACAGGGTCGCTCGATTTCTTCAATCGACCAAGTTCGCACCGAGCGTCGTCACTTAGGTTTTGATAAGGTTCTTTTTAAAGAAGGTCTCAAGCACCGCATTCATATTGATAACAAATCTACTTTTAATGAAGTTGAAGATTATATGGTTATAACGTCCCCCAAGGGCCATGAAATGACATACCCCCTGTCATGTCATAAGTCCTAGGTTTTCCCCCCTGTCAAAATGGGGCCCACCGGATGTGGGCCTCATTTTTTTTGCTTCACATCTCTTTCAATTTTTTCTACGCTCTTTGAATGAAAACACTTTTGTTCGCTCTTCTCATTTCTACATCTGTCTTTGCACGCCCTCAAGTTTATACAGAGCTTTTGGATTATGTGATTCAAGCTCCAGATCAAGGCGAAACGGCCACTTGTCTTTTTGTAGGCTCAACGGGAGCGATGGAAATTTTAGCGAACAAAAAACATCATCTCAAACACCAGCGCCCTGGCGATCGTTTTGATCTCGCTGAACAATTCTTGATCTGGCAGAAAGACTGGAATGAGCCAGGTCATCGTGTTGAAACTCCCATCCGAAAATTTAATTACGGTGAAGCCATCCATGCTTCAGATCTTCCCTTTGTCGCTTGGAATCCAGATGGCTCAGTCAATAATCGAGTTTGGAAATACCCTCCTGGCTTTCAGACTCTTCCTCGAATTGAAGTTCCCAAGATTAAAACTGAGCAACTTTTTGTCCGCGGTGGAAAGTGGGATACCTACGTTTTAAAAAAAGGCGACATTGAGCTCATCAAAGAAGCGTTGTGGAAATACAAGTCTCCCATTCTCGTCAATTACAACGATGAAGGCTTCTGGCACGTGATCACGATTATCGGTTATGATGACACGCTTCAAGATGCTGCCTGCTATGACACACCTCAAGAAGAATGCGAGCAAACTCAAGACGGAGCTCTCTACATCCGTGACTCATTTGGAGTTCCCACAGAAGCACGCGACGCTGATTGGTTTCGCGTCAAAGGCAACGCTGCTTTCGTTGTTCGGCTAGTTGAATAACTTTTTATCTGCAATTGAACTGCGAATAACTTTTCCATCTGCTAATTCAATACAAAGTACTGGAGGATACTGATCCATCATGTTAAGTCTATAAAGCATGTGGCACAAATGATCCGCATGAGGAATGTTTTTGGATTTTTCCTCTCTATTTTGTCCAAAAAAAACATCTTCTCCCAACATCTGCAAAACTTCGTTTTCTGTCTTTCCCTGAATTATTTTAATAACGTCTTTTGCCATACTGAGTCTAGCAAGTGGCTCTCCACTCTTCTGATAGATCGCTTGAGCACCCCACCAATCATCAGCCTGAAATGAACGAGTCATGTTGCTTGTGACAAAATAATTAATCACTCTATAGGTTGAAAAAAGAGAAAGAACGATACTTAGAATTATTAAAAACTTTCGATTCATCGTTGTATTATAACGCGACACATTCCACTGTCAAACAGCTAGATTCTCCGCTAAACTTCTCCCCTCGGAGGATGCATGGACTATAAGCACTTAGAAATCGAAGCCAAATGGCAAAAATACTGGGCCGATCACAAAACTTTTAAAACTGTCACAGATAAATCCAAACCCAAGTACTACGTGCTCGACATGTTTCCTTATCCTTCTGGAGCAGGCCTTCATGTCGGCCACCCTGAAGGCTACACCGCTACTGATATCATGGCGCGCTTTAAGCGCATGAAAGGCTTCAACGTTCTTCACCCGATGGGTTGGGATTCGTTTGGGTTGCCGGCAGAAAACTATGCGATTAAAACCGGCATTCATCCAGATGTCGTGACTCAACAAAATATTAAAACCTTCAAGCGCCAACTCACCTCTTTGGGTTTCAGCTATGACTGGGACCGTGAAGTCGCGACATCGAACGTTGACTACTACAAATGGACGCAGTGGATTTTCGTGCAACTCTTTAACAAGGGCCTCGCTTACGAATCTCACATGATGGTGAACTGGTGTCCGGAACTTAAAACAGTTCTAGCAAACGAAGAAGTCATCAACGGTAAATCGGAAGTCGGTGGTCACCCAGTGATCAGAAAACCGATGAAGCAGTGGATGCTTAAAATCACTGAATACGCCGATCGCTTACTCAATGATCTTGAAACACTCGACTGGCCTGAATCCATTAAAGAGCAGCAGCGCGTGTGGATTGGAAAATCGGAAGGCGCCACAGTTAAATTTGCTGTCGAAGGCTCAAAGGAAGAGATCGAAGTTTTCACCACTCGCCCTGATACACTCTTTGGTGCAACGTATATGGTGCTCGCTCCTGAGCACAAGCTTGTTGACCTCATTTCAACTGCTGACAAGAAAGCCGAGATTGAAAAATACCGTGGCGTGTGTGCTTTAAAATCTGATCTTGAGCGCACAGAGCTCAATAAAGATAAATCCGGTGTCTTCACAGGCGCCTATGCCATTAATCCAGTAAACAATCAAAAGATCCCCGTGTGGATTGCAGACTATGTTCTCACCACCTATGGAACTGGGGCGATCATGTCAGTTCCAGGTCATGATGAACGTGACTGGGAGTTTGCCAAAAAATTTAATCTTCCGATCGTTGAAGTCTTAAAGGGCGGCAACATAGAAGAAGCCGCATTCACAGAAGATGGCGAACATGTGAATTCGGGCTTTTTAAATGGCACCAACAAAGTCGATGGCATCAAAAAGATGATTGCGTGGCTGGAAGAAAAAAAGCTTGGGACGAAGAAAATTAATTACAAACTTCGTGACTGGCTCTTCTCTCGTCAGCGCTACTGGGGTGAGCCCTTCCCACTTTTAAAATATGAAGACGGCACCGTTCGCTGCTTAGAGGCCGATGAACTTCCAGTCGCTCTTCCTCAAGTCGAGCGCTATGAACCATCCGGTACTGGTGAATCTCCCCTTGCGACCATTGATGAATGGGTCAATGTGATTTGTCCCAAGACTGGAAAGAAAGCCAAGAGAGAAACAAACACCATGCCTCAATGGGCCGGCTCATGCTGGTACTACTTGCGCTTTATTGATCCGACAAACTCAACCACTGCGTGGGATAAAGATTTAGAAAAATTCTGGATGCCGGTTGATCTCTATGTTGGTGGCGCTGAACACGCGGTTCTTCATCTTCTCTACGCTCGCTTTTGGCATAAAGTGCTCTTTGATTTGGGTTATGTCTCCACTCTTGAGCCTTTCCAAAAATTAGTGAACCAGGGTCTCATCCTTGGTGAAGATGGCGAGAAGATGAGTAAGTCTCGCGGCAACGTCGTGAACCCTGATTCTATCGTTCAGGAGTATGGAGCCGATACATTGCGTCTTTATGAAATGTTCATGGGCCCACTTGAAAAAGTGAAACCGTGGAATCAAAACGGCGTGAAGGGAGTGCATAACTTCCTCTCTCGTGCTCTTCGCATTTTCTGCAACAAAGAAGTTCAACATGACGGAGCCGAGAATCCAGAGCTATTAAAAGAGCTGCATAAGACTATTAAAAAAGTTACCGAAGACTATGAAGGCATGAAGTTCAACACAGCGATCTCGCAGTTGATGATTCTGGTCAATACGGCCACGAAAGTGGGTAAAGTCACTAAGAAGACGGCCGAAACGTTTGCTCTTCTTCTCTCTCCGATGGCGCCGCATTTAGCTGAAGAGATGTGGTCACTCGCAGGTCACACAAAAACTCTCGCTTTTGAGCCATGGCCTGGCTTTGATCCGGCCCTCGCCAAAGACGATATGATTACGATGGCCGTGCAAGTGAACGGGAAGACCCGCCATACTCTTGATGTGCCACCAGACATCAGCAAAGAGGCTTTCTTTGAGCTCGCGAAGGCAGATGCTAACGTGGCGAAATGGCTTACTGGACCGATTGTTAAAGAGGTCTATGTTCCAGGTAAAATTTGCAACTTTATCGTCAAAGGCTAAAAGCCATGGGAATCTCCCAGTCATGTTAAGTTGCTTAGCCTTTGTGGCCTTTGCTCAAACGATGCCTGATTTCATCTCTCTTCCGAGAGGCAGCACTCGTTTGGAATCCGGTCATATTTCAAGTCAGATCATTGAGGACACGCGCACCTTTCTTAAAGCCCAAGACGGCAGCCATTACTATCTCGTCGAATCTAAATTTGGACCTCTTAAGAGATTCGTAGAAAAAGTTCCTCAACGAGGACTTGATATTGAATTTTGCGGAATCATGGATGTTGATTTTTCTCAGAAACAAAATTCAATTTGGAGCTTTAAAGGTCACTTAACGGCGGAAAATGGCGGCAATTTTATTTCAGGTGAAGTTGATATCGCTCAAAGTTATTTCTTTAATCACACTGTCGTTGATTCACCCAATTTACTTCATCTCACAGTGAAGGCCCTTCCTGCTGTTGAAGTGGGAAAACTAGATTTAAGCTCTGTTGTTTTGTGTGAAGATGAATTGATGAATGTGAGTTGTGGCGAAGTGCAAGATCTATCAAATCTTAAACTTTAATTTTTCTCGTCTGTCTTCACTTTAAATTGCTTGTCCGTAAAATCAAAATTCCAAAGAACTTTTCTGACCTTATCTTTTTTAACAGCTGAGCTTGGAGCGTATTGTGTAAAGCTCTCCCAGTCTCCTCTCTTTACTGGCATGACAACACCCTGAACGGAGACGAGGGGCTTCCAGCAATCATTTTTAATTTTAAGAAGGAAGCTGACACTACAAACTTTTCGATAGCACGTTTTAGGAGTCATCATCCATCTGGCCGACAAATTCTTTATTCGAATATCTTGTTTTTTAAGAGGCATCGGCTTGGACTCTTCATGGCCCCATTCGTCAGCATAATGCTTCCACATGTCCTTTTCTGCAATAGGACATTCTGGTGAAGCAAAAATCATTTGAGTCATAAACAAAATGAAAAACATTAGGGAATTTCCACAACCATTTCCCAACCGTAATGATCCGAAACATTAGTTTCAAGGCCAGAAACTTCTGAAATGAATTTTTCAGTTAAGACCACTTGGCCGCTTATGGCTTCTAAACCATATGAGACAAAGAGATGATCAATTTTCCCAACATTGTACTCATTCCAAGAATTTCTATCACTACTCGTCGATGTTGAATTCTCGTCATACGAAGCTTGAGCAAACCCTGGAAAGTAACTTTGCCACTGATCCCAGGCAACATCTCTGGCCACTGGGTTTGGCCCCATGTTCAAATCCCCGCCAAAAATCACATCACCATTTTCTGTTTCATTCAAAACGACATCGGAAAGCTTTGCGAGCTGTAGAGCTCGAACATTCTCATATGTCACACAATCGACTCTTATGAGAGTGTCACAATAATTGGCCACTAAATGAGTGTTCGCCAACCAAACGGATTTATTATTGCCTAGATTCAATTTTGCGAGATAAATAGACTTTCTTACGATCGCTTCACCATGTTTAAAAACAGCTTGAAATCCAGAAGGCTTTACCATTCTAAAACGTCTTTGCTGCTCAAGAGGATAGCGAGAGAGAATTAATAATCCTGAACCAAGATTTTTTTCTTTTTTTACAGATCCTGTTTTTCTCAAATCCATCACGTACTCAAAGCCGCAATGACTTAACCTCTCTCGATGATTTGCAGTCCAAACTTCTTGAAGAAAAACGACATCCCAGTCACTGACTTTCAACTTTTCACACAAATTATTCATTCGCTCTTCGGTTAAGCGAGCATTAAAAAAATCTGGCTTCGCGTACACATTGTACGTAAGCATTTTAAGGCGCGTTTGAGCAAACGATAGAGAGGAGAAACTCAAGAGGAGCAGAATAAAAAGTTTAAGCATAGTGGCTTATAACTTAGAAAACTCAAGATGAAATGGGGAGGGGAATTTTTACAAAATATGGAAGACGTAATTTAAAACAGTTAACCCTAAACCAGATATGACAGGAATAGTAAGATTATCATCTACGTTAAAGGCCGACATCATTTCAGCAATCGCCCCAACCACTCCGCCGAGGATGGCAAACCAAAGCAACCCAGAGCCAGTTGATCCGTAGCTCATTCCGTAAAATAAGGCGAGAAGATAGCAGGTAAAGAATCCAGCAATCGCACCCTGAAGTGACTTGTTAGGCATGATTTTATCTTTGCCATAAAGAATCCCAAAAAATGAAGAAATGGGATCTGAGTAAACAAGAAACATAATTGAGAGTAGGGCAATTTTTGGTTTAAAGAGCAAAAGGGCCAGCGCCACACCAAGAGCATAAAAAGGCAGACCCGTGAAACCATTTCTCTCTGAGGCGCGCATGAAAGGGCCCATCATTGAAATCACAACTTCATTCAACTTTGACCATCTCGCTCGGGCCAAATCAAGGGCAAAACCAGTAATGGCGACCGCTAAAATTGCCCATCCCCATAAATTGGCCAGCTCTCCGGTTTGGTAATAGACGGCTAAACATAACGTGCCGCTTCCCATGTGCCAAATCTTGCGCAGAAGATGCAAATCGGATCTCTTAGCGAGAACGCGATTGAGAGGATTTGAATTGTAGGAACTCGCTGACATATTGATCTCACCAAACCTTACAAAGTGCTCACTTTAAGGATTTTGGGGCGGCCCGTCCACCCCTAGTGCATCATTTTCATGATCTCTTCCCATTTTCGTCAAAAAATTCCTGCATTTTCTAGTAATTACGTCCTTTATGAATCGCGAGAGACGTCGCTATAATATGTAACAACAAGGATGTGAATTTATGAGCTCAGGCTTGAGCGATTCCGGCAAGGGTGCTGGATTAATGGGCCCGCAATCCAATAAAAAGGTTTGGGCCATAGGTGGTGGTAAAGGCGGCGTAGGCAAGAGCCTCGTGACTGCTAATATTTCCATCTGTCTAGCTTTAATGGGCTACAAAGTGGTGGCCGTGGATCTCGATCTTGGTGGAGCGAATCTTCACACATGTCTTGGTCTCCCTATTCCAGAACTCACTCTCTCAGACTATGTTTCTAAAAAAGTCACTCGCTTTGAAGATCTTCTCGTTAAGACCCCTATTCCGAATTTGATGATCGTCTCTGGGGCTCAAGATGAGATTGGTATCGCTAATCTCAAGCACATGCATAAAAACAAAATTATCTCTAAGCTTCACGACGTTGATGCAGATTTTATTTTGTTTGATCTTGGGGCCGGCACATCATTCAACACAGTGGATTTTTTCATTTCCGCTGATAGAGGAATTCTGGTCTCACTTCCAGAGCCGACCTCAATTGAAAACACCTATCGCTTTATTAAAACAGTTTATTACCGTCGCTTGAAAATGCTTGAAGGCTTTCTTGATATTGAACCTCTAATCAATCAAGCCATGAATGCGAAACTCTCTTCACCCAATAGTTCTCCTACAGATATGGTGAGAAAGGTTATTGAAATCAATCCACAGATGGGTATGAGACTGAGACAAGAGATTGCTCGCTTTCAGCCTTGTTTGATTTTAAATCAAGTCAGAAGCCAAGCCGATATTGATATTGGCTTTTCGATTCAAAGCGTTTGCCGACGATACTTTGGGATTGAAATGGATTACGTGGGCTACCTTGATCACGACGCAGCCGTCTGGCAGTCAGTGAAAAAACGTAAACCACTTCTTATGGAATTTCCGAATTCAAAACTCGTTCACCACTTTGATCGAATTGTTCACCGTTTACTCGGTGTCTCGTAAAAGGATCACTCGATGAATACAGAGAAGAAGAACTATTACGAAGTCCTTGAAGTTGCTATAGGCGCTCCCCCTCAAGAAATTGAGAGAGCTTATATGCGCGCGAAAAATGCCTACTCAGGTGACTCTGTGGCTCTGTATTCACTCATGTCTGCAGCGGAGTGCGAAGCTATTGTTAATCAAATCGAAGAAGCTTACTCCATTCTTGGCTTTCCAGAAAAGCGCAGAGAGTATGACCGAGTGAGAGGCTTTAATAGCATTTCTAAAAATCCATTTGAAGATGCGACTCCTCATGTATTTGAAGCACCTAAAACTTCAATGCCAGCAGAGCCATTTATTGATAATTCACTTCCCACTCAAGATACTTCAAGACCTAATTTTCAGTATGAAAATTATGGCTCAAACCTTCAGGAAGCGAAGGTTTCCAAAGTTCAGGCGCTCAAAAAATTCAGTCTCGATTACAATGTTGATCAAGCCATGGAACAGAGGATTGAGCAATCAACAGACTTCTCTGGAGCTTTTTTAAGAGAGATTCGTGAATACAAGAATGTTCCGATGGAGCGTCTTGTAGAGATGACCCGAATTTCAAGAACTCATCTTGAAGCGATTGAAAATGAAAATCTCGCTAAGCTTCCTGCAGACGCTTACACGCGAGGGTTTGTTTCTCAATATGCCAAGGTTCTTAAACTTAATCCTGATCTTGTGGCAACTTCATTTCTTCACCACATTAAGCGTCTTCGAGGAAATAAGTAATCATGAGCAGCGCTGACACCAATGAGGTTGATGCGCGTGTGCTTACTGTTACCGAGGCAGATAAGGCTGAGTATAGACGACTTGATCTCTGGCTAGCCGCTAAGCTGGATGACCTCTCTCGGACGACCATCAAACGGCTCTATGAAGACGGCAACATCACAACAATTGATGGGCGCAGTCTCTCGTTAAGTAAGATGCCTCAAGTCTCCACAGAAATTGAAATTGAAGTTCCACCGCCGATTACAACCGAACTAGTGGCACAAAATATACCGCTCGATATTCTCTTTGAAGACGAGCATTTGATCATTATTGTTAAACCAGCTGGTCTCTGCGTTCACCCAGCACCAGGGCATCCCGACCAAACTCTTGTGAATGCGATTCTCTATCATTGCCCAAATCTTAAAGGCATAGGCGGAGAGAAGCGTCCTGGTATAGTTCACCGCCTCGATCTTGGAACGTCTGGGGTGATGGTTGTGGCCAAGACGCAAGAAGCTCATGAGGGACTCGTTCAGCTCTTTTCTCGTCACGACATCGAACGAGCCTATGAAACAGTGATGCTAGGGACTCCAAAAATGCAGGCGGGAAAGATTGAAACCTTCATTGGTCGCCATCCTCAGCATCGACAAAAAATGAGCTGCCTCGTCAAAAGTGGCAAGAAAGCTATTTCTCATTTTAAAATTCTTAAAAGCTCACAAAATCTTCAGCACGCAGAGTTTAGACTTGAGACGGGAAGAACACATCAAATCCGAGTCCATGCCTCTCAGTTTCTCAATGCGCCCGTTTTGTGTGATCCCCTCTATGCTGATGTGAATTCACAAATGAACCGCATCAGTGAAGAGATGAAAGTCCTTCTCAAAGATTGGCCTCATCAACTTCTTCACGCCAAAATCCTAGGATTTAAACACCCCATAAGTGGAGAAGCTCTTCATTTTGAATCCCCACTTCCCACTCCGATGAAAGAGATCATCAATCTTCTATGAATCTTTTATTTGAAAAGAAACTCTCTTTTGCTTCTTTTAAAGCTTTTGACGAAAAGCCTAATCTAGATTTTGCTCATGTGATCCAGACCCACTCCTCCATCGTTATTGATGCTAAGGATGCTCCACGGGAGGCAGACGGAATTTTCACTCATGAAAGTAAAACTCTGGCCATCAAAACGGCTGATTGTCTGCCGATCGCAATAAAAGGCACAAAAGGGATGGCCCTGATCCATGCGGGATGGAAAGGCTTGGCCCATCATATTCTCCTCCAAGAAGAAATTAAGTCGCTTGATCCCCAAGAGTTTTTTATTGGACCAAGCATTCATGTCTGCTGCTTTGAGGTCACTGAAGAATTTGCTCAAAACTTCCCTCAGGGCCCGCTTCTGATGAACACTGATGGAAAATTGCGATTTGATTTACAAAAAGAAGCTCAAAGACAAATAGTTGAGCTTTACCCAGCAGCTAAAATCTCAGACTCTGGGATCTGTACGTGCTGTAATAGTAAATTTCCAAGTTTTCGCCGCGACAAAACGACAAAACGTATTTGGAATCTCCTGGTGCCACTGGCACAATAGAGTTCAACAAAGGATGAGATATGGATAAAAAAGGGTTAACACTTCAAGGAATGACATCTCAGCATGCTGTCCACATCTTAGTGGCCATCTTAATGATTGGCACCGGTGTGTATCTGACTTCTCATTACTATAGCACTCTTTATCCCACAACCTTGGGAGGCTCTAGTACTCTTTGTGACGTTTCTGCTTTTTGGAATTGTGACGTGGCCACTCATTCACCTGTTGCCGCTATTGCCGGAGTCCCGATTGCTTTCTTTGGATTACTTAACGGAATAATGCTTTTAGCCGCATCCATTTTTCCCAATCCGGCCATGGAGAAAACATGTAGTGCTGTTTCAAAATACAATGCCATGGGAACGATTGCCCTTCTAGGATACTCCCTCGTTGCACTCGGTGGCCTCTGCCCAGTCTGTAGCCTTTATTATGTGTTAAGTTGGATTTCTTGTTTTCTCTTTATTCGCTATGGTCTTAATGAGTGGATGCCCGATTTAAAAGTAACTGCCATTGCAGCTGTGATCACTATTGCAGGCGGTGCAGGTTTTAATCAATACACCAGCACTCGTGCCACAAAGCAATTAACCATCACGACCCAAGTAATCGATCAATACAAAAAACTTGCGGACTACGGGGATCCAGAGAACGCTTCTCCCTACAGAGTTCACTCCTCTACTGAAAACTTTCAAGACGCTCCTATCAGAGTTTCCGTCTTCTCCGACTTTCAGTGCCCATTTTGTAAAATGGTTGCAGAGCAGATGCCTCAACTGGCCAGACGTTATGAAGGTAAAATCAATATTCAGTATTTCTTTTATCCTCTTGATAGCGCTTGTAATCCCAATGTGAAAAGTGCCATGCATGAGTTTGCTTGTAGCGCAGCGATGCTTGCTGCTTGTAACACAAAAAACTTTGCCTCGATTCATGATGAGATTTTTGCGGCTCAAGAAAAATTAAACTTTGAGACTCTGAAAGCCATTGCCGAGAAAAATGGACTGAGCGAATGCTTTACAAAACAAAGTACAAGAGATGCAGTCCTCACTTCTATGAATGCGGCGACTAAATTTAATCTTAGAAGTACACCGACCATTATTATTAATGGAAAGAAGATTGAGGGATCAATTCCTAATCCGCAATTTTTTGCCATATTTGATGAAATACTGAAAAAATGAAAATAGTAGAAACTCACTGCCATCTTGATTACTTAAAGGAGCGCCCCATAGAGGAGACGCTCCAAAAGTGTTTAGAGGCTGGAGTTGAAAAGATTGTTACGATTGGTGTCGATCCGGCCAATATTGATGCCGTGATGACTCTCGCTGAATCCCATCCTTATATTTGGTGCACACAAGGCATTCACCCTCATGATGTGAAAGATATGAACGATGAAGTTTTTAATCGCATCAAATCTAGAGCTCAACATCCTAAGGTTGTGGCGATTGGCGAAATTGGCCTCGATTATTTTTACAATCATTCAGTCAAAGAAGACCAAAAAAAATGGTTTAGAACGCAGCTTGAACTCGCAGTTGCTACAGATAAGCCAGTAGTCATTCACTCAAGAGACGCAGATGAGGATATGATCGAGTTTCTTTCTGAATTTGGGCCTCAGCTCAAAAAGAAAGGCGTAGTTCACAGTTTCTCCTCTGGACTCAAACTCGCTGAAACGGCACTCGCTCAAGGCTTCTTTTTGGGATTTAACGGTATGGTCACATTTCCTAAAGCTGAGAACGTAAGAGATGCTGTGAGGCTTTGTCCCCTAGAGCAGCTTATCTTAGAGACTGATAGCCCCTTCTTGACTCCGGTGCCTCATAGAGGCAAAGAGAACGCCCCTTTCTATCTTCCTTTTATCCTTAAGAAGGTAGCAGAAATAAAAAGCACCTCCGAAGAGGTGCTTATGAATCAGGCTTGGCTAAATTCTCATCGATTATTTAGTATTTAGTTATTTCTCGCTCGGAACATTCTTTTCAATCCAATCAAGAAGTTTCATACGCTCTTGCTCTGACATATTTGATCCCTTAGGCATATGGCGGGTAAACACAACACCAAAGATTTGATCCTTTCTATCAGCGAGTTTACTTGGATCAGAGAAATCGATTGGGTATTTATGCTGAGAAGTATGGCATTGTTGACATAAGAATAATTTATTCTCACCTTCAATGTCATTGTTGCCAGATTGATTGGCTTCAACAACTTTGACTTCTTCTGATTTTTTCCCCTTAGGGCAAGCCGCAAGCAAACTTGATTTTGAGGCACCCACAAACTGTTGGTAGTAATTGTTTAATACATCCTCATTGGCCTTATTAGAATCTGCAGTCACATTTGTTTTAGTCTTTTTATTTTTTACATCGGCTTTAAATTGATCCCAATACTTATTCACCATTTTTTTACAATTGAGTGGATCCATCGCAAGCGGTAAATAGGCTAGGCCTTGTGTCGAGACTGACTCATTCATATCGCTACAAATGTCATACCACATAGCCCCTAAAGCCAGTGAAGCCGCCGTGTCACTTGGTATGCCAGAGCAAGAGTTCACTTTATCAAAGCTCACAAATTTCATTTTCTCTGCACTCTCAAGCTTCGTTCTCACAACTGTATAATTATTATCTCTTCTGTTTTCACTATTAGGAGTTTGCTCCATATAGACCACACTGTCGTCTTTCCAAAATGAAGGGTAATAAGCACTTCCCTTTTTTAATTTAGAAATGCGCTGGATCGAGTCTTCCTTCATGTCCACAACGTACACATTGAAGTTTTGATCTTGTGTGGGTTGCTCATACCATGTGACATCGTTACTTATTGTAGGATGAGAGTCGGCAGCAAAAACAATTTTATTTCCATCGTTAGAAAATTCGACTTTACCTGTAGCGAATCCAAGGTCTTTTTTGAGTTCACAATTAGAAACGCCATTGGTTTGCTTCACATTGAAAATTTTTGTCGTCCCACTATTTACGTCAAAAGCTGCGAGCATTTTTCCATCTTTAGAAATCATCGGAAGCTTGAAGGGAGATGATCCCAAATTAGAGCACAATGGTTTTGCAGGATGGTTATTGGCATCAAAGACTGGTCCATTGGGGCCGGGCTTTGTCGAGAAATCCTTATACATTAGAGAATTACCGCGAGTGTTCCCCGTCGTAAGTGTATCAGTAATAGCGCGATAAACTTTTTTATCATTACTGCCAGGAAGCAGTCCTACAGACTGATACACACCCTCTAAAGTATTGGCGGTATCCTCAAACGCTGGCGCGCTTGAACCATTAACAGTATCACGATCGTAAAATGTTAAGCCAGTCATGGGAGTTACCATGAATTGACCATCAGGTGTAGCCGTTCCATCGATTGATCCCGGAACTCTGCGATAGTTTCCCGTTTTCATGTCATAAAAAACGTTACCGTCTCTCGAAATGATCGAAACTTCTTCACGATTATCTTGAGGGCCTTGAGGTGGCATAGGCTTGAAAAAGTATTCTGGAACAAAATCTAGCTTGCCTCGAGTATTCGCAACATCTGCACCCAACTCACACAAACTGTCAGGATCTTGAGCAAAGGAGAGGATAGGTAAAATGATGAGGATGATGAAAAGTCTCATTTTTTCTCCATGAAGCTATTTATAACTTCTGCATACTGTTCTGCTCCCATCACACCAGGAACGATAACATCAACCATTTTTCCATCCTTATACATCATAAGATTTGGAAAATGGATAAGAGCATTTCTGAAGCGTAAATCCATACTTGTATTTGGGATGATTGTTATGTCTTTGAGTCCTGCTTTAGAGAGAGCTTCTTTAGCAGTTTTGATATCAGCGTTTGGATCAGTGAGAATGCTGAGTGAAAGTTTGTTTTTCTCAGCCGCTTTTTGAATCGCCTTCATCCCATCAAGAGAGAAGCCCATGCCAGGTGACCAAGTATACACAAGTCCAGATTTGTTTTTCTCAATCGTCTGGGCCAATGAGGCGTCTGTGAATCCAGACTTTAGTGGATTTGAAAAAACAACATGCGCCATCTCTGGCTGACAGTTTTTGAGAGGATACTTAAGGACGACTCTATCAAAAGCCGTTTCTTTGACTAAAATTTCAAATCCCTCTTCTTTATCTAGAATCCACCAACGACCCACTCGTGAGGTTGGTGCCATATACATAAAAGAATTTTTAGGATTGAGCTTCGCTCGCCATTTCCCCTCAATCTCGTCCTTGTCGATTTGATTTTGAATTTTTTTCCAACACTTATAACTTTTTGAGGGATCTTGATACTGGGGTAATCCATAATCGGCATAAGCAGAAACACTTAAGAACAGAAGGAGAAGGTACTTCATGGTGTCTCCTTCACAGAGTCGAGCCACATATTGATGGATGAAATATCCTCTGATTCTAAGGTGCTCAAATAAACTGGCATGGCTCCCAAGTATCCCTTGGGACGATTAATTCTCTCTTTCATCACTTGGCGATATTCTCTGTATTTTCCCTCTGGCGAATTGAACAGAGCTTCCATTTTGTTTAAGTCATTGAATGGGAATACAGGTGCGCCTGAAGCCGTTTGACCACCACCAATATCTTGATGGCACTGTAAGCATTTCACCTCTAAGATACCTTTAACCTTCTCACGATTTTTTAACTGCATAGCTGCAGTCACATTTTTTTGAAGCTTCTCTCCTTCTTGAGCGATCTCCAAACTTTTTGTGCAAATCTTATTCGTAGAGGCCACTATTTCGGCCTGGCTGCCTTGAATTTTTTCACGATTTCTCTCTTGGAGAAATTGACAATAATCTTTTCCTGTCGTGTTCTCAGCTTGAATCTTTTCAACTTCACTATCTAAAATATAATCAGGTGAAAAAATATCTGCAAAAGCATAGTCTGAGGGATCCACAGATGTCGAAAAACTTGAAACAGGGATTCCAAGTGGCTCAAGCATCAACCTTAATTGCCCAACACCATCCGGATTCTCTCCGATATCCTCTCTAAATTCGCCAGGAACAGTGCCCACAACGTTGAGGCCTACGGCCGCAATATTTTTTTTCCACTCTTCTTCAAGTTTGACCTTAGCCTGATCTTTTCCATAATCATTCGTCAACTCTTTGAGCCAGAACGCTTTTTGTCTGCCTTCCTTCCTTCTTCTGTGGGCCATCTGTCTTTTGTAGGTATCGTCTTTAACAGCTTTTTGAAGAGCTTCGAATTTCTCTGCTTCTGTTTTTCCATAAATCTTCAGACCAGGAATTCGTGCTTTAAAATAATTTTCAGCATTTTTCTCTAGCCATGGAGACATAAAGCCTTTCATTTCACAGCCTGAGGCTAATCCGGCTAAAAGATATTTGGCATTTTCATAAAGTGGTTTCTCTTTAATTCTCTTGGCGTGAGAGCAACGCATGAGAGAATTCGCTCTATCAAACATTTGAACAGAAATACCACCCTGGCCATCACGCTGATTGGTAATATTTCCTTCTGAATCTTGAAATGGGACTTGAATGACGTTATCAACTTTAAAAGTTTCTCTAACTTTTGCAGCTGTGAGGAGAGGTTTTAAAGCATTAAAGCGGGCATTCTCAGGACTTTTTTTTCGATTCTATCCAAGTAGCCAAGATACCAATTGGCCTCTTCTGAACCACGGATCAATTTGTCTTTATTAAATGGAACAGCTCCAGACCAATAGTTATAAGTATCCCAATTAGGCTTTGGTGGCTTTCCGTGACAAGTCTGGCAAGCGCGAGGATTTTCATCTCCATGCATTTTGCCATTCTCTTCTTTGTAGGCCACTTCCTTGTATTCGAATTCACCCTTCTCTGGATTCCAAATTGAAATTTCAATATTGTTGAAACCTCTAGCATTAGGGTCAGTTCCAAATGTGACTCTCACACTTCCATCCGTTGATGCCATGATTACGCGAGGATTTTCACGATTACCCGCTTGAAAGCTTCGAGAATCGGCCATCATCACAAAGTTTGAGCGCATTTCATTAGGAAGTGCAGAAACGAAGTCCTCAACGCTGTTAAAATTTTCTGCTTTTCCAATCAACTCTCGAACAGATTTATTCGAAGGACTTAATTGGTCTGCAGATGGACAGTTGGCGGCTATGGCCCTAGTGCTCATATAGGCTAAAAGCATACCAAGTACGATAAATGTAAGTTTCATGGCAAATCTCCCCACCTAAATCATAACCTTTTGAAGAGCTTTTTTAGGGTCTTGGAACAATCTGCCTAGTAGCCGCGCGCTTTACTCAGTTTTTTTGAACATGCTCACAGCGTTAAGAGCTAGAAATTCTACCCAAGCGCCATCAATTATGGCATTTTCCATGGATAAATTTTCAATCTCAAATCTACACTTTCACCCTCTAGGGTTGCTTCAAGGAGACCGCCATGAAATCTATAAAAATTGGTATCAACGGAATGGGCCGCATTGGCAGAACAATTTTACGTGAACTCGTTAAACGCCAACACGCGGGACTTGATTTAGACATCGAAGTTGTCGCAGTCAACAACCCAGGCGATAAAGCCCCTTACGTCCACCTGCTTAAATACGATTCTCTTCATGGCAAACTTCCGGTGGAAGCCACTTTGAATGGTGAAGATCTTATGGTCGGTGGAAAGAAAATTGCCTTCTACGGGATCAAGAGCCCTGCCGAAATCCCTTGGGATTCACATGGCGTTCAAGTTGTTATTGATGCCACTGGTATTTTTAAAGATAAGCCAGGTCTCTCTCAACATCTTCGCGGCTCAGTTAAAAAAGCTATCATGTGCGCCCCAGGGAAAGATCTTGATGGCACATTTGTAATGGGAATCAATCACGATAAATACCAGAGCGCCAATCACCACATCATCTCAAACGCAAGCTGTACAACAAACTGCTTGGCCCCGATCGTAAAAGTTTTAAATGATGCATTTGGAATTGAGAATGGATTCATGACGACTATCCATGCTTACACATCTGATCAAAATATTCTTGATAATTCACACTCAGACATGCGCCGAGCTCGTGCTGCTGCTGTCAGCATGATTCCCACTTCAACAGGAGCTGCAAAAGCTCTTGGAGAAGTTATTCCTGAAATGACTGGCAAGCTTGATGGCTACGCTGTACGCGTTCCTACTCCAGATGTTTCAATGGTTGATTTAACAGTCAATCTTACAAAAGCTGCTGACAAAAAAGCTATCAATGCAGCAATGAAAGAAGCAAGCCAGGGCTACCTTAAGGGCGTGCTTGGTTACACAGAAGAAGAACTTGTTTCAGTAGATTTCATGGGGCGTCCAGAATCTTCATTCTTTGATGCCAAACTCACAAACGTGATTGGAAAAACGGCGAAAGTCGTGAGCTGGTATGACAATGAAGTCGGCTTCTCAAATCGCGTGATCGATCTTGCTAAATTTGTTGGCGGTAAACTTTAAGGATATTTTATGCAAGTTAAATCAATTCAAGATGCAGACCTTAAGGGCAAACGTGTATTAGCACGCTTTGATTTCAATGTGCCTCTGACAAAAACAGAGCCTAGAGAAATCACTGATGCCAGTCGAATCGATTTGGCTTTGCCTACTATTCAGTTGATGCTCGAAAAAGGTGCCTCAAAAATTATTTTGATGAGTCATCTTGGTCGACCAGATGGGCAACCCAATCCTAAATACACTCTTGAGCCTGTAGCGACCTATCTTGCAGATAAATTAGGTGTCGACGTCATTCTTACTCAGTCTCCTGTAGACTCAGGAGTAAAAGAGTTTTTGCAATTACCAGAGACAAAAATTGTTCTTTTAGAAAATTTACGTTTCTCCCCTCTTGAAGAAAAAAATGATTCTGAATTTGCTGAAAAACTGGCCTCCTATGGTGACGTTTATGTGAACGATGCCTTCGGCGCAGCTCACAGAAAGCATGCCTCAGTTCATGCCATTAATTCCTTTTTCAAAGGTAGAGCTTACGCGGGTCTTCTACTCTCAAAAGAGATTGAGGCTCTCTCTCATCTTATGGATCGCCCAGCTAAGCCATTTGTGGCCGTACTCGGTGGGGCAAAAGTCGCTGACAAAATCAAGACCATCGAAAAACTCCTTGTTCTTGTAGATAAGATTTTGATCGGTGGTGCCATGGCCTATCCTTTCTTGAAAGCAAAAGGTCTTGCTGTAGGAAAATCGCTTTGCGGTGATGAGGATGTAGTTCTCGCTAAACAACTTCTGACTCAAGATAAGGGTGGAAAGATTCAACTCCCAGTAGATCACATTGTGGCCCAAAGCCTCGATGGTGAACCCGTAGCGAGTGAGAAGATTGATCCCGACTTTATGGGATTAGACATCGGACCTGCCACAATTGATAAGTACGCACTCCATTTAAAATCTGCCAAAACAATCTTCTGGAATGGCCCGATGGGATTATTCGAAAATCCAAAATTTGCGACTGGAACGATGGAGATGGCCAATTATATAGCCCACTCTGAAGCTTTCACGGTTGTAGGTGGTGGCGATTCTGTGGCTGCAGCTCACCAAAGTGGATTTGCTGACCTCTTCACTCACGTCTCCACTGGTGGTGGGGCTTCACTTGAGTATATTGAAAAGGGTGAGCTTCCTGGTGTGCAAGCTTTGAGAGGACTTTAAAATGAAATTGATTGTCGGCAACTGGAAGATGAATCAGACACTTTCTCAAGTGAAAGCGTTTTTTGAAGCCACTGCTCATGCTTCCTACAAGCAGACCGCGTGGATCGCTCCTCAAGCCTTACACATTTCGACCAGTCTCTCTCTCGCAGGTGCAAAAATTAAAATCGGTGCTCAAAACTGTAGCGAACATGACAGTGGCGCTTTTACTGGTGAGAACTCTCCGGCCTCTTTAAAGGACGCCGGTGCTTCTTTCGTGCTCGTCGGACATTCTGAGAGAAGACAAATTTTTGGTGAACAAAATAAAACTCTCTCCCTTAAAGCGGCCAAAGCACTCTCACACAAACTTGCCGTTATTTTTTGTATTGGTGAAACACTGGCTGAACGTGAATCAAACCAAACTCTCGCTGTGGTAAAAAAACAACTAAGAGAGGGCTTAGAAGGAATTTCATCTTGGGATGAGGGCTTACTCATCGTGGCGTATGAACCTGTTTGGGCCATCGGAACGGGCAAAGTGGCCACTCCGGCCCAGGCTCAGGAAGTCCATGCTGCACTTAGAGCAGAACTGAAAGAAATGTATGGCGAAAGCGGGGCCAAGGTCCGCCTTTTATATGGTGGAAGTGTAAAACCAGATAATGTTGTGGAGCTCATGAGTCAGAGAGATATTGATGGCGCGCTGGTTGGCGGGGCCTCTTTGAAAGCAAATGACTTCTTGGCGCTGTGTCAATAGTGGCTTTTTGCAAGCTTAATATGTTACAACTACTCCCCTAGGAGAATTTATGATCACGACCCTTATTGTTTTACACGTTATTATTTGCATCCTTTTGGTTGTTACCGTTTTGCTTCAGTTCGGCAAAGGTGCAGAAGTTGGTGCAGTAATGGGTGGCGGTTCCTCTCAAGCTGTTTTCTCTAGCTCAAGCAAAGGAAACTTTTTTACAAAACTCACAACTGCATTGGCGATTGGTTTCATGCTGAACTCAATTGCTCTTACAACTCTTAAGAGTCGCGAAGCGAAGAAATCACTCTTTGATGATGAGCAAGAACTTGCTGCTCCTCTCAATAGCGACACAACTGCTGCTCCAGCTGAAGCGAATGCTGCAGCTCCTACTGCTCCAACTGCACCAGCAACAACAGAAACGCAAGCTGCTGCTGTTCCAGCTCAGCAAACTCAACAGCCTTCTGCTCCTAATAAAGACCAGCCTCAAAAAGCTGAGCAACAATAAATCATTCACATAGAATTTAATGAAAGCCACGGTTCATCCGTGGCTTTTTTTTACCCTTAATGAACCAAACTATTATCGTCCCTCTCATCTCATTTTTTGCAGGCTTCATCGATGCTATCGCTGGCGGTGGCGGTCTCATTACTATTCCAATGTGGGTGATACTTTTAGGACCTGGAGCTCATGTCGTCGGAACAAACAAGATTGGTGCTTTTGCCTCAAGCAGTATGGCCCTGTTTGTGTATCAAAGAAGACACAAGCTTCCTTGGCAAGAAGGAATTTGGTTTTTAGTAGCGATAGGTATTGGCTCATTTCTCGGATCTCAGCTGACTAAGTTTTTATCAGCAAAATACTTTTCACTGTGCCTCCTACTTCTCTGTCCGCTCATTTTGTTGCTGGTCTGGAAAAAAGAAAGTCTTTTTTCACAAAGACCAAATGAAAAAGTATCTAAGTCTCAATTTGTTTTCACTGGGCTTGCTGTAGGAATTTATGACGGATTTTTTGGCCCAGGAGGAGGAACATTCATGCTTCTCTCTCTTCTATGGTTTACACAACTCCCTCTCATGAGTGCCCTCGCACTCTCGAAATTGGCGAATGCCATTTCATCGGGGATATCTCTCTCTGGTTTTGCCATTCAAGGTGTCGTGAATTGGAGATGGGGTTTTATAAGTGGCTTCTCAATTCTGATTGGTGCTTTCTTGGGCGCTCGTCTTGCATCAAAAGATACAGTCAAAGTCGTTAAGCCCGCGCTTACGCTCGTCGTGATTTTGTTAATGGTAAAAATTATTTTAGACTTTTTTAATTTGATTTAAGCTCTATTTCGCAATCAATCTTATCTTTGCTCATTTTATCTTCATCACTAAAGACTGCCGAGTTGAATCCTAAGGTGACATTAGGGCTCCAGCGAGTCGGCTGAAAATCCTCAGCTAACCCTCCGTTCATAATAAATTTCCGCCAGATTTGCTTTCTCACTTTCACTAATTCCGGAGAACTAAAAGACAAGAACCAACTCACTTCCTTTTTATCTTTCACTTCAGTCGTGATTTTTTTGATACATCTCAAATCTATCTTTTTTGTCATCATCTTTTCTTTCTCAACGATGAGATCCAGATCGCTCATTTTTAAAACGGATGAGAGCATTCTCCACTCTTCATGCGTGATGAGTGGAATGACAGCCTCAGCTTCATGATTCAATGATTCACCAATTAATTTCTCAAGCTCCACCCTTATCATTTCAACAGGAGCCTGCTTAAGCGGTATTTCAACTCTTTTGGCTTGGGAGATATAAGGAAGTCTATTCTTTAAATCAGCAGGAGATTCTTGATAAATAATAACTTTTCCAAAGGCAGAAAAAGTGAGGAGGAAAAAAATTAAACTATAGGCGTAATTTTTTGGTTTCATTTCTTTTTATTGTCTATGAGTTTGATCTTACCAAAACCGTTTTTTTGAATCGCTTTAATCTCCTCAAGAGGGAGCGTCTCCCAAGGAATAGTAGGATCAAATCGATCTGCAAGGACTAAGTCTTTGCGAATATCTGTTTTGACATGATCTACATGTTTCTCAAAAATATCGAACAAACTGGGTTCAAGTTTTATACCTCTAAATTTTCTCATCACATTCAGTGCATCCGCGATTGGCATGACTTGGTTATAAGATCTCTTAGTGGTAATCGCATCAAAGAAATCAGCAATCGTGCACGCGCGTGCCATGGGATGAATTTCTTCATCACGTATTTTTGCAGGATAGCCGGTTCCGTTCCAATTCTCATGATGCTCATGCACAATTCTTGCAATCACATTCACATCAATCGTGTGATGAACTTTAACCTCACCACTTAAAAGAAGTTCTAATCCTAAGGTCGGATGTTTCTTAATTATTTCATATTCACTCTCAGACAACCCACCTGGGCTATTGAGAATGTTGGTCGGAATTTTTACTTTCCCTAGATCATGCAAAAGTCCACCAAGGCCTATGTTCACGAGATCTTGCCTTGGAGCATTGGGATGGGCCACATGCCAAATGCTAATACAATACATTGAGACATTGATGGAGTGGTCATAGGTGTAAAAATCATGAAAGCTGAGGCTTCCAATCAAACCTCGTAAACTATCAATGTCATATTCACCTAAAAGATCCACCATATTTTCTACGACTTCTCGACAGCCTTCGATATTCTTCTCAAGGAGTTCAGTGGAAAATTCTCTGTTCTCATCAAAAATTTTCCCTAAATACTCTAAAGCAGAGTCTTTGAGGACATTGGCTTTTTGGGTGTCATCGTAATGTTCAGAATGAATCAAACTTTTCATATAGAGATGACGCTGATCTTCTGCAATGTAGAGCTGAATATATTTGTATTTTAAATTCTCAAGATCAGCAGTGCCCAGCGAATCTCCAGCTGGAAAAATGCGTACAAATTTCTCTTTTTCTTTGAGAGAAGAGGAATTGACGAACAAATCAAATGGAAGCTGAATGCCAGTGGCAATCAAGTCATAGCGGACAGAAAAGAAGCTTCTTAAAGCGGCTGGATTTTGCATCACTTTGATTCTATCACGAGAGTGATTTGTGACGAGTTTGGAGGGATTTGCCGCTATAAAAAAGGCCCACCGAAGTGGGCCTTATGACAACTTAATGAGTCAACAATCAGGATCTAGAATGGAATGTCATCTGAAGCAAAATTAGCGTCAGTTGAAACTTTGTAATCTTGATTCATATCCATAGGAGCTGAACCTTGATTAAAGCCTGCGCTGTTATCAACATTGCGATCAGTGTTCTTGTCAGCGGAAGCTCCGCCGATAAATTGAACAGTCGCTGCATTGATCTCTGTCATGTAGCGCTTGTTTCCGTCTTTATCATCCCAAGAGCGAGTTTGAAGGCGACCTTCAACGAATGCTTGGCGACCTTTAGAGAGATACTGATTACAAAGCTCAGCCAGCTTGCCCCAAACGACAACACGGTGCCATTCAGTTTTCTCCTGCTTAGCTCCGGCCTTATCAGTCCAAGCTTCAGTCGTTGCGAGAGAGAAATTACAAACCGGCGCGCCGCCTGGTGTGTACTTTAACTCTGGATCTTGGCCAAGACGTCCCAATAAAATAACTTTATTCACACTCATGAAATCTCCTTTGCCTGATGGATAGGCATAATTAGTATTTGTGATTACCATCACGAACCATTCTTATATCCCGGCCGAGAGATAAGGAAAACAGTCGGATTCTCACAAGGGCCTTCATTTTGCAAAAGTTCGATGAGAGATGAAATGACGAAAGCCTTGAAATGATTCAAGGAAAAATAAAACAAATAAATTTACTGGAGCCTATGAGGAAATTTCTACGTTGTTGAGAGTTTTCTTCGCGCGTAGCATTGGAGAATCAGGATTCTCTTTGAGGAAATTTTCAACCTGTCGACGGGCCACTCGCACATCTTTGCGGTACCAGGTCGGATCAAATCCACAGACTTTGCACTTGATATCTTTTCTATAGAGAAGTTTTTTTGAAATCTCAAATGTGGCCCATATCACAAACACACTCGAGAGGGCTTTAAACTGAAATAAAGGAAATGTGGCCCAAGTGAAAGCAGCCGTAAGGAGAACGATTTGAAGGTAATTAAGACCGTTTAAATGACGTGTGTAAGAAAGTTTGCGTGGAGTCCTGCAAAGGGCGCAAAAACAATCACGATTACTAGTATTTTTCATTCTCACCTCCCCTCTATTAAACCACGGCCAAAGCTCATCTTTAGAGTGGGCAGAAATGGCCGCCAGGTGCCCTTCGGCACCTGGGGATAGATTTTGTTGTGGTGGGATAAATCAAGGTGGGACGACAGAGGGGGGACGGCCAAGCCAGCTCACGTTCTGCAACCAGACCCAAGGCCTACGTGTCTGGATGCTTTACACACTCCAAATCCCGTACCAAAATGCTCTTAAATGATTTCAAACATTTCCATGACACCGGGGACAAAACGCTCCAATGAGCGGGGCCAAATAAGCATATTTTTTGCTTCGTCTCTGATCGTCCTTATTTCGATCATCGCTTTTGTGATCAATATTGGTTTGTTTGTGAAAGCTAAGATCAATTTGCAAAACGCCACCGATGCCGGCGCTTATGCGGGCGCAGCAGTTCAAGCGCGGATGCTCAATCGCATCGGCTACATGAATTGGGAAATGCGCAACGTCTACAAAGAGTGGATGTTTAAATATTGGGTTTTGGGAAATTTAAATATCGGAAATGTTGAGACTAATCCTGGTGGCGGAAACATGAGTTTTCGAATGGAAAAAGATCCCAATATTTCAGGCGTTGAAGGTGAAGATCCCTACAATCTCCCCTCTGTTTGTTTGCACTATGCGGGAGTCCCCACAAACGTCTGTAGACGTTACGCCCTTCCCGGTATTCCTCGTTTTGAACCAACGAGCTTAGTGGGCATTGATGAAACAACTTCTTCATTTCTTGATGCCATCGTTAAAGAGAAATCCAGTGACTGCTCCAAGAGAACTCAGCTCAATTACAACGTTACAAATATGTGGGCTTATAATTTAACGGGTGGCTCTGCCAATAATGCTTTTCAAGATGCTCCCCAAATTGCGGCGGATAGACCTGGTGCATGGCCCAAGGCCGTAGAACTTGCGATCCGCACTCGCTCCCTTGAGTACGCCATGAATCGACCTCCTATTACTGAAGGTGTTTGTTCACCCAACGGACAAGGAAGTTCTGGGTGTCGCTCGGTTATGGATTTAGTGACAGAAAATCATTACGGAAATGAGCGCCCAAGTAAAGCCTTCTGGTCTGCTTATCGCAATATTGGCAATGAATTTGATAATGAAATGAAGGCCACATTTACTCTGACTGAGCTTCCGCCCACTCCTTATGAGATAACCAATCCGAAATCAATCAGTGCAGTCCTCATCGGTGGAAAAGCCACTCAGCAAGGTAACATCACAAAGCATTATCTCGATCTTCAAATCATGATGGTGAACTACGCCACTTTTTTTACTGCGCTCATCGCTCGTGATGACAAGTATGCAGTGGGTGGACAACTCGTCAAATCTGAAGGTGCTTGTGATGTCTCAAAAATCGCAATCCCTATTCCGGGCTACCCGGTTGGTTTTTTCAAAAACCCAGATGTCGTGACTTTTTACGCTGTAAAAGGTGAAGCTAAATTCCAAGGCTTATTTAATCCCTTCAAAGACAAGGTAAAACTGACAGCGTGGGCTGCCGCAAAGCCGATGGGAGGAAGAATTGGACCTGCACTCTTTCGCCAAAATCAAGAAACGCTTTTAGCTTCTAGAACGACAGCAAATAAAAAAAGATCTGTGCCTTATTTAAGTGGACTCAAACTTGATGGGGCTAAAATTAAGGGAACCAACACTCCTGTGACTCCTGGAAAATATTATCCAGGCATGCCTGTTCCTATTAATGTTCCCGGAGGAGTCTCAAACCGTTTTTGGATCACTGATGCCACAGATCCTGTCGGTGGCTGGGTCAGCGGCTCAGATGTCGTTTTTGGTGTTCCTAATTTAGTTTATGATTTTGATAATCAATCTCTTGATCCTACAAGTTACCAAGTAGGAACCTCAGACACCAACATTGTCGTTCCTGGAAACGCGGGTGTGGATTCAGGCTTTGCTTCTGGGCTTTATAAAGTCAGTCAGTTTTGGAAATTTAGAGAAAATCTTCAAGGCACTAATGATCCTTCTGAAATTAACAAGTCCATCAGTCATGTCCGAAGTCCAACGAGCTATGAGGCTGCAAACTACACGGTTCCTTTTCCCTCATCTTTGGGTGTCACCGATCAAGTGAACGCCGGCTATATAGATACATTCGGTTTTATCACAGGAGTGAAAGATCAAGATGACGTTCAGGCCTCTCCTATTTACGCTCCTCTTTATGGAGACAGTCTCGATGCCATGTATAGCAATGGTCCCGATGTCGTAAATGGAATTAAGGAATTTATTCTTCTCCAAGAAGGAGCGATGAAAAAATATCGCACTTCAATGAATCAAGTCGCTGCTAGTATTTATCAAGCCGATCCAGTTAAATATCTCGCCGCTGCCAAGAGAATTTCAAATTTTGATTTCGCGCTTCAGCCTGATAACGCCAACGCCAAGCCTGCTGACTGCAACAGTATCACTGGATCTTTTCTCTATTTTTATTTCGGTCCTGGAGGTTCCCTTGGACCACTGCAACCGACGGGTTGTCCTGAGCCCCTAACGACGAGTATCGAAAATTATTTCACTTCAACTTCGGCCATTGATAAGAGCAACCATTTGATTGAATATCATTTTAAACCTTCCAATCATCTTCAAACATATGACCAACTACTGACTGGCTACATGCCTGGCCCAATGCGAGGCGCAAACCAAAACGGACAATTTAGCACTCCTTTTCCTAGTGCGAGTGAGCCAGAAACTATGCGTCGCACAGGCTATTCAACTAAATTGATCCAACTTAGATCACTCACAAACTCTGGCGGTTATAGTCCTGGAGCCCCTTCACCCTTTGCTGTTTACTCTGAAGGCCTCAATACACCGCTCAACGAAGACGTAAAACAGGGATCATTGCGCAATGCTTTGGATTTAGCGACGCTAGGAGTTCCTGCAACTGTTACTTACTGACTCTTGCCCACGAAAAAGCAACCCACTATACTAGACTAGATTTTTCCTCCCAATAATTGATAGCAAAGGACTTTAAAGTGGCTGCAAAAAAAGCAAAAAAACCTACAGCTAAAAAAACGGTTAAACCTAAAGCCAAGGCGAAAGCTAAGCCGGCAGGAAAGAAAGTAGCAAAAAAAGCTGCGAAGAAAACTGCTGCTAAAAAAGTGGCCAAGAAAGTTGCAAAAAAAGTCGCTAAAAAAGCGGCTAAAAAAGTCGCCAAAAAAGTTGTTGCCAAAAAAGCACCTGCAAAAAAAGTAGCGGCTCCAAAAGGGCAACCTAAAAAAGAAAAGAAAGTTCCAGTGGTCGCCGTTGTGGCGGCTCCAGCTCACTCTCAAGCCGGTGCATTTGATGAAGATTATGAATCAGATGGTGCCGATGAATTTGATGCTGACTTTGATGACGATGAAGAAGAAGAGGTTGTCGCCAAAGATAAGCCAGCTGCTGAAGAGTTTGTTCCAGGTGAAGAAGAAGAGGAAGGCTCTTATGGATACGGTTGGGGCTATGAGGAAGGCTTAGATAATCCTGAAGACGCTGAAGAAGAAGACGAAGTCTTTGATGAAGATGAAGAATATGTCAAAGGTCCAAAAAAGCCGAAAGGCGAAGAAGAAGATGACGACGACGAGTCTTTCTAAAATTAAAAAATAGGAAGTGGCCTTTAGTGGCCACTTCTTTTTTGAGGCCACATGAAAAAGCTTGAACTTTATTATTACGATGAATGCCCTTACTGCCAGATTGTCCTTAGAGCAATCGATGCGAATAATTTAAGAAATTCCGTTACGCTCTGTAATACTCGCCAGCATTCTCAGCACAGAGAAAAACTCATGAAAGACACAGGAAGATCAACCGTTCCTTGTTTGTACATTGATGGAACTCCGATGCATGAGAGTAGCGATATCGCTCGCTGGCTTAAAGAGTATGCGACTAGTTTAAAATAAGGAGCACTCTGTGGAAGTTCGTGACCCGGTTCATGGCTCAATTGCAATTTATGATCGTGAAATTCCCATTCTTGAGCATGCTTTTTTTCAACGTTTAAGAAACATTAAGCAGCTTGGATTCTCTGAGTTTGTTTTTCCAGGAGCCACTCATACCCGCTACCTTCATTCGATTGGAGTGATGAATGTAGGAACGATGGTTTTTAATTCACTTTTTAAAGATCATCTTTATGACAAAGAGGTTCAGCGACTACGCCAAACATTACGTCTGGGCTGCCTTCTTCATGACATCGGCCACGCGCCTCTCTCTCATGCCACAGAAAGTGTGATGCCACTGGTTTCAGCACTAAAACTTCCCTCTCGTTTCTCTCCCAGTAAAGATCGTCAAGCTTCCCACGAAGACTACACTCTCAAAAGTATCGTGGATTCAAGTTTCACCACTTCTTTTCAATCAGTCAGAAGTGATCTCGGTGTCACACCGGAAGCCGTGGCTGAATTAGTGCTTGGGAAAACCAACGATGAAGCCTATTTTACTTTTCAAGGCAAGAACTGGTTTCCCATCATGCACCAGCTTGTCTCCAGTGAGATGGACTGCGATAGGATGGACTATCTTTTACGTGATAGCTACTTCTGTGGCGTGAGCTACGGGAAGTTTGATCTCGACTGGATTGTCGATAATTTGAAAGCTTGTGAAGATGAGGGAAAAATCTATTTAGGTATAAGCGAGAGAGCAGTCTCTACCTTTGATGATTTTCTCTTAAGTCGCTTCCACATGTTTATGATGGTCTACTTTCATTACCGAGCTGTTTGTCTTGAGCAGATGCTCATGCGCTACTTTAAAGCGACTGGAACCAGTGAATACGCCATCCCGGCAGACATTGAAGCCTATCTTGAACACGATGATCCCCATCTTTGGAAAATTCTTCGCCACAGCCAAGATCCATGGGCGAAGCGTGTGGTGAGAAATGATATTCCTAGAAAAGTGATGGAAACATTTGGCCCTACCGGAATTCCTCAGATGGAGGAATTAGAGAACTACTTAAAGCAATCTCAAATTGATTACATTAAATGCTCCTCAAAGGGTCGACTCTCAAAATATTACGCGGACTCGACTCCCACTAATACTTTTCCAATGAAAGTTTTAAAAGAAGCACCGATGGGTGGAAAACTTCGTCACATTAATGTGAACCAAGCGACAGATCTCTTTGATAAGTACTCTAAGAGTCATGCCGTCACACGTTTGCACTTAGATTTTGAATTGTTGTCTTCTGAGCATCAAAAATCTGTGCTTAAAATAGTCCAGGCTCAATAATGCAAAGATTCTTTCTCTATTTCACTTTGGTTATCGCTTATCTTGGACTCTCCAAGGCGCTCTCTCCAAGTGAGCTAGGAATGGACTATGTTCCTAACGAGAAAGGACTCTCACGAGTTATACCGGGACAAAATGTCACAGTCATTTTAACTGATATGCACGCCACAGGTTTTGTGATCAAAACTTACTATCAAAAATATAGACTGGTGTATGGATTCCAAGGCATCGAGGAAATGATCGTGCGCACCTCGAGAGACTATGCACGAAAGAATAAAAGAAATATTGGCATGTCTCTTTTCAGAAGATCAGACAACGTGGAAGAAACCGTGCCAATGCCTCCTGGTGTGAGTTATATCGGCAATCGGCTTTTTGGCGAATGGAAAACGTTAAAAAACGGCGGGACACGTTGGAAGTTCTATCGCGCTTACAAAAACCTTCCTCGCTATCTTGGCTGGGGAAATTGGCGCCCGGATCAGCGTTTTTATGATGACTTCATCGCTTCTCGAGAGCGAAATACTTCCTATTACGGCCACAATGATGAGTTTGGGACTTTGGGTAAAGTGACTCGAAAAAACTTTCCGAATTTCTTTAAACAAGAGCGCCAAAAGAAAGTCAGCATTAAGTCTTTGTTAGTAAATTACTTTAAAGAGAATTTCTAAGGATCTGCCATGAACGAGATATTTGATCGCCTGCTTATTCGTATCATCCTGGTTGGGATCGTATGCTTAGTCTTATTTGTTTATAAGTACGCGCATATCCTTTTTTATCCGACCATGAAGCAGCAAATGACGAAGCGCTTTTATCCGGCCGAAAATCCGGCCGACACGATCCATCTCTTTTCTCGTCTCGTAGGATTTACTATTATTTTAAGCTCTCTGGGATTTGATGAGAGCCACGGCATCTTTCTCTCTATCTTCCACTTCTTTGTTTGGGGCACTCTCACCTGCGCTCTTTATCTTCTCTCTCTTTTTATTGTTGAAAGTATTGTTCTGTATAACTTTGAATATAAAGATGAAATCTTGAAGCGCCAAAACCTAAGCTATGCCATTGTTTGTATGGCCCATGCTTTCTCGATTGCTCACGTGACTCGGGCCGTAGTTGATCAGTCTGAAAACTCTCTCGTGATTCTTTTCGTTCTCTGGCTTCTCTCGATGGTCGTCCTAGGATTTGGATCTAAATATTACTCTTTTCTCTCTAAGCTCAATTTCAACCGTTTGGTCACTCAACAGAAAGCTTCTATCGCTTTCTCCTACGCGGGATTTACTTTGGGAATGAGCTGGCTAGTAAGCGAGAGTTTTGATCAAGAACATTACGACATCACCATGTACTGTGTGCAGGTTCTCTTAAAGATGCTTTTGGCCTTGATTATCTTTCCTCTCTTTAAACGTGGCCTAGAAGAAGTTTTTAAAACCAGAGTTCAGGCCACGGGACCAGATTCTCAGCCCTTAGAGGCTAATCTGCAAAACTGGGGATTCGGCTTTTATGAATGCACCCTCTTTTTGGCGGCCGCAATCTTGACCTCTATGATCGTTAATCACATTCAATTCGGCACCATTTACCCCTTCTTTTAGACTGAGTGCCCCGCGAGTTATGATTAAGGTGGGACAGGAGGTCCCTCATTAATGTCTTTCAAAGATAAACTCCAAAATAACCTATTCTACGTGATCAATTTGCTCACCGGCAGAGTAGCGGCAGTTGAGAGACAGCTCATGCGTATGCAAGAAGACATGGATAAAAAATTCGCTCTTCAGCGCAATCACATGGTGCGATTAAAAAATCGTGAAGAGCTCTCTGATGATTTCTTGCTGAATGGTCGCTCATACAATGATCTTGCACCAGAGAAAGCATGGAGTTTATTTCAAAAGAAAGACTTAGATTTTCTTTTTATTGATGTTTCTCATAAAGATTTTCAGCCTGAAGGTCATCGTCCCAAAGAAACGATTCATATTCCACTTGAGCAATTAGAAATGCGCTGGAAAGAGATTCCTAATAAGTCGACGCCAGTTTTTTTGATTTCAGAGGAAGGTCTACGCTCGGTTCTTGCTTGTGATTTCTTAGCTTCAAAGGGCTATTACAACTGCA
>JAIEMA010000017.1 GCA_019752535.1 Bacteriovoracaceae bacterium
GATGGCCAAGAGTCGCGCTTTTGTAGAATGCATGGTTGATCGCTCTTTTGAACTTCTTTGTATGAGAAAAATTAAATCGACAGAGAAAGATATCAAAACAGAACTCACAGATAATTTCATAGGCACTCAAAACTACAATATGAAAAGTTTATTTGCCTCTACTCTTAGCAAGTGTGTGACTGATGAAAACTAACATAAAAAAAGAATTTGCCCGCTGGGGCGTGATTGTGGCGATGGTGGGTATTCTCATCGGCTTTACTCAATGTATTGGGACTCAATCAACCAGCGATGATTACAGCTCTACTCATAGTGAAATTTTACTCCCCGAAGAGCCCGTGGATGAAGAAGCTCCGGAAATTGGAGTCAAAGATGCGGATCGTTTATTTGAAACGATGAGTGTCCTGACTGGTGTTCCTTCCAACAATGGAACGATCAGAGGCATCTTCAACAGTGACTATAAAGCGCAACTTCCGGTTGGAAGTCGTGTCGAAGCAATGCTTGAAACGCATATGCTTGGAGCGACTAAACTGGCGACTGAATTCTGCAACGTGCTTATCAATGATGGCACTCTTCGAGCAGCGATTTGGCCAGCTAATATTTTTAATTTCGGTGCCAACAGTAATACTGTTTTTGCTCCAGGTTCAGCATCAAGAGATCAATTCATCGTTCTTATGCTCGAAAGATTTTGGGGCAAGAATGTCCTAGAAATCTCAGAGTATGAGAAGGGCTATGATGCTATCGATAAACTTATAACTGATGTTCTAAATGGACAGACAGGAAGCGCAGCTATGACGGTTAACACCGCCAAGTCCGCTTGCACTGCTGCTCTCTCTAGTTCTCAAGTCATTTTTCAGTGAGGCATTATGGAAGATAATAAAAAAGATAAAAAACCACTGAACATCGATAAAGACCATCCCCTTAAAACGCGTCGAGATTTCCTCGCTCAAGGTTTACTGGCTTCCGCAGCGACGATGGTTCTTCCCTTTGATGCCATGGCACAAGACGGATGCGATCTTGCCTCAATTACGGCCGTAGACAATCCCATGATCCCAGTCATCATTCTCGATCTTGCCGGCGGAAGTAATATCGCAGGCTCCAATGTGATAGTGGGCGGAGCAAATGGACAGATGGATTATCTTCCAGATTATAAGACCGTTGGTCTTCTTTCAAATGAACATCCATCCATCGCCGGAAAAGTTTCTGATCTTACAGGAAACACGACATCCCCTTCAGGCTTATTATTTCATTCGCAATCTCAAATGCTCGCTGGAATTATGTCTCAGGCCCCCCTCGCCGTTCGTCAAAGAACGGATGGAATTCTTCTTTGCTGCTCATCCGATGATGACACTGGCAACAATCCACACAATCCGATGTACTGGTTTTATAAGGCCGGAGCTCGTGGAAAACTCACTCAATTGATCGGGTCTCAAGGTGGGCAATCTGGTGGTAACTCTCAAGCTCCCTCCACTTCTGTCGATCTCTCAGTAGCTCCTCTCACAATTAATGAGCCTAAAGATGTAACCAACCTCGTGGGTCTTGGCAGACAAGGATTCACGACCGGTCGTGAATCATTCATCTTGCGCGCTCTTGACTCACTCTCAAACGCACGAGTCAGTGCTCTCTCGCGTCGCCAGATGCCAGATGCAGTGAAAGACCTAGTGCTTTGTAATGTTAAAAAGACTGAAGTGCTACTGCAAAACTTCAACCCAACGTTACTAGATCCTGTCAATGATGCGAACGTCACGGCCGTGTTTACTAACATTGCTGGTGATGGCAACCAAAGAAAAGCTGCATCCGTTTGTAAAATGGTTCTTGATGGATTAGCTGCAACTGGAACAATTACTCTTGGTGGATTTGATTATCACACAGGTGACCGAGTCACCGGAGATCAAAGGGACAGAGAAGCTGGAGAGATGATTGGAAAGATTCTAGCTGTTGCCGCAAGAAAAAATACACCTGTAGTCGTTTATGTCTTCACCGATGGCGGTGTCAGTGCGGGAACATCAGTTGATGGGGCCAATGGACGCCTCGTTTGGGGTGGTGACAATGGACAGCGCTCTGGTTCAGTCATGTTGGCCTACAATCCAACTGGTAAACCTCAAATGCGTTCTAACTCAAGACAGATGGGTCGCTATAAAGTTGGTGCCAGCGTCGATAACTCGGCCACTCCAATGAGTAACTCGGTGACGAATCTGGCAAAGTCAGTCGTACTGAATTATCTCGCCCTTCATGGGATGGAGAATGATTTAGATAAAGTCGTTGGCGACAATCCATTTGCCGCTAATATTAATCAACACCTCTTCTTTCGGAAAATAGCATGACACCAGGATTTATTCGTTGGGGGCTAGTTGGTTTTTTACTTGGACTAGCGTTCATGTTCACTCAGTGCGGGAAACCCTTTGCCACAAAAGGTGATCTCATCTATTCAGTTGATGGCGTAGGTGTTGTCTCTCCGATCGCTGGAGGAACGGCAGAAAGTTCACTGTCTGCCTTCCAGCAAACTGTTTATCCGCTGACACGCTCTCACTGTGTTTCTTGCCATGGAGGAAGTCAAACTCCCCTGCATGCATCATCTGACCCGGCCGTGGCCCATAATGCCGTTTTACAGAAAGTAAATTTCACAGATCCTTCAAACTCACGAATGGTGAGAAAACTTCGTGACGAATCCCATCACTGTTGGACGTCTTGCAGTCAAAGTGCACAAATCATGCAAGACGCGATTGCTGAGTGGACCTCTCGTATGACAACAGTCAACACAGATCCTCCAGGTGGAACAAACGATTATAACTTAGTGACAGGCCAATCACAGACAGTGGCGCAAGAGAGACAACTTGTCACGGCCGGGGCGTTTTTAATGACATCATCTGCAGGAACAGCGATGTATTCCACTCCGTTTGTTTATAATTCAACGATCTCTCCGGGTTTTATTGAAGCGCCAAATGATGGAAGCAACCAAACATTCTCGAGCACTGATCCAGCGGCAGGCCAAGCCACATTTGCGATGAGTTCAATGGCCAATAGAACTGGCGGAGCGCTTTGGGGTCTTGTTCAAGCTGCGGCCAATAATGATGATTCATTCTTTATTAAAATGAATAATGGCAATCTCATTCAATGGAATATTCCTGATACAAATGGAAAGTTTCAATGGGTGCGTGTTCCAAACAACTATAACGTCAATGCTGGCAATAACGTTGTGACGGTTAGAGAGAGAGAAGATGGCACGAAAATCGCCATGCTGCTTTGGACTCAAGACCAAAACTTTGTGCCAACAGGGGCCGGTACGGCCGGCGAGATCAAACTGACTTTCCCGCTCTCAACTCTTCTTGGCGGAGTCAGTGGTGTGAGTTTAGAAGTGAAGCTTAACGACTATGACAGCTATAGCTACAAGCTCACGTCATTACGTTTAAACAATACTTCTGGCCGCATGATTTATGTAAAAAATATTCGTCTCATGCTTAATGGCCACTACAGCCCGCAAAATGCGAACTATACGTACGTTGATCAAACGGTGCCTAATGGCGGGGCCAACCTCAATCCAGGAAGTATGATTGTGCTGAAAGAAAAAGGCGAAGCAGTAGATAAGCTCAGCTTCGCCTTTGAGATCTTAGAAGTTAGATAAACGAAAGCACGTGTTTCAGAAGTAAATTGGGAAATAAACCAAAACCAAAAAGCAGCACGAGGAGAATTCCAAGTGCTGTTTTTTGCCAAATTCCAAACTCAATCCTGTCATCTCTTGAATCATAGCGAGTGCCTCGAAAGAGGAATGTCACCACTTTAAAGAGAGAAATACCATTAAGACATGCCGTGAGAATTAATCCGAGCCCCACAAAGGGATACTTCTCAATTACGGCATGAAAAATCAGATCCTCCCCTGCAAAGCCCATCGTTAAAGGCATGGCCACTGCACAAAGCGAAAAGAGTAAAAAGAAAATACTTAAAGTGCCATTCCTGTGCTGAAGACCGTGGAAGCGTCGAGAATGCAACTCACCCATATGCCACTCAAGAATATAGAGACAGGCAATAAGCCCTGAGAAAGAGAGTCCAAGAGAGAGGAACTGAAAGAGGACTCCAGATTTCCCCGTTAAACTAGCCGAATCTAATCCGCAAAAAAGAATTGAGAACTGGGCCAGCATGACATAAAAAACAGTCGATCGAATTTTTTCTTGAACAAGAGACATATTAGCAAAATACAAACCAGAGACAATCCCACAAACCATGACATAGGGAAAGAAGTCAGTAAAAGCTCCTTGAAGCAGAGGCATGATGGTTTTAACAAAAAGAAAGAATCCAAGATTCCCAATATAAAGACCAATATTTAGTGGGAACGGAAGAGTTTTGTAGCCGGCCTTAAACCATAAATGAAAGGGAAAAACTCCTTGGCGAATAAATGCGGCCAAAATTAAGCAGCCCACAAGAATATGCTCGGCTTGACCGTGCGTGAGTTGCTCAATATGTGAGAGATCAAGCGGCAGAGCCGTTGTACTCGAGAGAAACTTTAATCCCACAATAAGCAGGACAAAAGAGAGCACGTGATGGCCGATGTAAATATTTCTGGCCCGTGATTGCTCTGGCGTGAATGAAATGACCTGCGGGATGACACTAATACCCCAAAGGATTGAAAAAACCCACGGGTCATTGATGAAGTAAGCCCACCCCATAATGAGCATCGAAGCGGCTCCAATGATCTTCACTTTCATCGGCGTGGCATAGCGGTTGAGCATCATCGTGAAAAGTAGCCGCATGAGGCAAAGGTTAAAGAGAAAGAACAAACCGATATTTAACGGGCCATCTGAATGAGGATGATTCCATAACTCCCACCCACTCCCGATGATAGCGGAGAGCGGAGAGAGAATAAGCCAAAATCTTTTTTGATGAAAAGAGTAAATGACTAGCCCAATGAGGGTCATCATGGTCCAAATCAGCAAAAGGAAAAAATAGCTATCCGTTATACCAAACATATTTTACTCCGCTAAATCTGATTGTAGTTTTGCTGGAACATGCTGATGATGAACATCACCCATCGCAATGGAATTCTCAAAGCGATTGACTTTGATCCAAAATCTCATCCACGGTCCGACTAAAACCTGCAGGATAAACCAATCAAGTCCAAATCCATTCATGGCCCTATAGTAGAGATGCTTCTGCCAACTCTCTGGCAGCCAACGCAAAATGGTAGGAGCAGGCCGGTGAGGGGCTCCTCGATAAAAGAGTGGATTGTCATAAAAATCTTGAATTGAATTCATTGACCTTAAGAATTGAAATACTCTCAAGAAAGCATTGGCCACATAATGGAAAACAACCCAGTGATAGAGCCCTAAGCCCACTTCGACGACCATCACTGAAATTTCAAAAACGGCAGATAAACCAAGAATACTTTTCGCGTCACTTCTGGTTTTCGCCACTAAATAGGAATAAATCGCAGTGAGCACACCTATGAAAATGATTGTCACTTGAACAGAGGGATAAAATAAAATCAAGCCACGAAACTTCAAAAGAAGCAATGGACCAAGACCGATTGAGAGTGCTCCGTAGTAAAGCGCACTAGATGGAGTTGGGCCTTCCATCGCCCTTGTAATCCATGAAGTCAGTGGAAGTTGAGCGGCTTTACCTAGTGAGGCAAAAACAATACAGATCGCCACAAAAAATATCCAATTGGCATGCTCTGGATGAAGAAGAGATAAATGAGCGGGGTCATTGAGTTCACGAATATTGGTCGTATGAACAGCATAATGCGCCAAAGTTGTCGCTGCTAATAAACCGACATCACAAAAGCGATAAGTGCTAATGGCCCACCAAGAATTCACGGCCACATGTTCTCGATTTTCATAAAAACCAATTAATAGAACAGAGGTTATACCGATGATCTCCCAACCAATAAAGACGACATCAATATTGTCTCCATAAAGAACAAAAGGAAATGCCGCCATGAAGACAGAGAGAAGAAAGAAGAATCGATGAAAGCCATTTTCTTTATGTAGATACGACTCTGAATATTTAATAATCACACTTAACAGAAGTAGCATGCCTAGACCTGCGACTCCCATGGTGCGATTGAAGTAAAACTCTAGTGGGAAGTCATACTGAGAAGGAATATCTATCCATCCAGGAAAAGAGATACTGACATCTCCAGTTTTCATGACTAAGGCATAGAGGATGAATAATATTCCGGTTAAGACTTTAAGCCCGATGACAGGGATTTTCTCCCCCACTCTAATGCGAAAGGCGAGTAAAGTTCCATAAAAGACCAACCAGATGAGAGGCAAAACGAGAACAAAGGTGAACAATTCATTTTCACTCATAAAACACTCCGCTGCTCAGATACGACGGCAAAGGGAAGAGGCCCACTGCGATGAGGGGCGTAAATCTTAGATGAAATCGTACGTGCAAGGTCAAGAGAGAGAGGCTTATAAGGTTTAAATCCACCATCTTTAAATAAACTCATCTCTCCAGTCACAGGATGAATGATGGCAAAGTGAATCCACTCATTGTGAGTCATGCGCTTCATTCTACCGTGAGCATTAATGAGTCGCTCCACCACTTCTGGCTCAGCTTCTACCACGATCGTGTTTCTCACTGGCTCATGGATCTCAACCATTTGGCGGGCAAGTCCGATGCGAAGATCGGAGCTTGATCCAGTCATCACTCCGAGTAATGAAGCGATGTTCAAAGGAAGTTTTGTTCCGCTGCCGTAAACTTCATTATCAATACGTGAAAAATAATAATCTAGAGCAATACCACCAGCGACGGGTACGGCGCCCGCAAGAACACCCGCCAAAGTCACTCCTTCTGGATCCGTGGAAGCGTCATAAGAAGTGAGAAAACTTCTGCGATCCAGATACAAACCACGAGTGAGATCACGACGGCCAATCACAGTCATGGCCGTGTTATTATGGCCATATTCTGGTCTAAGCTCAGCAAGACTTGCACCGCGATCGAGTACGTGTTTAAAAGTAATCTTTTCGTTGAGGAAATCCCGTGCACTTGAAAAGTGGCGGCAGCGCTCAAGAGAGTTATGCCTTCCCGCTTCTCTTAAATCATTCACTCCTTGATCGGCCATCTCTCTTAAGTTTTCAGGCAGATCAGAGCGATTAAAAAATAAAATCTCATCTGTACTTGTGTCATGGTAGCAAGCGACAAAATAACTTGAGGATGGAATATCTATATTATGCTTTTGACGAAGCTCTTCTCTCACGTTTGGCATATTGGCCATGCCACAAAAGATCTGACTATTCGGAATTCCGGCCTTCCCGCTGCAAGCCCCACAGCCGTAGGCGTTTTTGTAAGGATTGTTTGAACTTGAAGCACCATGCGCGACAATATAATTGAGCTCAGGAAAATCTTTAATCGACCCAGTGAACTTTAAAATTGTCGCCACAATCGTGGCCATCTCACCCACATTGTATCCGCCTTGAGTGGCATCTTCTTTATTAAAACGAATTCTTGTTTTAATTGGAGGAACAATCCAATTCTTCAAGCGCAGATGAAGTCTTGTGGCAAAATACGGAAAAAACACGCGAAGTAAAAGCACCAGTGATGTCACAGGCCCTGCAAGAATGGTGAACGGCAGTGAACGGAATGCTGCTCTTGATCCATACCAAATGCCATAAAGACCTTTGCCCCACTTTCTGCGATTAGCAACTTGCTCTTTAGGAAGATCACTCAAGGCAATCTCTTCAACAACTCTTGAGGGGTTCACAACTGGAGGGCACTGAGTAATGGGCTCAGGATGATTGACGCTTTTAAACTTCATATCAATCCCAAAAAATCCAACGACACCATGGGTTTCATAGTCTGGATGCGACTCTTCGAGGATTCTTCGAATAGATTCTTCTCGATCATCAATGCAGAAATAAAATTTCGCTTTGGGCTTAGGCTTAAAAGGATGCTTTATATTTCGATAAGACGCTAAAGTGCCGAGGCACTCATCTCTCATCGAAAGGTCGAGGGCCGTTTGCCAAACATACCCTCTTTCATGAGAATGAAACATTGAGGCCACATCTAACATAAGCTGTAAGGTTTTCTCATCGACATGATCTAACTTATAATTTTTAGAAAGAGCTTTTAAAACATAAGCACACTGAGAGGCAGAAAGTCTCTCCGACTCGAGCGACTGATAATAGCTCTTCATCTCTTCAAGTGAGTGAGAGCGCAAAATCGCATCATGTGTGGCCCTCTCCATCATGAGATACACAACTAAATATTCACTCACACTTATCTTAGGGGCAAAGCGAGGCATTAAGTGAGGTTCGGTTTCAAATTTATTCACCATCCCAGCCCAGCCACGAAGTTCTAAGAGAGTATCCAAAAGATACATTCTCGGCTCAGCGACATACGGAAGATGGGTAATATTTTTCTCTAACCAGGACTCGGCAGTTTGAGCACTCACTTTCTCAAGTTCGATTTCAACTTGCTTGATCCATGGTGGGCCAAACGTGTCGTTGCTCATAATAAAGCTCTTAAAACTTTCTATCAACCCTCTGTGAGTATCTGGGTTATGCCATGTCGACATGCCTTGATCGATGTAGGCAGAGATGAATCGAATAAAGAGTGGATGAAACTGAGAGTTAACATCTTCTCCTAAACTCTTTCTAAAAACTCTTTTCCATTCCTTCTCTCGGCGATGATACTGAGGAAGAATGGGTTGACGAAGTCGCTGAGCGCGCTCGAAAAATTCCGTCACACTCTCTTCAGGCACTCGAATGGGGATAGAGAGAGATAAATCCATCAGCTGTCTGACATAATCCTCCATTCTCCCAAGACTAAATGTTTCGGGGAGATTTTGAATCTTCATCCAACGCTGAATTTCATCTCTAATATTTTTTTCTTGAATTCGTTTCGCTTTGAATTTTTCTTGATAATATTCTTCAGGTAGAGAGAGTTGGGCCCCAAAAAGCTGGCCTGCTTCTTTCACACCGTCATGAAACGTACTCTCTTCAAATCTGAAAAGCATATTGTTGTGGATAAAGACACCCAGCGGAAATTGAATAGGTAAATAGCTTCGAAGATCATTGAGTGTTTTCTGAATATCCATAAGGTCCTCTTCTATCAGTTAAGATATTTTAGAAGGGTCTATGACAGCTCACAACAAGAAAGCATGACTATGAAAGGGAATTCATCCCGACAATTAAGGGTCGATTCCCTCAAGAGGAGCTCCTTGTCCCTTCAATGACTCATAGGGCTCAAGGACAGTGGCGCGAAGTTTTCGACCCAGAAAATACTGAAGCGCCTTGCCAGAGCGATTTCCTGAGTCACAGTAAATAAAATATCTCTTTTTTGAACTTAACTTTTCCACTTCATTCTCAAATTGATCATTTAAAAAATTGATGTTCAAAGCACCCGAAAGATGGCCATTCACAAACTCTTCGGGGCTGCGGACATCAATGATGACACTATTTTTTGAGTTTAATTGAGTTATTAGGACTTTATTGATCTTAACAGGCTCAGAAATACTCTTACTAGACTTGGGCTTTGATCTCTTAGCGGCCGATGTTATCAGATTGTTCGTTTTATTCAGCGTCGAGCAGGCACCTAAAAGCAATAAAACCAAAAACCAATGATTCATTTTCTAACCTTAGAAATCATGAAATGATTTCTATACTATAACACAGGATGAACATTTACCCATGCTCCCAATAGAAAAGCATCTTCCCGCCATTATTGATCAGGTATCTGTTCAGCAAGCCACTTTGCTTGAGGCTTCACCCGGGTCAGGAAAAACCACCATGGTCCCTCTTGAATTGATGAAAAAATTCACGGGTAAGATCTTAGTCCTAGAACCAAGACGCTTGGCAACAAAGTGGGCCGCTGCAAGAGCCGCTCAACTCCTGGGTGAAAAAATTGGTCAAAGTGTGGGCTACATTTATCGCTTCGAGAAGAAAGTCTCAGATCAAACGCGACTGATCTTTTTGACTGAAGGCTCATTTCTAAAATACCTACAAACTGATAGCGCGATGAAAGATGTCTCTGTTGTGGTGATTGATGAATTTCATGAACGACATCTCAATACTGATATTGCCTTTGGACTAATTAAACAATTTAATTTCTCACACCTCAAACTTCTCATCATGTCGGCCACACTTGATGAGGCTCCTCTGAAGAAATTTTTTCCAGCTCTTGGCAAAATCACCATAACAGCACCTATATTTCCGCTTGAAATTCGCTGGTCTCCAGATGAGGCGGAATGGTTAAAAAGAGATTTAGAAAAAAAAGTTCTTTGGGGAATACAGCAAGCCCTGCAACTTGAAGGTGATATCCTGGTTTTTCTTCCTGGTCTCGGAGAAATAAAAAAGATTCACTCGATTCTTGAAGAGCGACTCTCCTCTCATCCTCATCTACTCCTCACTCTTCATGGTCAGGAATCATCAGATGAAGATTTAATTTTAAAGCCGCAAAGTTTAAGAAAAATTATTCTTGCCTCAAATGTTGCCGAATCATCCATTACTATTCCGGGTATTAAAATAGTGATTGATTCAGGACTTCAGCGAGAAGCACACTTTCTCGAATGGAGCTCTCTCACTGAGCTCGTGACTCTTCCCTGCTCTCAAGCCTCTGCCATTCAGCGAGCAGGCCGATCTGCGAGGACAGGTCCTGGAGTCTGTTTGCGCCTTTATACTGAAAAAGATTTCAATTCACGCCAAGCCTTCACAACACCAGAAGTACTTAAGAGTGATTTAGCAGAAGTCATGCTAGAGCTCGCCTGGTGGGGCATTAAGCTTGAAGACTTCTCATGGATAAACTCACCGGACTCAAAAAAAATTCAATTCGCAAAAGAGCTACTCCACAAACTGGGCGCCCTTGAAGACAGTAAGCTCTCTTCAGTTGGTAAGGAGATGCTTCAAGTTCCTTTATCGCCAAAAGTGGCCAGAGTTTGGGTTGAGGCTAAGCGTAAGGGATCTCAGAAAAGTTTTAATGAAACTTGCACAGAGATTTCACACTGGATTGAAAAAGGGCCCAATAGAAAGAGGCTTGAGGAAAGATTAAAAAGCTTCAGAGCAAATGGTGAAGAAGAGCATTGTGAAATGTTTTGGCTCACTGGCTTTGAGGACTCGATCGCAAGATACCGCCAGGATAAACTCAACACTGTTCGAGGTGACATCTTCTCCATAGGCTTTGAAGCGAAAAAAAACTTCAACCCCTCAAAGGAATTCTGGCTTGTGATGGATGTTAATCCCGTCACCAAACAGGCCACTCGCCTTCTCCCTTTAGAAGATGATTGGGTGAAATCTCGAGCTCAAAGCTTAGTTGAAATGATCCAAAGAGATAATACGACTCAAGTGATTAAGCGCACGATTCTAAAGATTGGCTCACTCACACTTGAATCCATTGATGAGATTCTAAGTGTTAAAAACATAACTCCGATCAGTCTTAAATTATGGATTGAGGAATTTAAAAACGAAGAGACTTATATTCGATGGACCCTGTTTCAAAAGTCTGTGGCCCCAGAAAAGCCTTTAGAAGGATTCGAATGGGACCTCTTTGTTGAGGAATGTTTACTTGATCCAGAGAATCTTTCAAGAGAGAGGTTCTTCAACCTCCTTTGCGATGAACTGCAGCTCTATATTGATCACACCTTTCATTTTACTTTAAAAAATGTCTGTCCCAAAGAATTCTCATTGCATGAAAAAAAGAGTGTTCCTATCCATTACGAAATGAATCAAGCCCCCTGGATTGGATCGTATATACAAGATTTTTTTGGCCATCAAACTCATCCCCATTTCGGCTTAAAAAGCTTCCACTCACCTTGCATCTTTGGGGTCCTCACGGAAGAGCTTTACAAGTAACTGGGGATTTATTAGGTTTTTGGGAAAGACATTACCCAGAGCTTAAGAGAGAACTTTCTCGAGATTATCCAAGACATTTTTGGCCGACAGATCCTCAAAAAGCTGAACCTATTCTAAGAATACCAAGGAAGAAGTCATGAGAGATATCATTCTAATTCACGGAGCTCTTGAGACTTCCGATTGCATGCGTCCACTTGGTGAATTACTCAACGAGAGTTTTAAAGTTCATTATCTTAATCTTTCAGGCCATGATCAAAAAAGTGCGATGCCTGAACCTTTTCGAATTGAAACCTTTGTCATTGAGCTTGATGAATACATTAAAAAACATAAAATTCTCAACCCTACTGTGATGGGGCACTCCATGGGAGGCTACATCGCACTCTCGCACAAAGCTTTTGTAGAAGACTCACCCATTCAGCGAATCATTACCTATGGAACAAAATTCAATTGGAGTGAGACCACCGTTTCACAAATGTTGGTTCAGCTTCATCCAGAGAATGAAGCCCTGGTTGAGCATCTCAAAAAAGTTTTTGGAGATAATGGACTTCGACTTCTCGCCTCTACCCAACACTTGATGAATCATCTTGAACGGCTTGATGGACTTACCCCTCTAGATCTAGAAGAGATTGATATTCCAATTGATCTCATCTTAGGTGATAAAGACAAAGTCGTAAGCATTGAAGAGACTCAAAATATCAAAAATTGCCTCTCGCAAGCTCAGCTTCACATTCTCAACGACTCTCGCCATGAAATGGAGAGGTGTAATTTGAATGCACTAGCAGCAATTATTCTAGGTCAGTAATTAAAATTAATTGGGACTGTGAAAGTGATTTCTTCTGTTTTTAAGTCTTCTGGGAATTTTGGAAAATCACCAATTCCCTCAATCGTATCAAGCGAAGCTTTGTCTAAAGAATAGAATTGAGATTTTTTGATCACATTGGCATCTTTGAGTTTTCCATCTTTTAGAATAGTCAGTGAAACAAAAACCAATCCCGCTTGTTTTAGAGCTCGCGCCGAGCGTGGATAGCGCTTGTTCTGGTTAATAAGGCTTTCTACTTTTGAAGCATAACTCGTGATAGCAGCTGGAGCTGCCGGGCTTGTGTCTGTGGATGTTTCTTTTGATGACTCTGGCGATGAAGTTTCGGCCGTTGATTTTGTCGGAGTGATTTTTTTAACGATCTTCGTTTCTATAGGCCTAGTTGCGGTGTGGATGAGCTGAACAGATATTTGATGAGCCTCTTTGCCTTCAAATTTATGCTCTACAGATTCACGTAAAAAAGCACCCATCAAGAGTAAATGGATAAAAACGCTGGCCGAAATAAAATACTTTAAACCCGAGAGACCTTCAGTCATAAATATTGAAATATCAGAGACTTACGCCTGAGTCAATGAAGAGTGAAATAATCACAGGGAGCGAGCGCGCCTATTCCATAGAGGGGCCGTGACTAGGCGAAACCAAATAGTGAAAAATGCTAGGCACTTAAGAGAGAAAACGGCCCAGAGATGAATGTTAAACTCTTCTGAGAAAATCCATTGTTTGAGAGGCCAAAACAGTGAGCCATAAGCCGTAAAACACATCACCATCACAAGTCTTCGGGCGTGAGTGATCAGCTCATTAGGCTTAGGTTTTAAAAAGACAAACGGAAACCAAATGGCCGAAGAATCAGAAATCTTTCCATGCCAAAAAGTCAGTTTATCTAAAAAAGAGGGGTCAGCTGACCCCTCATTATTATTCATTTTAAAAGACCTTCTGTCTTCATCGCCGTTTGAACTGCTGGACGCGCATACACACGTGAGTTCCACGTCGCGAGATTTTTCCACTTTGAGGTATCAAGGCTCACATATTTACTCCAAGAGAAGCATGTAAATAAGTAGGCATCACAAAGAGTAAAGTCTTTGCCGAGCAAATAGTCTTTTCCTGCGAGCTGAGCATCAATCCAATCAAATTTTTGTGAAAGTGCATCTTTCACTTTCGCCTTGAATGTATCGCGCTCTCTCTCTTCACCAATCAAGCGGTCTGCTGTGAAGAGCGGAGAGTATCCCTTGTGAATTTCTGTTGAAATATAATTGAGCCACTCAAGAGCACGGTAGCGCTCAGTGGTGCCCATTTTAGGCATAAGATTCAACTCTGGCTTCTGGTCGGCTACGTATTGCATAATGGCCACTCCTTCAGAGAGGATTTCGCCGTTATCCATTTTTAAAAGAGGAATATATCCTTTGGGATGAATCGCCACGATGGCCGCTTTATCTTTTGTTGATTTCATTTCCGTTTCAAATGGAATGCCTGTTTCATTAAGAATGATATGTGAAGCCAGAGAGCATGCGCCGGGAGAATAATATAGTTTCATAGAAACTCCTTAAAATTGATTGAAAGACAGTGTGAACCGAAATGAGATTTTCGCCAAGGGGGTTTGCGCTAGAGCTTGTGAAGCATAAGCGCTTCAGTCAAATACCCAGCTCCCCAAGCAAACGGACGCTCAGAGTCAATCAGCCAGGAATTCCAGGGAAGCCACATATTTTCTGGGTCATAGAGTTCCACAACTTCACCGTCCCGCAAGAGAAGTCCATGAATTTTATTTTTAAGTTTTTCAATCATTTGTTGATCTTGACGGAGAATCGCGATTTTTAACCCAAGTCCAACTAACCAACTCCAGGCCAAACCTCCATGATAGCGCTCAAGACCGGCGAACTTTACATGCATCGCCACATCTTTTCTTGGCCATTCAGGATAGCTACAGCGACCAATCTGCCCCCCATCGAGCTGAGTGAGAGGATGACTCTTCAATGCACTCCAAAGTGATTTTTTTTCTTCTTCGTTTAAAAATTCTTCTGCCTCAATCGCCAGTAAATTCCCATCCAGACTTACTCTTTCATGATCGGGCATAGAGCGATAGAGCTTTGATTTATCATCAAAGAAAATCGTCTTCAATTTACCCTTCAGCTCCTCCAAATCAATTTGAATATCCCATCCGCAACTCTTCAAACGTGAGGCGACAATAAAATAGTAAAAGTTCGTCAAAAAACTTGTCCCCACTCTTTTCACACTATCTTGCCAATCAGCAAAAGCCGCTTGATAAATCAGGCCTTCTTTTTTCTTTCCCTCATACCAATGCCAAATGAGCTTGAGCTTCTCTTGATTTTCATTCCACCAATTGGCATCAACTTCCTTTAACTTTAGGGCCGCAATGAGAAATAGAAGATTTGAATCAATCGCATGTGACCCATGTTCATCTGTGTACTGGGGCTTGAGTGGTTCACCTAAACTTAATTTGGGCAGAAAAGGCATCATTCGCCTTGCCGTCTGATAACTCACTCTCCATTGAACAAGTCGATTATCAAGAACCCTCGGGACGAGTCCATCAGCTCTTAGAGAATGAATTAATTTACTAAGATGATTTTTTACAACTTCACTCTCTCCTATGGCAAAGAGCCCTCTTGAAGCGTGACAGAAGTCTCTTGTCCAAAGAGTATGAAATTGATTTTGGCCTGCTGTGAGAAATTTTCCAGAAGAGAGTTCAAGAATATTTGCTCTGAGAGAGGCTTCGGCAATAACCAGTGCAGAGAGTTCAGACACGAGTCTTTCCTTTCTCATCACCTACGTATTCAAAACGTGGAATGGATTGACCTTCAATCACAACTTTTTCTAGAAACATCTCTTTCGGTCTCACCCACCACTTTCCAAGTTTATTTTCATAAAGCGTTTCATACAAAACCATCTCTTCAAGTGTTTCTGAATGTCTTACAACATGATGCACATGATAAAGCTTGCCCTTGTAATAGCGATAAATTCCACCTTCCACAAGATTCATAACACTCTCCTAAGATGCTCAATTATTAATTTGCTCAACCTATTGTAGATTTGCCCCCATAATTATGTAAAATAACTTATGACTAATTCCAGCAGCTCTGCCCCTGAACATGACGAAAAGACTGGCTCTTTTGCTCCTCGAACTTCAGGACAGCAAGAAGAGCCAAGAAAACCCAAAAGCTTTAAGCCCTCTAAGAAAACACTCACGATTATTTTGGCTTTCATTTGCGTCACGGGCCTACTCGTTTGGAAGTTTTGGTATCTCCCTAAACTTGAGAATGATCGAAATAACAATTATCCGGCCAGAGAGTTATTTGCACAAATTGAGAGAATAAATGAAATCGAAACTCTTGAAGGGCAAGGTGCTGCTGCGGAACCACTCTTAGAGATGAGACTTGCTCTTGAGGGACAAATTAAAAAATCTCAATCACGCTTTCCCAATCTCAACACAATTATTACTCCCTGTGTGCTAAGTGAGCATGATTTTCATCTCATTGATTCGACGGGACGTATTCTCACGCATTTTATGATTGAAGAAGAGATGCCAGAAGATTTAGCTGACTTTAGAGATTGGTATGGGCTTCAAAAATTTCAAAGCCCACCTGTCATTTTAAAAATGGCCCATGAGTATTTGGCTTTTAATTCTCAGGGTGATCTTCTGCCTACGACTTCCTCACGCCCTTAAGATCACTTCCTAAAAAACAGGCCTGTCTTAATCGCTCTGGTGCGCGCGGCAGATGACTTAATTCTCTTGGGCTTGAAAGGGTCGTGTGTTTGAGCTTGTTAAACTGAAGACCTAAATCAATCATGTCTTCTTTTCCATAGCGCCAATCAAATTTTTTATACTTTCTCAAATCAATTGGGCCGGCAAAATCTTTCATGGCATAGCGCCCTTTCCAATTAAAATACATGGCCCAATAGCTCATCGCAAGCTCTCGAGGATCACGAAAAAATGCCGGACGAAAATCCAAAACGGTTGTATTGGTTTTACTGATCGCTCCCCATTTCCCTTTAAGTTTGTAGAGGGCCACCACATGATCATCATCACCATGACCGCGAAGATCCATCATAAGAGGTGCCTGACCGTTGTACTCAAGCGCTAAGCAAGCCAGAAGCGCCCCCTCAAAACAGTGTGCTTTTTTCGCCTTAAATGCCTCTAGCGCAGAGCGAGTTTCATCTCCACTATTATAGGGAAACCGAGAAACCCACTCCTGAATTTTATAAGGATGATTAAGTTTACGCAAAATTGATTCTAAGCGGGCCGGCAGCATGAGTTCTCCTTTACAAGCAACTCTAATCATTCCACCATAAGAATGAAATTTTGTGAACGAAGGAGATCAATGTGAGTGCTTGCCCATGTCGTGTTCTAGATGCCACCTCTAAATCTTATGAAGATTGCTGTGCCCCACTTCATTTAGGGAAAAGCCAAGCCTCTACTCCTGAACAACTTATGCGTGCTCGCTATAGCGCTTATGTAAAAAAGACTATTCCTTTCATTGCTGAGACTCAGCTGACTGAAGTGGCCGAAGAGTTCGATCAAAAAGAAGCTGAGAAATGGGCGGAAAGCGCAGACTGGAAAGGGCTTAAAATTCTAAGCACTAAGAAAGGTGGCCCTGCCGATAATGATGGAATCGTCGAATTTGAGGCCCACTATACAGACAAGGCCTCAGGCAAAGATCTCATTCACAAAGAGACATCACTTTTTCATAAAGTCTCAGGCAAATGGCTCTTTAAAGAAGGCGTCATTGCTGGGGCTCAGGCATTTAAGAGACTTGAACCCAAGATCGGTCGTAATGACCCTTGCTCATGCGGATCGGGGAAAAAGTTTAAAAAATGCTGTGGTGCCTAGGAAATTTTTACAGAGTGAACTTTTGAATCGCTTGGGCCGTGGTAAATCGAATCCAATTAAAGGATGTATTTATGAACATGACCATGATTTTGGGTTTAGGACTTTTGTTAGGGACGATGCTTCAAAGCTATCTCGCCTAAATTAATCTTAACGTTATTTTCTCTTCATACAGCTTGCTCTAAAGCTTGCTCCTCTCACACAATGGGTGTGGAGGATTTTATGAAGAAAATACTGATCACCGCTCTCACTCTTGCTGCCCCATTCGCCTTTGCTGAAACCACCTTCACTCCTTATGGATTTATTAAAGTCAGCGGCAATTATGCTGATAAAGCCGTTTCAAGCTTTAACAACGTAAACATGTCGGCGCCCACCAGCGCAGCACCTGAGGATAGTTCAAGGCTTCACTCCACTTCTCGCTCAAGCTTTCAAGCGGCCCAATCTCGTTTTGGCGCTGTCATGAAAAAAAGCGATAAGCTCTCGGCCCGTCTAGAATTTGATTTGATCGACTTCACCAAATCTTCTCCCACGACACAGATGTATCCTCGTGTCAGACGCGCTCTCGTCAATTACAAAAAAGAAGACTGGAGTTTTGATATCGGTCAGGACTGGGATCTTTTCTCACCTACCACTCCTTACACGTATGACATTATCGGAAATTATTTTAACGCTGGTAACTCAGGCTTCATGCGCCAACAAATGCAAGTTCACAAGCAGATCGGTTCATGGGAAATTTCTGGCGCCCTTGGTATGGCGACGAGTAACCCTGGAACAGCTGACTCTGATTTAGAAATTGGTAAAGCTCCAAGTTACTCTGTCCGTATCTTAAATAGCGTGAACAACTACAAGTATGGTGTGTCAGGAATTTACTCCAACCTTCAATACACCTCGAACAATTCACGCCATGAATCTTTTGCGGGAAATGCTTTCTTTGAACATGAAGTCAGTACATTTGGAATTAAAGCCGAACTCTTTGCCGGACAAAACCTCTCTAACCTTGGAGCTTTAACTCTCGCGAAGGGTACGGCGACGGCCGATCTTCGAGAATGGGGAGGCTTCTTAAGTGCTCAGGCCAAACTGAATGAAGAATGGAAAATGTTTGGTGGCGTGGGTATCGATCAGATCGATAATAAAGGTTCACTCTCACCTTATGCTGTGGCCGGTACTGGAACTCTTTCTTCTTTAGGGGCCCGCAAAAATGGTCTTACTCGCCTCGGCGTGGAACATATTATTGAGACTGACTTTTCTTGGATAACTGAGATAAGTCATTTTGAAACGAGTTCTATGCTTGCTGCAAATAGTTACAAAACCACAGTCGCTAATGTTTTGGAGACTGGTATTATGTGGAAATTTTAGTCGCTGCCCTTTATGATTAACGGATGCGAAGTCTCTTAGGTTTTTTTATTGTGATGATAGTTAAGGTGTTCTCACACCTTTTCTATCGTTTGGAACTTAAATGGCTTACTCCTTTTTCAAAAGATAATTGGGATAAAATACGTGTGGTCGTGGTCTTAAACCACACGTCACTTTACGAACCTCTTTTTAGTCAGGCCCTTCCTCCAAAATTCATCTGGCGATTTGTTCACAAGATGGTCGCCCCTGCGGCCGACAAGACCTTCAATCGACCAATCGTGGGAACCTTTTGGAAAATGATGATTCCCCATGCCTCTTCCATTTCAAGAAAGCGTGATGAATCCTGGGATCAATTCATGGATCGCGTCTCTGAGGACTCTCTCATAGTGATCGCTCCCGAGGGTCGAATGAAGAGGCCAAACGGTTTAGATAAAGATGGAAAACCTATGACGGTGAGAGGTGGTATTGCTGATATCATCGCTAAGCTTGATTCCGGTCTTATACTCATGGCCTATAGCGGTGGTCTTCACCACGTACAATCTCCGGGTGAGCATTTTCCTCGCTTCTTTAAAACCATAAAAATGAATATTGAAACGATTGATATCGCAGAATACAAAAAATCGATGCCCACGGAAGTGAGGGCTTTTAAATTAAAATTAGTAGAAGATTTCCAGCATCGTCTGGAAACGAAGTGCCCTTAGCGGCAATTTGAATTCACGGGAAGAGAATTCAAAATCACATCAAGATTTTTTTGTTTATTTTGATCAAATGAAATGTTTGCGGCTACTCTTTCTGTCCGAATCTTATTAAAAATATAATTCATCGATGTCCCAAAATTCGTATCATTGAGGTTTGTTGAGACAAAATTTTCATTGGGATTGCTGTGTCCAAAATTAAGACCCATGACTTCTCCATTTTTATTAAAAATCGGAGAACCTGAGGCCCCACCCACCATGGGGACTTTGTGCTTAAATTGCCCATTGCTCATTTGAGCTTCAACGTCCCCATCGCTCGCCTGAATGCCAAGCTTGAAATTATTTCCAATCAGCTTCGCCTCTTGAGCCGCCACTTTCTGACAATTAATTTTCACTTTAGGAGTCACATCGGTTATGGCCTCTCTTCCAAATGGAGGATTCATTTCCACGAAACAGAAGTCATGCTCTTTTTCACAGTAAAGTATTTTTTTGCATGATAGCCAAGTTTGCTCTCCTGGCTCATTGAGAGCAATCTCAACTTTTCGACAATCGTTGGGATTTGCTCCACCACCAGCGATATGATAGTTCGTCATCACAACGTTTTTTCCGACTAGAAATGATGTGCCTTCATTTTTGGATCCACTGGCCACTCTTGTCTCAAATACACTCTGTCCTAAGATTCTCTCTCTTTGAAACTCACTTTTGGGCATACAAAAACTACTACCCAACATTGAATAAGTTGGGCCGTCTGCCTGCGATTTATTCCCATTGCTATCCACTCCATGCTCAGCAAAAAGTGGGCCCTGCACCCAGACCTCAGATGAAGAGCAAGAGGCATGGTTATATTTATAATTTCGATGGATATAGTGCACATTTCTCTTCATGGCACCAGGAAAAATAACGGCCGGCATGTTTAAAAATTCTTCACTCACTAAATGGCCAAAAGCTGAGCAAGAGTCAGCTTCGGCTTGAACATTTAAACTCAAAGCGAGAAGGACAAATAGCATTACTCACCCTTACTTTTTACGGGATGAAACATTTTATGCAATTTCTTTTTCTTGGCCCCTAAATCTTTCAATCGAACTTCATCAAGAACCTGGTACATTTCTTGGCGAATCAAGGGAAGGCCTCGCTCTGCGATGGCTTTTTGATCGGCTACTTTAAGCTCTTCGTGAAGAAGCTCACCTATACTTTCAAGCACTCCAAAATAGCCGATCAGTTTTCGGCTCATATTCAGAGGAAGTTTTTTGACAAAGTATTTTTTGAGAAAGGGTACTCGGCGCAGAGGCCAGGCGACGTTTCTGTAGAGAAAACTATTCTTACTTGATCCTTGCACCATTTTATAATCATAAAGATCAACCCAAGCAAACATGGCCTGAAGGACTGCATCTTTTTGCAGATTATCACTGACTCTCGCAGCATCTCTCCACTCAGCGACCACTTCAAAACGCGGATCAATTTCCATATCAGCAGGGATAAAGCTTTCATTGGATTCAATCCCAATATCTCTCACAAAGCTCTCCTTTCTTAGAAGAAGACGACTTTGGAACATGGGCATCATGACCGTTTTGCTTGAAGCCACTTCATAGGCATTTGACGCGACTTCTGAGCAGAATAATTTCTCTCCTCCATCGGCCATGCTGAATGCAAAGTCATAAAGGATATTCCCTTTCGTGTCTGAAGCTTTCTTCACTCGCTCATAAGCATATGTTCCTGCTCGCTTAGCGATTTCTGGATCATCAAAGCGAAAGATCATGGATCTAAAGTTACTATCCTTAATGTGATCCTCAAGCGGGCGAACGAAAGATCCCACCTCGATATGCGCCTCTACTGTCCAGATTTTTTTATTCTCATCTACATACACCACACTGAGGTGAGAGAACTGTGTATCAAACTCACCAAGAGAGGCAATCGCTGCAGACGTATAGGCATTACCTCTTGAAAGAATTAAATCCCCAGTCTGCAGGTCTTTTTGCAAATTGAAGTTTTCATATTTTGGATTTCTTCTCACATGTGGATTTCCCTCTTCAAAAGCAGAATTAGGAAACGAGATTCCAGTGGGATTATTTCTAAACTGATGCTCCTGCACCATATCTTCAGCATAGCGAACAACTCTCAGAGCTCCACGGTAAGCATTGGCGCAATCACGATCAAGTTTTTTATTTTGATGAAATGAGCGTAAGAGCCCGTGCACTTTGAGTTTAAAATCCCAAAGTTCTTTCGCCAAAATCTCAGGTTTTGTTTGTGAGAGCTCTTCAATAAAGTCTTGCGCAGAAAGCTTCGCCATCGTCGTTTCAACTTTGCTCATCTTGGCGACACAGTTATCAGTTGAGAGTGAATCTATTGTCTCTCTTAAGATGGGTCGAATATCACCCGCTAACGCAGTGGTAGTGACGAAGGCCAAAAGCCAAAATGGTGCTCTCTTCATAGATTTCTCCCCTTATATGAGGATCTTTTCGGAAAATGAGGCTAAAAGCTTGATTTTTCCCGTCGGAATTGGTGCAATCATCAATACTTAAACAACTTTCTTAAGGTTTCCCATGAATCGCGAACTGACTGCAACCTCCATTATTTTAGGCCTCACGATTGGTCTTATCATGACGGCCGCCACTGTTTACCTAGGCCTTTATGCCGGTATGACTGTTTCGGCCTCAATCCCAGCTGGGGTGCTTGCGATGGGTTTTTATCGCGGAGTTCTTCGCCGCTCGGATGCTGTGCTTGAAAGTAATATTGTACAAACCATGGCGAGTGCTGGGGAATCCCTGGCGGCCGGGGTGATTTTTACTGTGCCGGCTCTTTTAATCGTAGGCGCATGGAATGATTTTGCATTCTGGCCTACAACTCTCATCGCGGCCTGTGGTGGAGTTTTAGGTGTGGTCTTCATGGTGCCACTACGCAAAGCCTTGATCGAAGATGATAAAGAGCTGATCTATCCTGAAGGAGTGGCGTGTGCACAAGTTCTCAAGGCCGGAGCTAAGGAAGGCGATCAATCGGGCTTTCACACTATTCTTCAAGGTTTAGGGATCTCTGCTCTCTTTAAATTTTTCTCCGCCTCTCTTGGAATCTTTAAAGGCTCTGTTGAGAAGGCCATGTTTGTGGGAAAAAGCTCAATCTTTGGTGGTGGTGATATCTCACCTGCCCTTTTAGCTGTGGGCTACATCGTGGGTCTCCCCGTCTCCCTTCTCGTTCTTCTTGGTGGAGGCCTTGCTTGGCTTGTGGCGATTCCTCTCATGGGAACCCCAGCTGGTCTTGAAAATGCAGCAGCTCTAGATGTGGCTTGGGAATTATGGTCTACCCAAGTGCGCTACATTGGTGTGGGAGCGATGGTTGTTGGTGGCCTTTGGTCACTCGTGAGCGTGAGAAAAAGTTTTGTCTCAGGCATTAAAGCCTTGGGTGGCAGCAAAGAGACACGCAAAGATCTCTCACCAAGTGTTTTGGGTACTCTTCTTCTACTTAATATCGTCGTCATGTTTGGACTCTATCATTCAATGATCGGCTCATGGGGATTCACTCTCATCACAACTGTGGCCATGGTGCTCGCCTCGTTTCTCTTTGTTGCCGTTTCAAGTTATGTTGTGGGTCTTGTGGGTTCATCAAATAATCCCGTCTCAGGAATGACCATCTCGGCCCTTCTTGGAACTTCAGCACTCTTCTTAGTTTTTGGATTTGAAGGTCAATCGGCCATCATCGCCACACTTGGTGTGGCAGGAGTGGTTTGTTGTGCCGCTTGCTCCGCCGGAGATTGCTCACAAGATTTAAAAACCGGATCGCTGGTGGGCGCGAGTCCGCGCAATCAGCAGATCGCTCAAATCATTGGTGTCCTCATTCCAGCTTTTATTATTGCACCCACTCTTACTCTTCTTCATCACGCTTACGGTATTGGTGATAAACTTAAAGCTCCTCAAGCCACATTATTTGCCTCTCTCACGAAAGCTATTTTTGGTGATGGCACACTTCCCATGGATAAGCTCTGGCTTGGAGCGGGTCTTGGTGTGCTGGTGATCTTTATTGATGAAGTCTTCTTGAAAACAAAGAAATTTCGCCTGCATCTCATGCCGATCGCCGTGGGAGTTTATCTTCCAGTCACCCTTGCAACTCCGATGGTCTTAGGTGGCATTGTTCAATGGCTTGTGAAGCGCAAACATCCCAATAGAGATGAAGGCAGTGACCCTGGAATTCTTTTAAGCTCAGGCCTTGTGGCCGGGGAATCACTGATGGGTGTGCTCGTCGCTCTTTTAATTACATTTAAAATTGATCTTGCGATCAGTGGAATTTCAAGCGGACTGCAGGATGCACTTTCAGTCGCTGCTCTCTTAGGGCTTGCCCTGTTTTTAAAGAAAAAGGCTCAATCATGATTGCTCTATTGATGATTCTTTCAAGTTTTGCCGCTTCAATCCCTAAACACTCTCATCCGGTGGATCGTCTCTGGGGCTGGGAGTGTGACCGAGGGTATATTCAAAATAGAAATGAATGCATTAAAGTGAAAGTTCCAAAAAATGCCGTCCTCAATGAGGACGGACACACTTGGAACTGTCTTGAAGGGTATGAGAAATATCGTGATGTGTGTGAAAAGAAAAAAAAGAACTAAGGCCTCTTAGCCTTCTGTGAATAGCTCTCAAGCTTCAATCCACTCAAAGCAAAGCCAATCCATTTCTTTTTAAATAGTGCTTGAGTGAGATCCGTGAACAGACGATATTTCTTCGGAGTATACGGATACCAATTCGCTTCAATCTTCTTTGAATTGCCATCAATCAAGACACTCTTCACATTACAAAAAGACCTGAGACCCATCACACCCTTGTAGCGCCCAATACCACTGTCTTTCACGCCGCCAAATGGAAGCGCGTGATTGCCTTCCGAGATCATGACATTATTAATCGACACATTTCCAGTGATGAGTTTTCGAGCGACGCGCTCACATTGATCACCCTTTCCCCACACACTCGCTGATAATCCAAAAGCCGAATCATTAGCAAGTTCAATAGCTTCATCTTCGCTATTAAATCTCATGAGAGGCAGCACAGGCCCAAAGATCTCTTCTTGATTAATGCGCATCCCATGTGTGGTGCCTTCGAGCACAATCGGGGGAATGGTGTCTGAGTGAAAATCCCACTCCTGGCCAGTCAGCATCACGGCCCCTTGCGAGAGAGCATCTTTCACCAGATCGGCGACGATTTTCACTTGCTTAGGAGAAATCATCTTCCCCATATCAGCATCGCCATCCGTGTCCACACCAATCTTTACGGTCTGAACCTTGGCGAGCAATTCCTTTTTAAATTCTTCATAGATCGAACTCTCTACATAAAGTCTCTCAACTGATGTGCATGACTGACCAGAATTGGTGAACGCTCCCCAAATCGCTCCTGCGACTGCGCGATTCATATGCGCTTCCTTGAAGACGATCATCGGATCTTTTCCACCTAATTCAAGTTCAACAGGAATGAGATATTCTGAGGCCTGGGCCATGATCTTTTTCCCTGTGCCTACTGAGCCAGTGAAAAAAATCTTATTCGGTTTTTGAGCGATGAGTTCTTGAGCCACTTTTCCATCTCCATAAACCACTTGGGCCCATGATGGAGCAATACCCGCCTCCGTTAAAACACTTTCTACTAGGCCTTGAAGAGGAGTGAGCTCACTTGGTTTATAGACACAGGCATTGCCGGTCACAAACGCACAAGTGATCGGCACGATCGCTTGATAGAAGGGATAATTCCAAGGGGAGATAATAAGTATGACTCCCATTGGTTCATAATAGATTTTTGATTTCTTCCCCATCATCGCCACAGGAGTGGGAGCTGTTTCATCTTTAATCGCCGCTTCGACATGCTTCTCTAAAAATTCGAGATGCTCCATGATTCCAAAAATCTCTGAGGTCAGAACATCTGTCCGAGCTTTTTGAGTTTCTTTTTGAATCCACTCCACAATTTCTTCTTGCCTAGCGAGAATGACTCTCTTTAAACGCTTAATCGCTTTAAGACGAGTACTCACATCAAGTTGAGCTATTTCTTTTTGAGCGACTCGAGCTTTCTCAATCACCTGACTCTCACCCAGCATGACTGGTCTTTTGAGCGGATGAGCACTGGCGAGGAGTTCTTGCATTTCAATGTCCTGAGGAAGTTTAGTATTAATTTGTGAATGAAAGCCCAAATGATCAAGGATGCCTTGCTGATCAATTCCAGAATAATAGAGAGTAAAGATCACTCCTCTCACTCCAATATAAATTTGTCTGAGAATGCTTGCGATAAATTTTGGGAAAAGATGATCAAGACTTGAGACCCAAAGGATCAAACGAATCATAAAAGATGGCATTAATCCAAAAGCTGAAGTGAGAAGAATAAATCCCTCACGGTCATCCTTGTACATGTCATCCATCATTCGCGGCAGTGCCACATAAAGATCAGTTTGAGAGAAGCGAGGAAACTTATCATCACCTGGGATCAAAATATCGCCGGCCTTTTTTAATCCTCTGATTGCTAATGGTGTCATCTTAAAGCTCCTTAAGCATCACGCTGGCCGCTAATTTTGAGAGCGCCATGATAGTGAGCGAAGGATTAATACCTGGAGCATTGGGAAAAATGGATGAGTCAGCCGCATAAATATTTTTGTGCTGATGAAGCTTGAAATCATGACCCACCACTGAGCTCTTCTGAGAGCTCCCTATGGCAAGCCCTCCCATGAGATGCAGTCCAATTCCTAGACGACCTGGAACAATTTCTCTCGCACCCGTAGCTGAAAAAATATCATGAATCGCCTTCATTCCATGCGCTTTACGTTCTCGATCAAGTCCATTGAGCTCTTTATAAATTACAGCGCGTCCACTTCCATTCACGCGGATGCGACCGGCATTGGTATCTCTTACGGCGACTTCGATACAGGCCATTTTTGTGATCTGCTTCATCTTCGCCAGATGCCCAACTCCGCTATTTGGAACCAGCATGCTTATCGCGACTGGTGGGGCAAAAACATTTTCAAGCTTAAAGCCTTTCAGACGAAAGCCAGCATCATAAGATTTATACGATTGCAGAGGGCCTTTGTGCGCGTTGATTTCGCGGTCATAAAGTCCCATCACCATGTATTGAGGATGAGTATAAAAGCCTTTTCCAAGATAAGGCAGTTTGCGCTGAAAATTTGAATTCAAAAGCAAACGGGAATTTCCAATCGCTCCACCGGCCAGAACTAATTTTCTGGCTTCAAAAGAAAAATTTCTTCCCAAACGAGTGACTCCGGAGACGACGACATTTTCATCAGTGTGCTTCACTTGCTGAACTTCACACTCACTGGCCAAATGGCATCCCGCGCGAAGAGCTCGTCTTAAAACTGTAACCGGTGTACTCTGTTTGCTATCAATCCTGCAGCCGGAGAGACATTCGATGCAGTCGTTACCTTCTTCAAATTTACATCCACTTTGCGCGCGCGAAAGTGGCTTACAGGTAAAGCCACAGGCCTTGAATCCTTCCGCAAATATTTCGGCATTCCCATTGCGTGTGCTTTCAGGAATATCTTGAATGATTAATTCATTTTCGGCTGCTTCATACCATGGGGCCATGGCCGCTTCAGAAAAAAGTCCGGCCCCACTTTGTGAGCGCCAAGAATCAAGAGCGATATGATCGAAGCGATCCATTAAGGCTTGATTCACAATCGAGCCACCACCCACAACTTTTGGTCTAAGGAGTGCCAAAGTCGCCGAAGAATTTAGCTCAACACCACCGCCCCAATAAAGTTGGGCATTGGCATCAATCTCTTTTCTTGGATAGGTATCTCTTGTAAAAGAGCGACCGGCCTCAATCACTAAAACTCGAACACCTTTGACTGCTAAATCTTGAGCAATAAAAGATCCCGAAACTCCAGCTCCCACAATGATAACGTCGTATTTCATAGACCCTTATTCTACCCTGGACGAAGCCCGCAAGGAAACGGCACAATTTATTTATGACATTACCGATCATTGCTGTCGTCTTTTTGATTTTTCTCTCTCTTGCCTATCACCTCTATGGAGGATGGGTGGCCCGTCAATTTCAACTCGACGATTCACGTGTCACACCGGCCCATACTCATGAAGATGGAGTGGACTATGTTCCCACCAAACCATTTTATCTTTTTGCTCAACATTTCTCCGCCATTGCTGCGGCTGGTCCTATCGCCGGCCCGATAGTGGCTTGCCAACAATTTGGCTGGCTCCCCTGTCTTCTTTGGATTTCCTTAGGAGTGGTCACAATTGGAGCCGTTCACGATTTTGCCTCTCTCACTATAAGTGTTCGCCATGGCGCCCATTCAATCGCCGATATTACGGGCTCTCTCATGGGACGCACGGCCGGTCGCGCGATGATGAGCTTTATCTGGATTGCTCTTCTCTACATCATCGTGGCTTTCACTGACATCACGGCCGGAAGTTTTGTGTCCACTCCAGAAGAGTTAAGCGGCATGAATTTACAATTTCATCCCGGAGGCGCTGTCGCTGCTGCCTCTGTGGGCTATATGATTCTCTCCGTGATCTTGGGCCTGGTTGAAAAATACATTAAGCCACCTCTTTGGCTCTCCACTGTTATTTTTGTTCCTCTGACGTTTCTCACTTGCTGGGCCGGAACCTATTTTTCTCACCTCTTTGTGTTCTCTGCCACGACTTGGGGATTAATGATTCTTGCTTACTGTGGAATAGCTTCAGTCATTCCCGTCTGGCTGCTCTTACAACCGCGAGGCTATCTGGGTGGCTTCGTTCTCTATTCAGCGCTCGCTCTTGGAGTGATCGGTCTCTTTTTTGGAGGCTATGAAATTAAGCAGCCGGCCTTCACAAGTTTTAATCCACTCGTCGGTGGCACTCTCTTTCCCTTTCTCTTTGTCACGATTGCTTGTGGCGCCTGTTCAGGCTTTCACGGACTCGTGTGCTCGGGCACCACTTCCAAACAAATTGATAAAGAGAAACATATGCACGGCGTGGGCTATGGCGCCATGCTCGCAGAAGCTTTTGTGGCCCTGATTGCACTGGCCGTGGTCATGATCATGGCCCCTGATGAAATCAAAGGGCTCAAACCGGGAACCATTTATGGAAGAGGCCTTGGAGAATTTCTCACACTGATTATTGGAAAAGAGAATCTGGCTTTTGCGATCACATTTGGAGCAATGGCTTTTTCCACGTTTGTTTTTGACACCCTTGATGTCTCCACTCGCCTAGGTCGCTATCTTATTCAAGAACTCACTGGCATGAAAGGCAAAGCGGGGGCAGCGATTGGCACAATTGTAACTTTGGCCATTCCCGCTTTAATTCTTGTCACCATGAAAGAAGGCTCTTGGACAAAATTCTGGACGCTCTTTGGAGCTTCTAACCAATTACTAGCGGCACTATCCCTTCTCTCGATAACACTTTGGTTGCATGAGCAAAGGAAACGAATTGCTTTCACACTGATCCCAATGCTCTTTGTTCTGGTCATCACTTTCTGGGCTCTAGGAGATATGACTTGGACTCAGTGGCAACATTCTCAAGGCATGGACATCGCTCTTTTAAATAGTTTCGCCAGTCTCTCTCTTTTAATACTTGCAGTGTATTTAATCATCACAGCGATTTTAAAAGTTAAACGAAAATGAAAAGAGTTGTTCAATTCTATTTTCGCTTTCAAACATTTTTCGCCCTCATCTCTCTTGGCGCTGGATTCGCTCTCAGCATGTGGCGCTCAAAACCGATTGATACTGATCTCGCTCTCATTGTTCAGGCCATCACTCTTGTGTTTCTTTTTATTCTCCTTATTAAAGAGATGCAGTGGCGATCTGGCTCATGGGAGCCTTCAAGGAAACTCGCTCAATGGTGGCGCTTTCATGAAATTGCTTCACACTTTCTGCTCGGTGGTCTTCTGCGAGGTTATGCGATTTTCTTTATCAAAAGTGGAGGCACTCAAGGCTCAATTGCCTTTCTCATCCTCATCTCTCTTTTAATGCTCGCCAATGAATTACCTATCATCCAAAACCGTGGGACTTTAGTTCGAAGTATCCTCTGGTCAATGTCTCTCTCCTGTTTTCTGACTTATCTCATTCCTAGACTCACCCATCGCCTCGATTCGTGGATCTTTACTTACTCTCTGGCCCTGGCAGCCGTTTTAATTTTGATTGCGTTTTATTTTTTAAGAAAAAAAACCACTCCAGAATTTTCACTTAAACTCTTTCTCTTCCCTTCTCTGGCAACTCTTGCCACTTACTTAACTCTCTATCATCTTTCATTCATTCCACCTGTCCCACTCATGCTCTCGCGCTTTGATGTCGCTCACCTCGTCCAAAAAGATGGTGCTACATGGTATGTGATGCAGCAGCCACAAAAACTGGAGCGCTGGCCTTGGGCCCCACAAGATTTCTCTCTGCGTGCGGGAGATAAAGCGGTGGCCGTCTTTAAACTTGTCGCCCCTCCACAATTTGTGGAACAACTTGTTGTGCGCTGGGAACACAAAACGTCGGATGGCTGGAAGGAAACTGATCGCATTCCCGTTTTCATTCAGGGCGGAAGAAAAGATGGTTTTCGTGGCACCACAGAAAAATCCAATTTATGGCCAGGCCACTGGCGAGTGCATATAGAAACAACTCAGGCCAAAGAGATTGGTCGACTCAAATTTGATGTCAAACAAGACACCACAAATGAGTATAGAGAATTTAAGGCATCAGTTTTTTAAAAAGGTATTTATGACAAATCAGCTCATTCCCATCATTCTCAATCTTATCGCTTCAGTGTTTGGAGCGTACGGACAATGGCTCTATAAAATTGGGGCGCTAAGACTCACCGATCAGCCCATTTGGAAAAACTATCCTTTCTTAGGTGGCATGGCGTGCTTTACAGCAGTGATGCTGCTCTTCATGGCCGGCTTTCGTCTGGGAGGACGAATCTCAGTCACATTTCCCATCTACGCTCTCACCTTTGTCTGGGGCACTCTCATTGGTGTTTTCATTGATAAAGAACCCTTCAATACGGCCCAAGCCGTAGGCGTGGGACTCGTGTTTGTAGGAGTGGCGATCGTGGGAGCTCTCGCCCCCCGCTGACTAAAGCTTTGACACTGTCATAATCTAGTCGGTTTTCTCATCTAGAATCACCGCCTTAGACCCCCAAATCCTGGCACCCCCCTTGCGATAAAAGGGGTACAGGGATTGGGGGTTTTATGAGATTTTTAACGATTATTCTATGCTTTGCAGTGAGTTTGAACACACTTGCCGCACGCAAAAGAGAGCTCGCGAGCATCAAAGAAGATGAGCGTATGGTTCATGCAAAAGAGCTCATGGGTAAAGGCTACAAAAAGAGCGTTTTAAGAAATGCTGAGCACGTGGAATTTCTAGAGCAAAGTATTCTGAAAACAGTTGAGAGCCGTCTTCCAAAAAAATACAAAAATCGTGCTCATGACGTAACTGAAGCCATTATCGTTGAGGCCAACAAACATGGACTCGATCCGTTTTTTGTCATGGCCGTGATCTCAGGTGAATCAAGCTTTAATCCGGAAGCTAAAGGTCCAGTCGGTGAAATTGGACTTATGCAACTGCGCTCTTCAACCGGTAAATGGATTGCTAAACTTTCAAAAATCAAATGGGGTGGAGAGAAGGATCTTAAAGATCCGGTCAAAAACATCCGCCTTGGCGCTGCTTATCTTTCATGGTTACGTGAAAAATTTGAAGGTCACGGACAGCTCTATCTTGCTGCTTATAATATGGGACCAAAAAACGTGAAATCTGCACTTGCTAAGAATGTGCGCCCAAAAGACTACCCTATTCACGTCATGAAGCGTTACTTAGCTTTCTATAAGTCTTTAGAAAACCATAAGATCTAACCTCTATTTGCTGAAAGTCTAGCCTCTTGTTAGACTTTCAGTATGAGTCTTACTCAAGAAGAAATTCTCGCCTCTTATCAAACTTGCCGCGACTGGAAAGAGATCATCAATTTAATTTTAAAAAGTGCAAACGAAGGTGAATCTTTCTTGTGGCAAAGTATTGGCCATCAACGTCTGCAGAGAACAATATCTAAGATTGACCTCAGACTTAATACCAACAAACTTCATATCTTTGTTGATAACACTGATGGAATCGACATCACTCATGTCCTGTATTTAAAACTGGCCTTTCGCCAATCTGTTTTTAAGGCATCAATCATTCAGATAAAGAAATCTGAATTGGTTTTAAGTATTCCAAAAGATATCCGCTGCCGAGATTTTAGAAATCTTCCTCGTAAAACTTTTAAATCCGCTCAGTACTATGTGGGTTTGAGACCTCACCTCTCATTTATGCGCTCTGAGCAATTAACACTCATGAAAACTGAGCTCAATGACATCACGATCAAAGGAATGGGGGCCTTTATCTCTGAAAATAACTCCCATTTTTTCGCACCAGGAAAACTTCTGGAACTGGTTGATATTGAAGAGCGCCCACTTAATCGTCCGCTTTTAGCCATGGTCGTCTATCAAGAAAAATTGCGCTCAAAAGCCGAAAACAGCCGTGGCTTGTTCTATCGAATTGGAATCAAAATGATTGATTCTATTCCTGCAAAAAACTTAGAATCCTTGACCTAAAGAGAGTCTCCATCATAAAGTTTTCCCTCACATATCAAGGAAAATTTTATGTCTCAAACGACTCTTCCTCAAGACGCTCGCGTAGTGATTGTTGGGGGCGGAATTATTGGCACTTCAATCGCGTATCATCTGGCCCATATGGGTTGGAAAGATATTGTTCTTCTTGAACGTGACCGCCTCACCAGTGGAACCACTTGGCATGCAGCCGGCTTGATGGTGACCTTTGGATCTACATCAGAAACTTCAACCGAGATGCGTAAATACACACGCGATCTCTACTCTCGCCTTGAAGCTGAAACTGGACTCTCTACTGGATTTAAACCAGTGGGCTTTATTGAAGTTGCTTCTGACAATGATCGCTTAGAAGAATACCGCCGCGTCTCGGCTTTTAATCGCTACTGTGGTGTGGATGTTCAAGAGATTTCTCCTAATCAAATCAGAGAGCTCTTTCCTTTAGCAAAAGTGGATGACCTGAAGGCCGGCTTTTATGTGAAAGAAGATGGCCGTGTGGATCCTATTGGCGCGACCATGGCGATGGCCAAAGGCGCGCGTATGAAAGGCGTGAAGATTATCGAAGAAGTGGCCGCCACTGGAGTGCTTCAAAAAAATGGAAGAGCGACTGGTGTGAGAACGAACCTTGGAGATATCAAAGCTGAATACGTAGTGAACTGCGCTGGCATGTGGGCCAGACAATTTGGTGAACTTGCGGGAGTGAATATTCCCAATCAAGCGGCCGAGCATTACTACCTCATCACTGATGACATTAAAGACATGCCTTCGATGCCTGTCCTTGAAGATCCTTCGTGCTATGGCTACTACCGCGAAGAGATGGGAGGACTCATGATTGGTTTATTTGAACCCGTCTGTGCGCCATGGAACGTGGGGCGCATCCCCCAAGATTTCTCATTCGGTGAAATCTCTCCGGATTGGGAGCGCATGACACCGTATCTTGAGAAGGCCATGAGCCGTGTGCCGATCACAGGTCAAATTGGCATTCGTAAATTTTTCTGTGGCCCTGAATCATTTACTCCAGACCTTCGACCGATCGTGGGTGAAGCGCCGGAGCTGAAAAATTATTTTGTCGCTGCGGGATTAAACTCAATCGGTATCTTGACTGGTGGAGGCCTAGGTCGTGTGGTTGCCAACTGGATCATGACTGGCACGCCTGACGTTGATGTCACGGGTTTTAATATTGATCGCCTTCATACGTATCAGAGAACACCTGAATACCGTCGCACACGCACTGTGGAATCCCTTGGCATGGTTTATAAATGTCACTACCCGACAAAAACTCCTGAGACTGCTCGTGGAGCGAAGAAATCTCCTTTCCATGATCGTCTCGCGGCAGCGGGTGCTTACTTCAAAGATGTCTCAGGCTGGGAAGGAGCAGACTGGTACGCTCCACAGGGTGTGAAAGCAGAGGTAGGAGAGCTCAATTGGGGTCGCATGCACTGGTTTGACTACTGGGCAGCGGAACATAAGGCCTGCCGTGAAAATGTGATTTTAATGGATATGTCTTTCATGAGTAAGTTCATGGTGCAAGGCCGTGATGCTGGAAAAGTTTTAAACAATATTTCTGCGAACAACGTAAACACTGAAACAGGACTCATCACCTACACTCAGTGGCTCAACACGAAAGGCCTACTTGAAGCTGACCTTACCGTGACAAAACTCGCTGAGGATAAGTTCTTTGTGGTCGTCACAGATACTATGCATCGCCATGCTGAGACATGGATCAAGCGCAATACACCTGAAGACGCTCACTGCTTCGTGAGTGATATGACTGGCGCTTATGGCCAACTTAATATTCAAGGCCCACGCTCTCGTGAGCTTTTACAAACTCTCACGGACACTGATCTCTCTAATGAGGCATTCCCGTTTAGAAAAGCTCAAGAGATTTCAATCGGCTTTGCTCGTGTGCTACTTGTGCGCATCACTTATTTAGGTGAACTGGGCTATGAGCTCTACATTCCTTCAGAGCAGGCCACCCATGTTTATGACTTGATCGTAGAAGCTGGGAAAAAATTTGATATGAAGCACGCGGGACTTAAAGCTCTCGCTTCACTTCGTATGGAGAAAGCTTATCGTGATTACGGCCATGATATTGATAATACCGATAATGCTTTTGAAACGGGTCTTGGTTTTGCGGTAGATTTCAAAAAACCGGAAGGCTTCATTGGAAGAGAAGAAGCCTTAAAGCAAAAAGAGATGGCCCCATACAAGCGCCGTTTAGTTCAAGTTCTTGTAAAAGATCCATCCGCATTCTTGTATCACGCAGAAATTCTTAAACGTGATGGCAAAGCCGTGGGCTACAACCGCGCGGGCTCTTATGGCCACACGCTTGGTGGAGCTGTGGGACTAGTCATGATTGAAGCGGGTGTTCCTGTGACCAATCAATACATTACTGAAGGGAAATGGGAGATTGAGATTGCGGGCAAAGACTACCCTTGCACGTTATCACTGAAACCTATGTATGATCCGGAAATGAAGAAGATCAAAGCGTAAAAAAAAGCCCCTCAGGAGAGGGGCTTTTTAATTTATTGATGAAAAGACTTGATTGAAGACATCGCGCGGGCAAATTCAATTAATTCAGATCCGCCTGAAACTTCCGAATCACGGCATCCCACTCTCTGATAGATCACAACGGACTTACCACTTGGCTTGGTGATCTCAATTTTTGTTGAAGGAGCATCCATACAACGTGGTCCCTCTTCACCTTGAAGCTTCGTGCTTCTTAGAGCTTTAACCTTAGCCTCTAGAGTTGAAAGAACATCCGCAGACAATTGCGCCAATTCGGTCTCAACACCTTTATTATTAAAGGCGACTACGGCGCCAGTATCCAAAACCTTTACACCTGAAGTGCCGCGCATCTCAGCAGGAGCAAAATAGACTGAAGTTGAAAAACTTAACAAAGTTGAAGAAGCAAATGTCGCTGTCGAAAATAAGACTAAAGCAAATGAGAAGAGAGTTTTCATAAGACCTCGCAGGGTTAATATTGAGGCTTACTTATCGCTTCTCATTCAATCTGGCTTCCGTGAGTGAAATTGAGTAGGAAAAAAATACAGGGTTAATCTAAAAAGTGAAAGCTGTGAAATCAAAACAACAATTCCTAATAATCACCTGTCACGGCCTCTAAGCGATTTTTAATATTATCTCCACCAGTGATAAGATCCATTTCATCAAGAAGAGCATCAATGTTTAAATCTAGGTTAATATCTCCTGTGCTAGAGAAGTTTCCTTCAAACTTTATAGTCATCCGATCTATGGAGCTATAATTAAAAGGCGCAGTCGAATTCGTGAATTCAACCGAGGGACGATTGATCACTCCATCACACTCTTTTTCCAAATCAATTTCAATCCTCTGATAGCTACCTGCTTCAATATTTATGTTCCCAAGAGAAGTACCGTTTGGATCAATATTTATACGTCCTAAAGTTAAGTCAATATTCCCGGATCCTCCAGAGGAGGCTGAAGTATCAAACTTAAATCTCAAGCGCTTAAAGCAAAGATAAACGTTTGAAACAGCTGCGTGAGCCTCAGGAATTAAGATTGTATTCTTTATTGGTTTCCACCAAGCAAAAGGCTGCTGATCCACTAAACGTAGAGATACTGTTATTGGATTTCCAGTCGTGGTTCCACCTGAGCAAGCAGTGACAAGGACAAGGGAGAATAGAATGAGTGATTTAATCATCTTACCCCTCCTTCTTCGTCATTGGTGCTGCAGTTAAAGCGACGTGATAAACTTCTCCCTCACTGCCAACGTCCTCACCTAGTTGTGAGATCTCATCTAAAGCACGGTCCATGATTTTCTTTAATGCGCTCATTTTTTTCCGGGAGATCCGAAATGTATGTCCCAAGATATGTCTTTCTTCCGTTTGTGTTTTATAAATTGAATCCGATGCTCTCTCAAGCATTTGATTATGAAAACTTGCCAGCGCTAACTTGTAGACTCCTCCATGACAATCTAAATGCAAAAAATCTCCCTGCCTGGCCAATAATTTATTTTCTATCAAAAACGAGAGAGCCTTTCTGATTTCCTCGATGGCAACTGGATACTTTAATTTTTTGCGAATCCAATCGGGGTTTTCAACAAAATCCTTCATGGCACTCATTTCTCTAATGACCACGACATACCATTTTTCTAGATAGCGCCAAGTCACCACTTCTTGTGTACTTCGCTCTTTATATTTTTTAAATTTTACAATTTTCCTAAAAGCCAACTCTTTTTGATCTCTGTCTTCACCATTTTGAAAATGAAGCAATTTTTCTAAAAATGAAATCTCACTTACATTCCATTCAAAATAACTCGACCAAGAATGAAGTTGCTCAGCGGTTAAATTTCTTCTTCCCTGTATAATTGAGGATACGAGTGCCACGGAAACATCCAATTTTGAAGCTATACCTCTCATAGAAATCCCTTTGATTTTATACCAAGAGATTAGAGCGGCCAAATATTCCCTGTAGTCTTTGAAATCATATGGGGAAGGTTTAGCCGCTCTTTTCATAAATTGCCTCTTAAAGTTGTCCATTTATGGCTTCGAGTGAATCTCTTAATGCTCCAGAATTATGAGCATTCGCTGCATCTAAGATATTTTGTACACCCAGCTCAAGAGTCTCTGAACCGTTCACAACAAACACACCATCAAATTTAACGGTAATTCTCTGAGTTGAGACAAAAGTTCCGAAGTCATTAGTCAGTTGCACGCTATTACCAGCACACTCAGGCTCGAGATCAAACTCAACTCGGTAATACGTTCCTTCTGGTACCATTACTGTTCCTAGCAATGCACCGGAACTCGAAATAACTTGTTCGCCTAGGACAAAATCAACATTATCGTCATCAGCGGCCGGATCAAGTGTGTCAGTAAGATCTTTTTTAAATCTTAGTCTTTTAAAACAGAATCTTAAATCACTAACCGCGGCCCTGGCTTCTGGAAGCATCCATTTAAAGAATGAAGCCGTTGTGTAACCACCAGTCTGAAGCGTGACAGGGTGAGATTGATTACCAGTTATTGAATCCTGAGATGCTGGCTGACAAGCTGTGAACATTGAAAAGATCATCAAACTTAACAATAGTGATTTCATGATTTCCTCCTCACTAAGCGAAAGCTTATGCCCTCGACGTAACTTAATGATCGGATACATCTCGAAAATTATCACTCAAACAGATATACTATGTAAACACAAATGGAAGTTAGTTCAATAAAATCAACAAAATAGAGAGTGCACCTTACATCGGCACGTGTTTAAAAGTAAACACAAATCAGTACCTTGCGGGGACTTCATCATCCCCACAAGGCTAGACCAATTAGCGATTTGTCACAAGCAAGACTTGAGTGACCCAGACTTTATAAACTCTGTAGCCATCATCTACAGAAACTTTTAAACCTTTCGTCTTAAACTTACACTCGCCAGTTGCCTTAAGAAACAGCGTACGGAAAATCCCACCGCGGCGAAGCTTTGCACACTCAAATCTCTGGCCTTCAACATCATAAACGACAGTGTCTCCTTCGAGACGCATACCTGGAACTTTGACTCGTTCATAATCATCTGTGCTATCGCTGTCAGGATTTACTATTGTCAGTTCAACCCAAGCTCTTTGGCTATTTTGGTCATAATCAAAATCGGCCTTAACTGTATTAGTGGTTTGGATCTCAGCGATTTTTGTTTCAACTGCAAATACATTCATCGAAACAAAGACTAGAGCAAATAAAAGCTTTTTCATCATTACATCCTTTTCAATTTTAAATTGGATGCAAGATTTATCACTCTCCACTGTCAAGATCTGCCAAGAGTTCGTTAGGAAATGGTTAATTCACATCAAATCAAGACTTTCATCAGGACGAACTTTAAATTCTTTCTTTATTCCTCTCTCCAAAAGCTTGATACGACGAATAAACTTCAATGAATCAAGATTATCTGGATTGGCACGATCTCTTATCGGTGAAGTTGTGATCTCAAGACTTTCAAAGATATAACTTCCTCTCTCCGGATGAATTTTTAAAGGAAGATTCGCTTCTAGCCAATCTTTTCCATTTTCTTGAAAAAACTTATCTCCCTTTCTCTCAAGACTACTCTCTGATATCAAAAAACTAAGGTTCGATCCGCTTGGCGTTCTCACTCGAACCCAAATTGAAAACTCCATCCTTGAATCTCTTTTGAGTGGGATTTTCATTTTTATATTCCACTTCCCCCCATCACTATTATCACCTTCAAAGGCCGAAAGCTTCATGGCATTTACGTCTAAATCTCCTCTTAGATCTTCACCAGAAGTCACAATATGAGTGGGAGCCTTCTCACCCTTTGGAACTGGGTACTCATCTGTATAGGGCTTTGTCGTTGAGCTACCTTCATAATGAATCCGCATATTGCTCAATACAAGTGATCCAGGATGATGAAATTTCGAAAAATAAACTTCCATCTTCAGGTTTTCACCAGGATTTGATTTCAAGTAACGACTGCTAATGTAGTGAGTGGATTCTTCTTGAGTCGATTGATGATACCAACTCATTAATATTGATCGTAAGGTCGAAAGATGCTTGATGGGAAGTTCTAACAGGTACCCCAAGTGTCCGTTAGATGGATCTATAGGTGAGAACTTTACTAAGCTCCAATTTAATTCTTCCTTGGGAGGTTGAACACTACCCATCCCTCCAGCAATAAAAATGGAGGGCATATTATCTTCTTTCAGGAAATCACGGTTGCCTGCCTTATCAATCAAACCTAAAGTCTTAACTAAATACTCTCCAGTAATAAGTTTTTCAGCAAGCTCAGACCCCTCACCTTCCAAAACCCATGGCTCCCCTAATTTTCTTCCTTCAATAGGTTTGATACTAATTAAAATTCTCGAGTCTTTTTCTGTTTTATGCTCAAGACCTAAGACCATTTCATCAGGGCCAGACATAATATCCCAAACACAGCCTAATGTCGCTTTGATAGTTATCTTCTCTTTTAAGAGAGAGACCTTTTCAAACTTGAGGCATTTTTTAATTTTATCATCGAGGTAAGGCGGTTTTTTATCCGTCGTTTGCGAGTCTACAAAAACTTTTGCATTTTCAGCTACCGTTGAAAAATAGGTAATATCCTTAAAAACATATTGTCTTAAAAATAAGAATTTCATTTTTGCGACATCAATAATCTTCTCTGGTTCATGAACAAATGCGGAAAATGATTCTGCAAAATCCTCTACTGGATCTTTTGTTGCATATTCAGAAACAAAACCTTCGATCCCACGCCCTTTTTTCATCCAGTCTTTTCCATCTCTCTTCCATGAGATATTCGAAAAGGTCTCCTGAAGCCTACCGGTTTGCATAAACCACCAGGCATGGCCAAATTCATGAAGAACGGTCCCTTCTCCATAAATGTCGCCTCCACTAAAGAAAGCCCCATCAGTAAGTAATATTTTTTTCTTTTCTGGATAATAAATTCCTGCAGCTCCCTTCACATTTCGACCAACTTTCGCCCGGGCCATATACTGAATTCCAAAAGCTCTTAGAACTTCATAGGGAAGATCTATAAACTGCTTCACAATAGTCACAACTTCTTCATCACGAAAAGGTTGCTCTAGGAGATGATCAGGATCACTGGCCGGACTCTCCATCTGCCATCCAGAGACTTGTATAAATCTTCTCGTTATGGATTTAGGCTCAATAAGATTTCTTAGAATTTGTTCGTAAACAGTATTAGTCCAAGAGATAGAGAGTTCATGCACCTTATCTGATTTGTCATTGCATACTTTATTAACGACCTTTTCGATCTCAACACCTAAAACAAGATCGCTGGCGTTTTTTGCTAACCAAAGAGTTTTATCTTTCCCGACTCCAGTCACCCAGGCTTTTTTGGGTCCTTCGGAATCCGCTAACTTAATTTTTAAAGGGCCATAGAACTGGTACTCTCTAAAAATCCCTGCCAAAACGCCAAGCAGATGAGGATTTATCTCATCTTCAATCTTAATATTTCGTGTTAACAGCTCTGTTCTCACGGCCTGAGGGCCCGTTCCAGCTGCATACTCTAAGCAGAAATCTTTACGAGTAATCTCAACGGCAAGAAGTTGAGAAGAATATATCAACAAAAAGAGAAGCCATTTCATATCTTTCCATTGTCTTTTAAAACCCAAAATGCCACAAATGAATTATGAATATTCTCTTTATGTGTGTCGCCAATTCAGCCCGCAGCCAACTCGCGCATGGCTTGGCCCTTAACCTTTTTGGCTCCTCTCATCAAATTGAAAGCGCAGGCTCCAAGCCTAGTCGGGTCAACCCTTTGGCCATTGAATGTTTAAAGGAAGTGGGGATTGATATTTCGACCCACACATCTAAGTCGGTTGATGAATTAGCTCCAGCATTCGTCGACAAACTTGATTTCGTCATCACTCTTTGCGCCGAAGAAGTTTGTCCCATTATTATTAGCAAAGCGAAAAAACTTCACTGGCCTCTTCCCGATCCGGCCGGAGCCTCTGAGAGCCTTGAGCGATTTAGAGAAACACGAGCGGCTTTGATTCAAAAACTTACGGCGTTTAAAAATGAAAATCATCTCTGAATTTTTTGGCACAGCTTTTTTAATCATGATTGTTGTGGGCTCTGGCATCATGGCCAGTCGCTTATCTCAAGGCAATATTGCACTCGCTCTACTCATTAATGCCCTTGTCACGGGTCTTGGTCTTTATGTGCTAATTCTTTGCCTCGCTCCGCTTTCTGGCGCGCATTTCAATCCAATCGTGACACTCACTGAGATGCTTTCAAAGCGATTAGACAAAAACCAATTCATACTTTATTTTGTGGCGCAAATGAGTGGCGCTTACTTTGGTATCCTCCTCACTCACTTGATGTTTGATCTTGCGCTCTTCCAAATAGCTACTCAACCTCGTGAAGGATTTGCTCTTTATTTTTCTGAATTCATCGCCAGTTTTGGCCTTATCATGGTGGTTAAACTTTCTAGAGATAAAGCCGCAATCGCTGTAGCTGCTTTCATTGCTGCAGGCTATTGGTTTACGGCTTCTAGCTCTTTTGCCAATCCGGCAGTTACTGCCTCAAGAATTTTCACAGATACTTTTTGCGGCATTGCTCCCTCAGGTGTGATCGGCTTTATCACTGCGCAACTATTAGGCGCTCTACTCGCCTACAAAATAACTAAAAAGCTCAATTGACCACCATCCCCTCTCTCTCTAAACTCTAGAGAGGAGATATTCATGAAAAAAATTGTCACCCTCACACTCATCACTCTACTTTCAAGCTGTGCTTCAAATAAAGAGACTGACAGAGGCCCCGGTTCTGTTTCTATGCAAACTCTTAATGAGCCCACCATTGATGTCGCTCTCAATGAAGAGTATGAACCCAATGAAGACCAAGCGATCCAAAACGTTATTCATGAAGCGATGGTCGCTCTCAAGAGAGATTACCATCCTCCTCATGTGCCTAGAGATGCTCATGCCAAATCCCATGGCTGCCTTCAGGCCTCATTCACTGTCAAAAATCAAAATCTGCCCGCAGACTTACGAGTCGGTGTTTTTAAAGAGAACAAATCTTATCCGACGTGGGTAAGGTTCTCGAACAACACCAGCGATCCGATGTCTCATGATAAAGATCTCGATCTTCGTGGGATTGCGATTAAGGTCATGTATGTGAATGGAAAAAAACTCATGACTCGCGAAGAGGATGAGCTCACACAAGATTTTTTAATGTTCGCAAGTCCCATCTTTTTTGTAAAAGACATCAAAGACTACTCTGAGTTTATTAAGGCCTTAGGAGATGGTCGCGCCTTTCAAGATCTTCTCACTCGTCCGCGCTCACTTGTACAATTAGCGACGGCGCAGCTTAAGGCGAAGAGTAAAAAGAATCCTTTAAAGCTCACTTATTTTAGTGCCACACCCTATTGCTTAGGTCTTAAGAATAATCCGGCGAAACGTCCGGTTAAATATTCAGTTACGGCCTGTGATGCTGAAGCCACAAGACTTGCGCCTAATGGAGATTCAAGCCGTCCGAACTTTATGCGCGAGGCTTTAGTTCAAAGTTTAAATCAAAAAGATGCCTGCTTTAATTTTCAAGTTCAGCTTGGGGATGCTAAAGAGCCTGCTGTTTATCCGGTGGAAGACCCAAGTGTTTTATGGCCTGAGAAAGGAAGTCTTCTTCACCCCAATCGCTTTAGCCCCTACGTGACTGTAGCGACTCTTCGTATACCGAAACAAATTTTTGATAATCCTGAGCGCGATCAATTCTGTGAGCACTTAAGCTTCACGCCTTGGCATGCCCTTCCTGAACACCGCCCTCTTGGAAGAACCAATCGCATGCGCTTGAAGCTCTATGAAGCCATTTCAAGCTACCGTCATAAATCCAATGGTGTAGAGAGGAGAGAGCCCAAAACGCTTGATCCAAAAACAGCTTATCCGAATCAATAGAAAAGCCCCGCTCTAGGCGGGGCTCTATAATTATAAATCGCGAGTTAAAAAACTCATATCCTTCATTTCGCAATCATTTTGTGAATCTTCAGGCAAAGTGTAATCACAGAACGAGACATTGCTCAAATCAATCTTTTTGACAGCATCAACTGAAATCATAGATCCACATTTTGTGACTATGTTTGTTTTCACTGGAAAGATGCTCCCTGAAGAGAGGTCAGTATAAGTGCCTACTAAATTCATACTTGAACCGCAAAACATTGAAGAGAGTAAGTCTTTAGAAACATCCCCTTTCACATTATAGACAGAATATTCATCAGTGCTATTCATCTCGAACTTTGCAAACAAGACATCATTCACGACTTTAATATCTGTAATATTATCACCGCTAATATCAGCGTGATCATTCAAGCTCACCAAAATCTCTTCTTCACCAGTTAAGTTATTCTTTTTGACTTCGTATTCATAAGTCTTTGCGCCTTCAACTTTTAAAACAGTTGTCATGAGAGTTGATTTCACCAATTTTGTACTAAGAGTTCCATTTTCATCGAATTCAAACTCTGTACTCTCTTGAGCACCAATCGCCGTCATCCCGACTTTGTGGTTCAACAAGGTCGATTCATATTTCTTAAAGATCAAATCGAGTTCAGGATTGTTTGCAAATGCAGAAGTAGAGAGAACAACTAAGCCAATCAATAAAGCCTTCATAGGACCCCTTTAAAGTTAATAAACAGATGCGTTTACCTTTAATATAAAAAAATATATAAGGTGCCAATGTGTAATAAGTTCATCTTCCTCATAAAAGGTAAGCCAATGAAATCTTTATTCTTTGTAATCACAGTCCTCTTCAGCTTGAACTCTCTTTCTTCTGAAACCAAATGCTCAACTGCCAATGGTCTCTTCAGCTTCTCTTCCATCGGTTACTCAGGTGGACCGGCACCCTACCCTGGAATGCTTATCAATAGAATTCAGTGGCTGTTTAATAATACTGTTGTCTTTCAAGAAAGCACTTACGCTGATTGCTCTTCTCGCAGTGAATTCTGTGATCAAGAAATTGATCCAAGCTCAAATATTTTGTGGAGTGAAGTGAGAGGGCCAAGAATAGTGATCTTTAATGAAGGCGGCCCCCAAGATTATTTCACTCATACCATTTACGCCACTCAGTTTGAACTAAAGAGCAACGACTCCACAGAGCCGATGACTGGCACCAACCTGAATGAATTCAGGGATTGGTTTATCTGTGATTACAGAAATGAGCTGCGCCCTTAGAAATGGCCACCCCATTGTACTCGCGCTCCTGCGCTCGACCCTACGGGCTGCTCCGCAGACCGATTTTATCATCCTGATAAAATCGTCGGACGAAGTCCTGAGCTGGCTAATGACACAAAAATAGAAAAGGGAGCCTAGGCTCCCTTTTCTATTTATGGCCACCCCACCCGGACTTGAACCAGGATTAAAGACTTAGGAAGTCCTCGTTTTATCCAGTTAAACTATGGGGTGACGGCGCCTATCATACCGATGACTTAGGCCCTCTTCAATCTCAATTCCAACCCTAAATTCAAGCTATTGACCTAAGCTTCCGAAAAGCTGCTTAAGGAGTGACTTATGAAACTAATGCTTTTGGTAGTACTTGTCCTAACTGTGGCCTGCGGGAAAGATAAAAGCTCTTCCAGCTCAAACGTGTTTGGCAGTCAGTACGGAGTCGCTCAAACAGCTGAAGCTTTTGTAGTCATGCCTAGAGCAGGTCAAGCAGGGCAGCTCTATATCGAAGCCGGCGGTCGTCAATATCAACTCGGCCAAGTTCAACAGCAAGCCCAAATGGTCCTTCAGCAGATGGCCCAGGGAATGTACCAGCCTTACGTGATCAATACTCAAATCGTGAAATTTCGTTGCCGAGTCACTGCGACTCCAAGTGCTTATGGTTACGGCGGCGGTGTAGGCTATCCTAACGGTGGCTACCAACAGCCTGTTAATTCGAACATTCTTGATGTTCAGGCCATTCAGCCCTATTAAAAAAATTACTGTCTAACGCTCGTTAAGTGACATTCAACTTCTCCTGTGGGATTTAAAATCAACAGGAGAACTTTATGAAAATTTCACTCATACTCAGCTTATTTATTTTCTCATTCGTGGCTTGCGCAAGCAATGCCGGAACACCAGTTCAAACTGTCTCTTCAGTTGATCTTTCTCGTTATGTGGGTAAATGGTACGAGATTACTCGCTTCCCTAACAGCTTCCAAAAGAAATGCTTAGCCACAACTGCTCAGTACTCTCAGCGCAACGATGGAAAAATCAACGTTCTTAATACTTGTAAGACTGCTAAGGGCGTAAAAGTTGCTAAGGCGATCGCTTCAATTGCAGACAAAGTCACAAATTCAAAACTCAAAGTAAGCTTTGTTCCTTTCTTTAACCGCTTTGGCTGGTTCGCAGGAGATTACTGGATCCTTGATCTTGCTGATGACTACTCTTACGTGCTCGTAGGCTCTCCAGACCGTAAGTTCCTCTGGGTTCTCTCACGCAAACCGACTCTTGATGCCAACATCATTGAGGCACTCAAGACTGTAGCGCAGAGAGAAGGCTTTGATGTTTCAAAGCTTCGCGATACTCCGACTTGGACTGAATAGTTTTTTGTTAAAACGTGACATCTCCCTAACGCAATCTTGAAACCGTTAGGGAGATTTTTTTGCTACAAAGCCTCTCAATCAAACGGAGGTTTTATGAAAATGATACTCGCTTCAATTCTATTCTCACTTTCAGTTCATGCATCATCAGTCTTTAAATCTGACACTCGCCTTCCTCTAGAGCTTCAAAACAAAGTTCTTCAAGCGGTTTACACTTGCGGAGATTACACACGCAGCTGGAGCCTTCAGGAAGAAAACACTAGCGTTTCCGAAATAAGAGTGGATCAAGGAGTGATTGACTACCGCTTCGAGACCATCTTCAGCGTCAACTACTATTTCGATGGCACTCACCCGATGACGAAAAAAATTGGAGTCGTGAGCATGGAATGGGACATTGATAATCCCGCTGCTGAAAAATGGACTGTTGAAAGTCTTGATTGCCCAAATCTGTAGGTTGCTCGTGCCGGAGGGAGAAAAATCTCCCTCCGGAAAACTGACTTAAACACATCTTTAGTTAGACCTAACAGAAAACACACATTGTCATTTAGATTTCTTTGCTATAACACTCTCACTCAAGAAGGTTATAAAATGAAAAATTCATTCATGATTGCATTTGCTCTTGTTGGAACCGCTGCAGTGGCCACTGCTGTTGAAAAAGCATGCAAGAAATCAACTTCTCTTTCTGAAGATACAAAAGCACGCCTGATAGCCGCTGTTGAAGCTCAATGCGCCCAAGTTTTAACACGCGTTCAAATTCAATAATCGACAACCCATCTGGGCAGCTCAACCAGCTTTCAATACCTTAAAATTTCTGACTTAAGTCATTGGTTTTCCTAAGTACTTGAAAAAGTATTAAGTTTTCCTTAATAAGTTTTTCCATGGCATTATCAGTTCATGAAAAAAACTCAAACATACATTTCTTGGCAAAACTCTAAACTCTCTCAAGATTCATCAGAAGAGCTCTCCTCTTTCAAGAATTTGTGGCTAGAAGGCTTCAGATCCCTCGACGTTCACGGAAGAATGATTGAGCTCATTGTTGATTGCCCTGATTTTGCCGCAGAGTTATTAGCTTCTCACTACGTACCTCATGAAGATGAGCTCGTGGCAGATATGCTGATTAAGCATTTGGCCCCATTTACTAAATATGTCCCTCAAACAGAAATCTCTAAAATGATCCTAGTTGAGCATATGGCGTGGGAGAGGATTACCAATATACATTCCTCCTTTGAAATTCTCGCGATGGCCTCAAGCCATCTCCACACTCTTCCAGAATCTAAAAAACAGTGGCAAGAATTTGCAACACTTAAAGAAATTGAGCTCTTTGAAAATCGTTTAATCCTTCTAGGCGAAGTCGCCGCATAAATTAATTCTCCGGCATCCCAATCACAATCCATTCTTTGAAAGCGGCTAACACTTCTTCACTTGGTACGGGTGCTTTCGGATTGCCTTCAGCATCAAGCGGCGGCATCTCGTAATTCTCGATTGCAGAGAGTATATCACTACTTTCTTCTACCACTGTTTCATAGTGAGCAAATGAATCGAGTCTTGTGGAATTATCGTTGTGGCACATCGTGCAGCTTTTATCAAAAAGATGAACCTTCAAGGATTTAAAAGTTGGCTTTAAGGGAATCGGTGGTGGAACGTTCGTCCCGGCTCCCATGATATAGCCTTCCACTAATTTTAATTGTTGTTGAGAAAGTGCGCCTGCCCCTTTAGGCATTTTGCCAGAAGCTAGCTGCACATAGAGAGTAGAAGCATTCAAATTTCCTTGAACAACTCTCATTCGCACCTGTGACTCATCAGCAACCCAACCATGACAACTAATACATTGAGGTTTGAGAATAAATTCTTGAAGCGTTTGAAAACTCACCCCATCTTTTATCGAAGGTACGGAGCGATAAATTTGACTCTCATTTGTTCCGCTTTTCTCGCAACCAATAAGGCATAACAGTAAAATTAAAAATTTCATCACTACCACCAATTTAAATAAAGTTGGAACAGTTTAATCTCATCGTTTATGCTTCCCGTTTTCCTTACTCGATCTTCAAATGAAAATGTTAAGTTTTTAGTGAGACGTATCTCAGCTCCAAGAGCAATGCGAGACTCTCTTGAAAGAAACGCCCTATCCTTCTCTAGCCCCTGCCAAGAAGTGAAGAGATGTAAAAATTCGGCTGGATAAAAAGACAGTTGTTGATACCAAGTCCACTGCCTAAACTCTGTTTTATCTTCTTTGATTTCTCTCCAGGTGCGATCGACTTCCGCTAGGTAGGAAAATTTCCCATAACCAGCCTTCAGTAAAAAGCCAACGAGATCTCTTTTAATACTAGGACTATTTCCACTTAATCCTTGGAATCCTAAAGCGATATGCCGGATGGGCTTAAACCAGATCTGTGATCCTACACCATTTTCTTGATTGCCCTTCTCTTCGTTGGGATTAGCCGCGTACAGAAATGTGTGTGATTGAAATTTTAAAGACTCAAAGTAATGTTTGATTAACAGAGGCAAGTCCGTCACTTGATTGCGATTATTGGCCCTCACATAAGAGGTATGATCGATGAGACCAAGACCTATGGGTAAACTTGAGATCCCTAAACTCATTCTTTGTTGCTTATTCACCCAACTGAGGAGCAGGGATCTTGCATACAATCTTTTATGAGCTGGTTTTGCGTCTTCAGGTGCCACATCTTTGGGCTTTGGAGCGACGGCTAGAATTCCCTCTACTCTTAAATTTTCACTTATTTTATATTGAGCAAGATAATCCATCTGCATGGGAAAAGTTCGCGTCTCTTCCACTTCCTGAAGACGCAACACTCTTCCCTGAAAGGCTTGTATATACTTTTTTTCACCTTCATCTTCGGAGGGCTCAGAAGAGATAAGGGATTGTGTCGTAGCAATCCCTTGACCATAAGGAGTGAGAAGTCCGCCACCTTGGGAAGACATATGGCATCCCGTGCAGCTGGCATAGCCAAGGCGAATGTAGGTGGGATGGGCCTCAGTTCTTTCTATCATCAATATTAAAAATAAAAGCCCAACCCACATAACTACTCCATTGTCTTAAATGTCACTTCAACATTATCTTCAACTTGAACTCCCATAAAACTGGGCCTTGGAAGATCATATTGAGAGAGAGCAATGGTGGCTTTTCCAGCTAAACTCTTTTTATTAGAACTCATCTCGACTGGAAGTTTTATTTCACGAGCTTTATCTTTTATGGTCAGAACTCCCATAAGCTCACATTTATTTGAAGCGCAGACTAAATCTTTTGCCTCAAAAGAAATAAAGGCATCGCCCTTGTTTTTCGCTTTAAAAACTTTTTCGCGTAAATGTTTATCGCGGGCCTCCATTCCTGTTTCTAATTCAAAAACATCAAACTTCAGTGTCGCTCCCTTTACATTTTCCAAACTTCCAGCGAAGACCATCTTCTGGCTCTTTCCCTCCACAGAAACACCTGGCATATTTGTATTAGCGACAAATGAAACTTCTGAAAAACCTGCAAAGACACTCGATATAAAAAATAACAAAAACATCACTTCCTCCTAAAGTTTAAATTCATCATGGCCGACTGTTTTAAGAGCACCCATTTTCTTAAATGCGATTTGAGACTTTGAGACATCACTTCCAGCAATAGCACTCTCAAGCTCTTCAGTGGCCACATGAAGTTGGTTCATAAGTTCTTGGTAGCGAGTGATCTTAGCTTCGCGCTCTACGACGGGAAGAGTCAGAATAAAGTCAGGCAAAAGGAGAGCCGCTTCATCCACAAGCTGTAAAATCTCATGAGCAATCACTGCTTCTCTGCTGCCAGCAGTCCCACTCATCACTGGACGGGCCACTGATCCAAGCTTAGTCCCCATCAATTTCATCACAGCCGCTAAACTTCTTGCTTCTGCGTAAGCTGAAGCAGTTAAGCCAATGTGAGTAAGAAGAGCCGTAGCTGACAAAAGACATCCGAAAACAAATTTATTTAAGTTCATAGTTACCTCCTGGAATAGTTTTAAAGGCAAACCCTCTAACTTGACACAAAGAGCAACTAACAAAAAATGATGGGATTTGACGGGATTTAATGCTAAGTTTTAACTATGAAAGAGCAACTTTATAAGGGTCAGTACAAAAAGATCCTTGAGAAGAATCAATCCATTCAAAACACTGAATCGCTCATAGCGCAAATAGGTGCCCTGTGTTTTATGGGAAGAGTCGAAGAAGCAGAATCACTTTATCTGACACAAAAAATATCACACATGAGCGATAGGATTGAGGCGAGATTTTTTTTGGCTTTAGGCCTTATCAGAACCTCCGAGTACCCAAGAGCAAGAAAATATTTAGGTGAGAATCTCAGGTCGATAAGAAATGTTAAGAAGAATCACACGGCGCTTTTTTACATTTATCAAGGTTTAGCCTTCTACCGCTATTTTTGCGGTAAATGGGATCTAGCCCTCCTAACTGTTCAAAAGGCCTACAGAGAGTCACTGCTAGCAGACTTTTCTTACGGCAAAATTTTATCCAGTGACTTAAGAGGACATCTTCTCGTTCAAGTCACCAATGTTGATGAAGGTATTAAAGAGCTCTTTATTACATCACAACTTTCTAGAGATTTTGGGAACACTTCAATAGCAGAAGCTTGTGATATTTCAATTTTATCTTATGAAGCCCAATATGGACTTAAGCCAGAAAAGATCATTCATGAGATTAAACTAAAGCTCAAGGGGCTTAAATCAAATGACACCTATTCGAAATCCTCACTCCTTTTGGAGCTTACAAGGCAATTAATCATCAGAGGACAAATCTTAGAAGTTGAGCCTTTGCTAGATGAAGCGAGTCGACTCATATATATGTTCAGAAATAGAAGGCAGGAGGCCGTTCTCAATCTACGTTGGGCTTATCTCAGTCTACTCTCTAATGACCTTTACCGGGCCTTAAGTTTTACTCAATCCTCTTTGCGATCTCTTGATCTAGCCGTCGATCGTGTGATTGAATTATCTGCTTTGGGTCTTCAGTTAAAAATTATCGAGCGATTACCCCTGCAGAAAGAAAAAGCCGCTCTCATTAAAGAACTTAAAGTTAAATCCATTGCATATGGTGGAAGTGTTCATAAGCAAATTCTTAATCGCTATAGTAAAAAACATTTTCCCTATACTTCAAATTATACAGGGGATCGGATCAATCAAATTATCAATGAAAATGAGCCGACCAAGATCATTTCGTCTGGCTATAATTTATTTTTATACCAAGCGCTTAATCTTCCCTTCGGTGAAAAGATCATTCATTTTAATATCGCTTCATCCGAGATTATTTTTCTCTCTTCAGGTCAAATCCACCTACTCAGTGATCTCACCTCAACATTAAAAAAATTCCTTGAGAATGTTGTCAATGGTGTGACTACAAAAGAGGAAATCATCAAAAATGTTTGGGGCTATCAGTATCATCCCCTTCGTCATGATCCCTTGATATACAATACTGTTTTAAATCTTAGAAAAAGACTTGGCTCATTTTCGGAATGGCTCGAAACGACTGAGAAAGGCTATCGTTTGCATCCTGGGATTCAGGTCAAAGTGCTAAATACAATCGATAAGCCAGCGAATATTCATTCGGTGAATCTTTCATCTCACCTTAATCATAGACAGTTGAATTTCCTAAAAAAACTCAAAGCGGATGTATTTATTCATGTCAAAAAATATCAGGAGCAATTTGGCGTCTCGGAAATTACGGCATGCAGGGATCTGGCCATGTTGCAAAGAGAAGGATATGTCTTAAGAGTAGGCCGAGCTCGTGCGACTCGTTATGTTTTGAATAATGGAGTTATATTATGAAATTTCTTATTCTCACTCTTTTTTTAAGCTGTTCAGCCTTTGCTCAATCGTATGGAACTTACCACGTCCCAGTTCCTGCTGAATTAAATCAGTTTGCAAGCTTCGAAGTGATTGATGCAAACATTCAAATTGTAAATGACAAAATTAATGTGAGCTACCGTCTGCCAACTGAACTTGTGGGTCCAATAGAAAACACTGTTACTCTGAGTGGCACAATCAAACAGAGAAAAATTTTAAAGCTTAGAGGTCCAAATTCTAGGGCCACATGTGTAAACACTGAAACTCAACTGGAATGCAAAGTAACCTACCCAGACTTAATTATTGATAACGCATCCGTTGAAGAATATCTTAAGCAAACCATTCAAGACCCAGCAGAACTTAAAGCCAGACTTGAGGTCGCTACAACATTTTCCACTGAGCCAGTTGGAATTGTGACATTAAATAAGTTCTAGCTCTGTAATTATTTCAACCAGAAACACATTCGTTCCCGAAGCTGATAAATATGCTTCATGAAACTCATACTCATTCCAATCATGATCCTAAGCTTAAATGCTTTTGCTGCTGAGTCACCTGAATTCATCTGTGCCACGATTAAAGGCCGCGCTCTTTATAGCAAACTCAAAGAGATGCCCCTTAGAGATAAAACCAAACACTGCACACTCTCCTGTCATCTCACTTTAAAGTGCTCTGCCATTGAATCTTGGAATATGGGACTGCTCAAGGAAATCATCGATGTCTTTGGGCCTGGCAATGCCGAATGGGACGATCTCAAGGCCGATGTAGCAGGAATTCATCTTGCTGAAGATAAACGTGCGACCACCACACCAGAGTGTCTTCGAGAGTGCAAACTTCTCTTTGAACCCTAAGCTTTATTTTTTTTCGCGAGATAAACACTAAAGAGCGCCGCTGTTAAAAACATCACAATGCTATAAATCGCTGATGGCAAGGCCATCGTGAAAGATTTAAGCACCGAGAGTGCAATAAAAAACGAGATGGTGCTATTGTGAATCCCCACTTCCATGGCAATGGCCGTGGCTTCTGGTCCTGAGAGCTTTAACAGTTTTGGCACACCAAATCCGATACTCATTGAGAGCAGATTGAATGTCACCATCGCAAGACCAATCTGTGGCAAAGAATCCATCAACATCGCTCTCTCTTTAATAATGGCACCAACAATGATCACTAATAAAATGACCACTGAGAAAATCCTCACCGGCTTATCCATTTTTTTTGAAAAATCTGGTTTAAAATGATGAATCACCATTCCTGCGCCCACTGGAAGAATGACAATCATAAAAACTTCAATGGATTTCATAAACTGAAGACCGATGGTTTGATCACTCACTTCGAAGTAAGAAACAGCAAAGTTTACAAACAGAGGTAATGTAAAAGCACCGAGAACACTGCTGATCGCTGTCAGTGTAAGATTCAAAGCAATATCACCATGGGCCAAGTGAGAGAAAATATTCGCTGCCACTCCACCTGGACTCGCGGCTAGAATCATCATTCCTACGGAGAGCTCAGGAGAGAAGTTAAAAAACTTTGCAATAAAGATCGCAACAATCGGAATAATTAAAACTTGGCAGCTAAGTCCCACTAAAACACTTTTTGGGTATTTAAAAATTCTTTTAAAATCTTCAACTTTCAAAGAGAGACCGAACCCCAGCATAATAATCCCCAATGAGAGTGGGAGAATGGTGGAGATTAAAAATTGTGTTTCCATTAGACCTCGTACATTTTGAGAAAATTAGTATGTTCGCTGACAAGATTTAGCCATGGGTGATGATCTGCTATGATAGTGTTGGTCACTTTTCCGCGAACAACCACTTTTATTTTTCTCTTCGTCGCCTCTTCACTGATCTGACCCAATGTTGCGCTTATATGTTCATGCTTTCCATAATCATAGATAAAATAAACATCCACCTCTGGCATGACAAAGCTAGAGTCGAAAAGATCACAGACTTCGCATTGAGCATTTGTCAGACCAAGTTTTTTATAAATTCGATTCGCCTCTTCCACTCTCTCAGGAACAAACTCAAGACCCTTAAAGTAGGCGTTTGGGCAAACCTGGTTCATGACAATTCCTAATCTTCCGTGGGCAGAGCCTAAGTCAACGACACTCATGCCATGTTTCAAATTCAACATCTCACAAATCTCATGAAGAACTTTGTAGGGAGAATTGAGAGTCTGAACATCCAGGCCAACCCAAGTTTGATTCCCCTCATGCAAAGCAGGCCCCCAATATTCATAACTTCCGTCAGGAAGTTTTTTTTGGGCATTCTTGATGAGTTTCTCTTCAACAGATCTAATATCAAAACCTAAAATTTTATCAATCAACGAAGAGTGCTGTCGAATCGTGCTCTCATGATCATCGTCGATCGTGAAGAAATCTTTTTGCTTTATATATTTTAAGAGGACTTCAGTCTCAATTGGAGACGAGATTAACTTCTGCCAGTCAGGAAGGGTTTGAAACGTAGTTTGCGTAGACTGAAAAGTTTTTTTCATGCTTCGTATCGCCTACATCACTCAACCAGGGGTGAGCGTATTGGATTAATGAGCGAATCGTCTCCCCTCGGGCAATGAGTTGAAAACGATGCACTTTCGCTAAGTTTTCTAATTGTCCCATGGTCCAACGAATATGGTCTAGGGCCCCATAATCATAAATCAGGTAACAGTCGGCCAAGGGCAGCTGAAAATTACCGGCGAACATATCATGGTGAATAAGACGCGCATTTTGGCAGCCCTGTTCAACATAGATACGATTCCCCTCTTCCACTCTCTCTTGAACAATCTCAATTCCAGTGAAATGGGCATCAGGGTATCTTTGATTAAGAACGATTCCCATTCTTCCATAAGCGGCCCCAAGATCCACCACATGGGCACCGTGGGGAAGATTAATGAGATCACACATGCGATCCAGCTCATCATAGGGTGTCAGCAGAGTTTGGGGGCACAGACCAATCCAGCTTTGCGCTTCATGCATGCGCTTGCCCCAAGAATTCACACTTCCTTCGGGATCAAGCTCAATGGCTTCTCGTCTTAAATTTTCTTCAATTTGATCAATCTTAAAACCTAACTCACGGTCGATTTTTTCTGAATGTGATCGAACACATCCACCAGGGGATTTAAATGAGGCTTCTAAGATTTGCATAAGGCATGAACCTACCTGCTCCCGAGCGCTCCGACAACCGAGCCAAGAGTCATTAACCCCATAGCAATCCAAGTCGCTGATGTTGCATTCTGATGGGCCACGAAAACAAGTAATACTGTTGAGATCACAGGTGTGAGATAGCTGATGGCCCCAATCATTCTTGGATCACCACGCTTTAAAGCCTTATCCCACAAGAAGAAAGCCGCACCAAAGGGCCCAACCCCAAGCCACACTAAGAGAGCCCATTGAGTGCTTTGAGGTGTCACAGTATTCTCAGTTAATAGATGAGTCACAAAGCAAAGAATGGCAGCAACTAAACAAACTCCAGAAGTCATAAGGGCATTCGTCTCTGGTAGCTTTTTCTTTGTCAGTGAGTAAAGCGGCCAAGTGACAGCAGCTGCCAGAGCGCAGAGATAACCAATGAGGGAATTGATTTCAAATCCCTCACTGCGCGCTCGCATGAGAATAATCACTCCAACAAAGGCAAAAAAAGCTCCAAGAAAATGCGTCCAATGGAGCTTAGCTTCTTTAAAAAATAAAGGCGCCATCAGCACCATTAACATGGGCCAGAGATAATTGATGAGATTTGATTCGACTGGAGGAGCGAGCCGAAAAGCAGTGAAGAGAAAAAAGTGATAACCGTAAAATCCCATCACCGAAACCAGTAAAGTTTTCAGAGGAGGAAAACTTTTTTTAGGAAAGAGGAGAGCTGGAATCGCTCCAATGCCAAAGGCGAAAGAGAGCTGCATAAAGGGCGGAATCCCTTTAAGAAGGTTACTGGCCATGGCCAGCGAGGCCCATAAAAAGATGGCGATCAAAGCGAGAACGTTATGCATTCCTTAAGGTTAGCTCACATGAGTGTCAAAATGCACCTCTTGTCAGGTGTTTACGACTAGGGCAAGGTGTCAAAATCGATTTTTGGAGATCAGATGGACGCCTCAAAGAAGGACCAATATTTCGCTCAGCCGATGGATAAGGTGACACCCTTTAGCTTTAACGCTGAAGTGGCCGAAGTTTTTGATGACATGGTCAAACGCTCTGTTCCTTTGTACCGCGAAAACCAACAGCTCACTGTTGATCTGCTCTCTCGCCTGCTGAAGAAAGGCGACACCGTTTATGACCTTGGATGCTCAACCGGAACCGTGTTGCATTTGATTGGCAATGCCTTAAAGCCCATGGATTTAAAACTCATCGGCCTTGATGCTTCAGCCCCTATGGTTGAGAAGGCCCGCTTAAAGATGAAAGCCTTTGGTCACAAAAATGCCGAGATCGATAAGGCCGACATTACTCGTGCTGAGTTTGAACCATGCGGCGCTGTGATCATGAATTACACACTTCAGTTCCTTCCCGTTGAAACACGTTTGCCGCTTTTGAAGAAAATTTTTAAAGCTTTACGCCCGGGCGGAGTACTCATCTTGGCAGAAAAAATTCAAACCGATTCACCTGGACTTCAAGACCTGGTGACCCAGACCTATTATGATTTCAAAGGTCAAAACGGTTATTCAGAATTAGAGATCTCTCAAAAACGTGAAGCGCTAGAAAACGTTTTGATCCCCCTCACCCCCTCTGAGCAGAATCAACTTCTTCAAGAAGCAGGCTTTGGCCCAGTTGAGATGCTTTTGCGCTGGGGACCATTTGCCACATTCCTCGCCGTCAAAGCATAATGGCGGCATGTTTTCTCTGCCAAAAAATTTAACTGACAAACATCTCGATAATCTTAAGGTGCTGGATCTTCCTCGCTGGAAGCCTTATGTCGATGCAGTAAAAAAACTCAACTCCCAAGACTCAAAAAGTATTGAAGAGACGGCCCAAAGCCTTAAGCCTTGGAAGAAAGGCCCCTTTCAATTTCAAAATACTTTCATCGATGCTGAATGGGATTGCCAAAAAAAGTGGAATCGCCTTTCAACTCATCTCGATTTAAACAATAAAATCGTTCTCGACATTGGAACTGGCAACGGTTGGTATCTCTCAAAGTGCGTAGAAGCTGGGGCCGAATGGGCCATCGGTTTTGATCCTGGGCCTCAAAACTATGCTCAATGGATGTTCTTACAAAAAATGAATCCTGATGAGCGCCAAAAACTTTTCATGCTTGGGGCCGAAGACATCACTGACATCAAAAATACCTTCGATGTCATCATGCATATGGGAGTGCTCTATCACCATCGTGATCCCATCAATCATTTAGTGAATATGCGTGAAACACTTAAACCTGGAGGCACACTCTATTTGGAGACCATTGGCATTCCTGGATTGGAGAATCATCTGCTTATCCCTCCAGATCGTTATGCTCTGATGCCAAACGTGTGGTTTCTTCCAACCTTAAATGCACTCAAGGCCATGCTCTCAAAGGCTCGATTCACAGACATAGAAGTACTCTCAACGAATTGGGATAAAGAGCTTGAGCAGCGATCCACTTCTTGGAGCGAGGGACCGAGTTACAAAGGGGCTCTTGATCCTGAAAACCCGAAGCTTACCGTGGAAGGTCACCCAGCTCCCGAGCGCTTTTTAATTAAAGCGAAAACCAAGGTGATGAATGGATAAGATCATTCTTGAACACTATAAAAAGCTCTCCGTCGAGTGGGGCCTTCAAGGACAGATGTCCATGCAAGACCAGGTCATTCGTGAAAGAGAAACGAAATTTCTTATAGAACAAACAAAACACTGCTTGAGACTTTTAGGAGTGGCCCCCGAGCAAGCTCAAATTCTTGATACGGGCTGTGGCAATGGCTACCTCTTGCAAGCACTTTGGGAGGAGCTGGCCGGAGCGCAAATGACAGGCCTTGAGTTTGTGCCTGAACTTGTCCATCTCGCTCAATCAAGAAATCTGCCAGGGATCAAGATTGAACATTCAGATATGAGAGTTGCTCAAGAGCATAAGGCCCATATTGTGATCAGTGAGAGATCGGTCGTGAATCTTTTGACCTGGGAAGAGCAAAAACTTGCCCTCACCCAAATTTCTCAATGGGTGAGGCCCGGCGGTTTCTATTTGATGGTTGAGAGTTTTCATGAACCGTGGATAAAGCTCAATGATGCGCGTCGCGAAAACAATTTACCAGAAATTCCTGTTTCTCCTCATAATCGCTACCTTCGAGAAGCCTGCCTAGAGACTCTAGCAAAATTGGGGCTGCGCGAAGTAGAAGGAATAGAGCCAAAAAATGCCCTTTCAAGCCATTTTTTCCTCTCAAGAATATTTCAACATCTTCTCAAGAGTGACAGTCGGCCGGGGCTAGAAAAGATCTGGTCTGCCTTAGCTGAGGGTCTAAAAGACAACTTTGGCGATTTTTCACCTATTTTGTTTCGAGTTTTTCGAAAAGACTCACTCTAATCTCTTGGCGATGCGCTGAGAGCCGACTATGATGCCTGGACTAAAATTATTCGATCGGATCAAAGGAGAAATCAATGGCCAACGGAAGCCGTCATCGCCGCAAGCATTCAAAGGGTCGCCGCAAGGTTGGATCTAAGAAGAGAAGAGCTGCGCGTTTGAGAAAAGCATAAGCTTAATCGCTTATTAAGTTATTACAAAATAGCCTCCCTTTGGGAGGCTTTTTTGTTTGGCCTTTATTTCAATCCCCCTTACAATTAAAGAAACATCATAAGGGGAATCTATGCGTTCATTTGCTCATCTGCTCCAATCTTGGGTTTCAAGTGCTCTGATCTCTTTGGGCACCATCATTTTTCCTGGTATCTGCGCCCTTTTTCTTATCGATCTCAACTTCAATGTCTTTCGTGGTGAGTTTAGCTTCGAAGACATGATCAATTTTAACAAAATGGTTGAGTATTATGTAGCGAAGCTGGATGTCGCGGGACAAGAGACATTTTTGTATATCGCAGTCATGGCCATGATTGTTTATCTCTTGGGCTACTTCCTCAATTCTTCTTCAAAATTTTTCACTGGCACTCATAAGTTCCATCGCCTCTTTCAAGTAGGGGAATATATCGAATCTCCTACAATGACTCTTCCCGTGACAGCTAAGAATTTTCTGAATCTTCAAGACGATGATTTAATTTCAGGGGCTGAGGAAGAGCTTTGCCAATCACTGATTGCTTCTTCTGACATACCTTCTAAGCTTGGCTCTTTCGAGAGACGCTCTGGACTTTATCGCTGCCTAGGTTACTTGTTCTGCTTTATGGTTCTTCTCGATATCGGATTGTTTGTAGTCGCTTTTGACTTTGAAGATATTGTTTTAAAAATGTGCGTAACTGTATTTAATATCGCCTTTGCGTTCCTGTTCTTTAAAGGGCATCAAGAAAATGTCTCTCACTGGAAAGAGCAATTAAATGCAGAGACATTGATCGCTGTTAAAAAACTTTCTCTTAAGTTTTAGATTTTGATTTAAACTCAGACCCTATCCCATCAAGGATAGGGTTTTTTAAAGCCTTCTTTGGAATACCAAGCCAATAATTTTGAGAAAATGGCAGCCTTCCTACCATCTCAAGCCTTCCTGCACGCACCCATGAGCGCACAGTCGTTTCACCAAGAGCGATCATTCCAATCCCATTGATTCCCAACTCTTTAATTAAAGCCGTATCCGGAATCTCTGCAGCGACTTTTGGCGAAATTGAATTTTCTAGAAAAAATTTCTCTATATTCATTCGCAACACATGCCCAGGAGTGGGCAGCACAAAATCTTGATTATCAATATTTTGTGGATATTTACCATTTAAAGCGGGAAGCTGACTTGAACGCCAAATAGCGAGTCTCTCACTTCCTATAGGAAGATAAATCATCCCTGAGGTATTAGAGAACTCATGATCGGTGACTAGGATATCTATATGTCCCTTCACTGCTTCTTCAATCAACTCACTCGCACCACCTTCAATCACTCTAACTCTTGCATTCAATCTCTTTTTGACTCGAATAATAGTGGCAGCCAAAATGGCTTTTGGTACACCTTCTTGAGCTCCGAGGATCACTTCCTTCTGTTCAGCAAGCTCTCCCCTTTCAATCACTCTCATCAATTCATCGCCACGACTGAAAATATCACGAGCATATTTTAAAACAACTTTTCCTCTTTCATTTAAAATGAGTCTGCGACTTCTCCTCTCAAACAATACACCCAGCTGAGTCTCTAGACTTTTTATCTGAGCACTCAAAGAAGGCTGTCCAATTAAAAGCAACTCAGAGGCTTTACTGAGAGAGCCCGTCTCGGCCACTTTTAAGAAATAGTAGAGATGATGGTAATTCAGCCAGTTCAATTTCAATCCTTCGTTTAAAACGAATCTATACCATCAATTTATCTATTTTTAATAAATATAGCAATCCCCTAATATGTTTTAAAAAGGAGTCTCTATGAAAGGCATCAAAGTAAATGCGACATTGATTGGGCAGCTACTCTTCGTATTAGCACTGGCGACAGCAATATATTTAAAAAAGCAAATGGCAGAAGAGACTCAATCTCACATGACTGACAATCATCATTCATTAATATAAGGGGACAAATATGAAAAGGATTCCTATCACAATTATCCCAGGTGATGGCATTGGGCCTGAGATTATGGATATGACAATAAGCGTGCTTAAAGCTGTCAACGCTCCTCTTGAATATGAGGTTTTTGAGGCTGGTGGTAATAGCTTTAAAAAAGGGATCGCAAGTGGCGTCCCGCAAGAGACAATCGATTCAATTAAAAGAACAAGACTTGTTCTCAAAGGTCCTCTAGAGACTCCCGTCGGTTTTGGCGAGAAATCGGCGAACGTCACATTGAGAAAACTCTTTGAGACATTTGCCAACATTCGCCCTATTAGAGAATTTGCTGGAGTTGAAACTCCCTATAAATCGAGGGGCATTGATCTCGTTGTAGTGAGAGAAAATGTGGAAGATCTTTATGCGGGGATTGAGCATATGCAGACGGCCGACGTTGCTCAATGCCTCAAGCTCATCACAAGAAAAGGGTCTGAGAAAGCGATTCGAACGGCCTTCGAACTTGCTCGCTCTGAAGGTAGGAAATCAGTTCACTGCGCGACTAAAGCCAATATCATGAAAATGACAGAGGGTATGTTTAAAAGAGTCTTCGAAGAGGTCTCAAAAGAATATCCAGAGATTCAGGCTCATCATATCATCGTCGATAATTGTGCTCATCAATTAGTCAAAAAACCCGAACAATTTGAAGTCATCGTTACGACCAATATGAATGGCGATATTTTAAGCGATTTAACCAGTGCCCTGGTAGGTGGATTAGGTTTTGCACCTTCGGCCAATGTAGGAAAAGATATTGCTATTTTTGAAGCGGTTCATTGGAGTGCTCCAAAATATGCAGGCAAAGACACCATTAACCCGGCCGCAGTCATGCTCTCCTCCGTCATGATGCTTCGTTATTTGAAGTTAGAAGATCAAGCATTACAAATTGAAAATGCGATCAGGCTTACTCTTGAAGATGGAATAGCGACGAAAGATGTCCTCGATCCAATTAATGCAGTAGGGACCAAGGAATTTACAAGTGCAGTGATAAGAAATCTTGGTAAATCACCAAAGAATTATCCGGCCAGGAAATCTCAATTGGTCGATATGTCAAAAGTGGTTCTCTCTCCAGAAAAAACAAAAACATTATTCACAGATGGAGCAGACGTATTTATTGAATTTAAGGGAACTCAATACGACTTAGGGCCAATGCTTGAATCTATTGCTGCTGGAACAGCCGTGAAACTTAAGATGATCTCAAATAGAGGTACAAAAGTTTATCCTGGTACGAGTGAGACAGATTGTGTGGATCACTGGAGATGCCGTTTTGTGAATAGAAATGGTAAAGAAATATCAGATCGACAAATTTATGATTTACTCTGGAGGGTCACCGAGAAAGGATTAAAATGGATGCATATTGAAAAGCTCCAGCTCATCGATTCCGTTCCAGGTTGGACAAAGGCTCAAGGCGAAGACTAAAAAATTGGCCCCGTAAAATCGGGGCCAATTATGACCTCAGCCGAACTTTAAAAATACATCCACCCTCTAGAGAATTTGAAACTGAAATACTAGAATGATGAAGTTCACAAATTCTTTTGGCAAGAGCGAGTCCAATTCCATACCCCTTGGTGATATCTTCAACCATACCAGACCGATAAAATTTATCAAATATTTTTTCGCGATCTTCTTCTTTTATGCCAGGGCCCTTATCCTCAATACTTAAAACTAAATCTTTTTCAGAACGGCTAAGAATGACTTTTATATCCATTCCTTCAGGAGTGTATTTGATGGCATTCTCTAATAACACTTCTAACATCGTTGCAATCAGCTCAGGCTCACAAAAATACTCAAAATAATCACTCCCCGCCTCTTCTGGGAGTACAAACGTGGAACGCATTTTTATATTTTTTTGAATCGCGATCTTGTTAATTCTAAAAAGCACTTCACCGACCAGCTCATCTAGTCGAATTTTCATTAATTCTAATTGTCCCCATCTCGCTTCAGCTCTTGTCATGGCCAATAAACGATCAATTAATCGCCCCATTGTTCGTACTTCTTTATCGACAGATGAAACTAACTCTTTGGTCTCTTCATTTTGTTCTTGAGTCAAAAGCATCTGCACTTCATTTCGAATTATAGAGATAGGAGTTTTTAGTTGATGTGAGGCATCCGCAATAAAATGCTCCTGAGCTCTAAATAGTGATTCCAAACGAGAGATAAGATCATTGATGGTTTCTGCTAATTCTCTAAACTCAGAGTCTTGAGGGACATTTTGAATTCGACCAGTGAGATCTTTGTCGCGAATTTTCTTTGTGTCTTCAATAAAGCTGTTAATGACTTCGTAGCTATAATCAATAAGCTTCCTTCCGCGCTTATAAATGAAGAAGGCAGAGAGAGGAATAATAAATATTAAACTAAAAAGAAACTTAAATTCCTGAGAGAAGGCTCTGTCGTATAAAACATTGGAGACGATCGTGTAATTGATTCCATTTTTTTCAAACTGATGAATCTCTTCAAGGCTTGAGGTTTTAAGCTGAAATATTGAATGATTAGGTAGGACTGAAAAGTGTTTAAAAATTTTCTGATCCGCTTCAACTGAGCTCGAATATATTCTTTCATCACCTTTAAAGACTTCAAATGCGAAAACATTTATCCAATCTGGTCTCTGGCTCTGTTTAGGACTTAAATATTGATGAATGCCAGATTGATTTAAAGCTGAATCAGGCAATAATTTAATTTGATTCTCAATCATGTGAGACATTCGAATGAGAAAGTTCTTGTTTACATTTATCTCATCATAAGAAGTGACGAGAAAAAATAGAAACAAAAGCGCTAATTGAAATAAAGTGAGGGAGAGAACTAAATTCTTGAGTGTTTTCTTTCGAATATTTTGTTTGCGAAACATACTATTTTATCATGTAACCCACACCAACAACGGTCTGGATGAGCTTTCTATCGAAATTAGAATCAACTTTTTTACGCAATAACTTGACATAAGTATCTATCACATTTGAATCATTGTCATAGTGAATGTCCCAAACATTTTCAGCGATTGAAACTCGAGTCAGGGCTTTTTTTGGATTTCGAAGCAGGTATTCAAGAAGGGCAAACTCTTTTCTTGTGAGCTCAATGAACTGGTCTTGACGATGAACTTCTCTAGAGACGAGATCCATTTCAAGATCTTCGTATTTGAGTTTAGTGATATTTTTAGAGACATCTAGTTTACGTCTAAGATGCACATTGATCCGGGCCAAGAGTTCATCAAATTCGAAGGGTTTAGTCAGAAAATCATCGGCTCCAATATTCAAGCCATGGACTCGGTCTTTTGTCCCACCGAGAGCACTTAATATGATGATCGGTCCTTTGTATCCGTTGTCACGTATCTCTTTAATAAGGCTAAATCCGCTCCCATCTGGAAGCATTAAATCGAGAAGGACGAGATCATAGTCATGAGCATAGAGAAACTCTTTAGCAGACGCCAAAGTATCTGAAGTATCGGCCATGAAGCCATTTTGCTCTAATCCCTTTTTTAGGAAACTCGCCATTTTGGGCTGGTCTTCAATAACGTGAATTCTCATAGACCTCATTTAAGCATAGGCCTCTGCTGTTTTAAAGGGGATGAAAAAAAAACATCTCGTTTACATCTGGAATTCATCTGAAATGACTATAGTAAGTCGATAATAATACTTAGAAATATGCGAAAGGATGGGTTATATGAGGTCCGCAATTTTCATGACATGCCTCCTAGGAATACTGACCCTTACTGCCTGCAAAGAAGAAGAACATCATAAAGAGAATACAGTCTTTAGCGTCACAAAGCCATGGCGCCAAGATGTTCAAATTAACCTTGAGTATGTGGCCCAAATCAAGGCCATTCAACACATTGAAGTACGAGCTTTTGAGAAAGGGTATTTACAAAATATCTATGTCGATGAAGGCCAAATGGTACCAAAAGGTACAAAAATGTTTCAACTTATGCCGATGTTAATGCAAGCAGAATACGACAAAGCAAAAGCTGAATTTGATGTCTCAACTATTGAATACAATCAAACAAAAAGACTAGCTCAGCAAAAAGTTGTCTCACAAAATGAATTGGCCCTTACAAAAGCCAAGTATGAAAAAAGTAAAGCCGTCTTAGATTTAGCGAAAGCTCACCTTGATCTTACGAGTATCAATGCTCCTTTTGACGGAATAATGGATCGATTCCGAGTCAGATTAGGAAGCCTCGTTGAAGAGGGAGAGCTGCTGACGACACTTTCTGATATTACAAAACTATGGGTCTATTTCAATGTCTCAGAGAGAGACTATCTAAATTATATGAACATGAAGAAGGATGCTGGAAAAGGAGATGCCGTTAAGCTCCGTATGGCCAATGGTCAATTTTTTGATCAACCCGGAATAATTGATACCATCGAAGCAGATTTTGACAGTGAAACGGGAAACGTCGCCTTTAGGGCAACCTTTGAAAACCCAAAACAAATATTACGTCACGGTGAAACGGGAAACGCAATTCTTACCCAGGAATTAAAAAATGTATTAGTTGTTCCACAGAAAGCGGTTTTCGATGTGCTTGATAAGCACTTTGCCTATGTAATTGATCCAAAGGGAAAGGTTATTCAAAAAGAATTATTCATTGATTATGAAGTGCCTCACCTCTTTATTATTAAATCTGGTCTCACAGAGGAAGATACGATTCTACTAGAAGGTTTAGGCAAAATCTCAACGGGAATGGAGATAAAAACCAAATTCGAGGATACCAGCGCAGTGAAGAAAAGTTTCGAACTCGAAGCACATTAGGAGTAGCGTATGTTCCAAAAATTTATTCATAGACCAGTATTTGCGATTGTGATTTCAATCATCATCGTATTTATGGGTGTGTTAGCGATTAAGATGCTACCCGTTTCTCAATTCCCTGAAGTTGCTCCCCCTCGTGTCGTTGTGAATCTCTCCTTTCCGGGAGCAAGTGCCGATGTACTTGTTAAAACGGCGATTATTACTTTAGAGCAAGCCATCAATGGTGTTCCTGGAATGCGCTATATCGTTTCGGCTTCAACGAGTGCGGGAGAAGCAACCATTCAGGTCTTATTTCATCCTGGAACAGACCCAAACTCTGCACTTGTACAGACGAAAGCTCGTGTAGATGCCATGAGAAGTCGACTCCCACCCCTCGTTAACCTAGAGGGTGTAACTGTGATGACGGTTCAACCTAGTATGTTAATGTATGTGAACCTATACAGTACTGACAAAAATGCAGATGAAAAATTTCTTTACAACTATGCCAACACATTTCTTCTCAATGAGTTAAAACGTGTCGAAGGTATAGGCCTAGCTAATATTATCGGAGCAAGACAATATGCGATGAAAATATGGCTCGATCCAGATCGCATGCGTGCTTACAATATCTCAACCAAAGACGTCATGGATGCCATAGCTGAACAAAGTTTGATTGCCCGTCCTGGCCGAACCGGTCAAAGTGCTGGAAAAATAGCGCAATCAATTGAGTACGTCTTAGTTTATGAAGGTCGATTCAGTACTCCACAACAATATGGAGAAATTATTCTTAGAGCAAGTAATGAGGGAGAAACGCTCTATCTTAAAGACGTCGCAAAAGTAGAATTGGATAGTGAATTCTATAACATTTATTCTGATGTGGATGGATATCCTTCGGCCGCAATTGTCTTTAGGCAAGTAGCCGGCAGTAATGCAAGCCAGGTCATTGAACAAATCAAAGAAAAACTTAAAGAGCTTAAGAAAACTTTTCCTCCAGGAATGGATTACAAAATCAGCTACGACGTTTCTAACTTCTTAGATGCATCCATTGATAAGGTGATGCACACCCTTGTAGAAGCCTTTATTCTCGTTGCTCTCGTTGTATTCGTATTCTTAGGCGATTGGCGCTCTACCCTTATCCCCACTATCGCTGTACCCGTTTCCCTGATCGGGGCATTCTTCTTCATGAAGACATTTGGACTCACCATTAACCTCATCACTCTTTTTGCCATGGTTCTTGCGATTGGAGTGGTGGTCGATGATGCCATTGTCGTTGTGGAAGCGGTCCATGCCAAAATGGCCGAGGAACACCTCTCTCCCTTTGGTGCCATCAAGCTTGTTTTAAATGAAATCAGTGGTGCCGTCATTGCTATTACATTCTTGATGACCGCCGTTTTCATTCCGGTGACTTTTCTTCCCGGTCCTGTCGGAGTCTTCTACAGAGAGTTTGCTATCACTATGGCCACATCCATCGTCCTGTCTGGAGTTGTTGCGCTGACACTTACGCCTGTTCTTTGTGCGATGATTTTAAAAGGCCATCACGAACACAAAGAAAAAACCCTTAATCCGATCACAAAGTTTTTAAATGTCTTCAACTACTATTTTGAAATCTTAACTTCTAAATACATTTTCTTACTAAGAAAAATTGTTCACCACCGTATTTTGACATTGGCGATCCTGGGGGGATTTGTTGCTGGAATAATTATAATCAGTACTGTTGTACCTCCGGGCTTTGTTCCCGCAGAAGATCAAGGCCAAATCTACGCCATCATCCAAACACCACCCGGTTCAACAATTGAAAAAACTTATGACGTCGCCGGGAAACTTAGAAAAGTGGCAGAAAAGATTGAAGGTGTAGAATCAGTAGCGACTCTTGCAGGATATGAAATTCTCACTGAAGGTCGAGGCTCTAATGCTGGTACATGCCTCATCAATTTAAAAAATTGGTCTCTACGCAAAAACACCGTCCATGATGTCATTGAACAGCTTGAAGAAAAAACTCGAGACTTTGGGGCGGTCATCGAGTACTTCGAACCCCCTGATGTTCCAGGTTTCGGTGCGGCAGGTGGCATCTCTGCACGATTACTCGACAAGACTCAGAGAGACGATTATGAAGCTTTTGATAAAATAGTCTCCGAATTTTTATTGAATCTAAAAAAGCGCAAAGAGCTCACGAGTGTGTTTACATTCTTTTCAACTAAATTCCCTCAGTACGAGATGAAGCTTGATAGAAAAGTGGCCATGCAGAAAGGGGTTAATATTGCTGAGGCAATGGAGAATCTCAATATTTTAGTCGGTAGCACTTATGATCAAGGTTTTATCCGCTTTAACCAGTTTCTCAAAGTTTATGCGCAAGCCGCTCCTGAGTTTCGTCGACTCCCTACAGATGTGCTTAAGTTGTATGCCAAAAATGATAAAGGAGAAATGGTTCCTTATTCTGCCTTTATGTCTCTCGTTCCAAGGCAAGGTCCAAACGAGATTACTCGCTACAACGTTTATCTCTCAGCGCCCATAAACGCCGTGCCTGCCCCTGGTTACACGACTGGTGATGCGATCAAAGCGATAAAAGAAGTCGCTGCCACATCTCTGCCAAAAAACTTTGACGTGGCATGGGAAGGACTAACATATGATGAAGCGGCTCGTGGAAACGAAGCCGTCTATATCTTTATGGTTGTTGTTGCTTTCGTCTATTTGGTTCTTGCTGCTCAATATGAAAGTTTCATTCTTCCCTTCTCTGTGATTCTCTCCCTCCCTCCTGGGCTATTTGGTTCATTCTTCCTTTTAAAAGGAATGGGACTAGCGAACGATATATATGCGCAGGTAGGGTTAATTATGCTGGTAGGACTTTTGGGTAAAAATGCCGTTTTAATCGTTGAGTTTGCTAAGCAGAAACAAGAGGAAGGTATCACAGTTCTCGAGGCTGCAATAGAAGGAGCAAAGGCTCGTTTCCGTCCTATTCTCATGACATCGTTTGCCTTTATTGCAGGTCTTATACCGCTTGTTATCGCACATGGCCCTGGTGCTCATGCCAACAAAACAATCGGAGCCAGTGCCTTAGGTGGAATGCTATTTGGAACTGTCTTTGGAGTCGTTCTCATTCCTGGTCTCTATTACATCTTCGCCACAATGGCGGAAGGCAAGAGCTTAATAAAAAATGAAGACGATCGCCCACTCACTGAAGAAGGACATCACTATGTTAACTAAAATGAGATGGTTCTCTCCAACAATACTCACCTCTATTTTATTACTGCAGGCCTGCGCTCCTTCGTTGCCAACAACTAAGAACAATTCGCTGCCTTTGCCCCCAAGCTTTCCTGATGCGAATGATGCATCAAAAGAAGCAACCACCGCTGAATTTAAGTGGAATGACTTTTTTCATGATGAAAAGCTTACTTCATTAATTGAGTCTGCACTTAAAAACAATCAGGAACTTCACTTAATGGAGCAAGAGGTACTGATTGCTAACAATGAAATCATGTCTCGCCAAGGCGAGTACCTTCCAAAGTTCAAAATTGGCGCCAGCGGTGGAATAGAGAAGATCGAACGCTTTAGTTCGGAGGAGGCAAACTCTCCCACTAAGTTTGGGAATGCTGGTTTTTCCATGAATTGGGAAATCGATATCTGGAAGAAACTAAGAAATGCCAGTAAGTCGGCCTATCTTTCCTACTTAGGAACAATTGAGGCCCGACGTTTCATGGTGACTAATCTTGTTGCTGAAATAGCCAATACATATTACGAATTATTAGCACTTGATAATCAACTCAATATTGTTGATTCCTACATTGAAGTTCTCTCTCAAATCCGTGACATGGTTACTTTACAACAAAGTGCAGCGCGGGTGACTTCACTGGCCGTACGTAGATTTGAAGCTGAGGTCTTCAAAAATAAAAGTCGAAAATATTCACTTGAGCAGCAGATTATTATTACTCAAAATAAAATCAACACTCTTCTTGGTCGATTCCCTCAGCAGGTAAAAAGAGAATCATTAACATTTGCGGAGCAAAAATTTGATAAGATGCATATCTCCGTTCCTTCAAAACTTTTAGAAATGCGCCCAGACATAAAAAAAGCATCTTATGATCTAGAGGCGGCAAAACTTAATGTGGATGTCGCTCGGGCACGATTTTATCCTTCACTCAGTATCGATGGAGCTGCTGGCTACGAGAATTTTAACTCAAAGCATTTTGATAATCCAGTCACGACTAGCTTCTATGGAGTTGCTGCCGGACTTTCGGCGCCAATTCTCAACAGAAAAGCCATTAAGGCAGATTATTTCTCGGCCAACAACAAACAGATCCAAGCCCTCTATAACTATGAGCTGACACTTATTAAAGCATTTACAGAAGTCACAAATCAAATAAAGAAGATTGAAAACCTTAATAAAATTTATGATTTAAAAGTTAAGCAAGTCACGGCCCTCACTGATGCCATCAATGTTTCAAACACACTCTTTAGAGCGGCTCGTGTCGATTATATTGAAGCTCTCTTCACTCAGAGAGATGCACTTGAAGCGCAAATTGAATTGATAGATATAAAAAAAGAACAACTCACCGCCTCTGTTGATCTCTATCGTGCACTTGGTGGTGGATGGAGAGGGCTCGAGGAAAAATTTGAATCTAATTACTAAAACTATCAAGAGAATTGAAGTCTCTTCCTAGTCTACTCGCTATGGCCAGCCAGACGTCTTGTGGCTTTTTTCCGTTCGCTCTTAAGTACATGATAGAAGTTGCGCCCTTACTCTTACTCATCTTATGACCTTCCTCCATGAATAGAGGATGATGAATAAACTTCGCCTGCTTAAATATTGCTCCTCGCTCATCTAATCTTGAAGCCAAAGAGATCTGAGCCTGGCTCGCTTCCTTTAAATCTTCACCTCGGACAATCAGATTTGTTTTCATTTCAAGATCTTCAAATAAGGACACTGAATGATAGGCCGGAAGATCTTCTTTTCTCCAGAGTACAATATCACTTTCTCCAGATTCGCTTTTAAGTCTCCATTGAGATTTTCCTGGTATGAGTGCTAAGCCCTTGTCTCGACAGTGGCCATCATACAATTTCTCAGTTCTCTCTTTGATTTGAGATCTCGAACATTCACAGGCATAGCCATTAAAGTTTGAGAGCCATTTTCTGTAGGTTTCGATTTTTAAAAGCTGTGAATAGTTTTGAAAAAAATCATCACTTGTTTGAGGACCGAGGTCCCAATCAAAACCGAGCCATTTTAAAGTGGTGAAAATATCATCTACGTATTCTTTGCGGCATCTCGTCCCATCAAGATCATCAATCCGAAGAGTTAAAGTGCCGCCACTATGCCTGACTAAATTCCAGGTAAGAGCAAAATTATAGATATTACCTAAGTGTAAAAATCCACTTGGTGTGGGGGCCAGTCTAGAGATAAATTTAGTCATCAATTTTATTTTACAAATAAATTACTGAAATGACATTACAGCTCCCATTAGTGGAGCGTCTCAGTTTCGTCAGGATTAGGTTCTTCTTGCCTGGCCAGCAGATTGTTGCAGAGAGACATAACATGAAAGAAACCTTGGAGGTCTCTCATGCGTCTTCTTACTGCCGTTGCTACGGCCCTCGTTCTCTTAACGCCAGAACTCTCACCTGTATTAGTAGAAAATATGAACCTCGATTATCGCGACGGCAAGGGTCAAGCTGATGCTGTACGAGCTAAGTTTGAAGTGGATGGGCAAAGTTATGATTTTCAAAATGCCACATTTGATGTCAGACAAGATGCAGGAGAGCTCGTGATTGAGCGTCCTTTAGATAACTTCACCTACCGTATTGAAGCCGCCTTTCTTAATGATGTGAATGCGGCCAATGCTCAGGGAGTTTGGTTTGATTATGCTCCAGGGCATGTGATTGCAAAGGCAACCTCTGCCAAACTTGAAAAAGGCAATGACATCACTAATATTGGAAGGCTTTCACTCAATTGCAAAGCCTCTGCAAGAAATATACATCCAGTCGATTCATGTATCTTTGCTGGTAAATTTACACTTTCTTCCTTTGGTACTGAGGGTGTGCAGAGAAGCGTGAGTGTGAGTGAAGCCGATGTGAATATTGTAAAAGGTAAAACGACCTTTTCTGTTAAGATCGGTGGCATCGGTAAAATTAATGGAACTGGAACCACATCACATGATTCGGCCAATAGCACTGTGGTGATAAAAGTAGATAAAGTGAAGCTTGGTATTCTAGATATCACTGGTCAATTTTTCTCACAAATCGAAAATAACCAATCTGATTCTTTCAAAGTCAAAAAACCTTATATCTACGTAAAGTATTCTAAGAGTTTTGAATGAAGGGTGCGTTTTTTCAGAAACCTTTTGAGTGGCAAATTGAACTGATTGGTGAGACTTGGGAGCAAGGAAGTGAGCTTAAGGGCAGCATTAGTGTCAAGAACTGTACTTCAGAATCAGTCCCATTGATTGGGAAAGTCATTTTAGGTGAAGCTGAAATCAAAAAGATTCAGTCCCGAGATCCCAAGGCATATAAAAGTGAAGACTGCTTTGATCTTCCCTCTTCTATTGAACTTAAAAGTAATGAAGTTCAATCCTGGCCTCTGAATTTTAAAATCCCTGAAAACTGTAGTGTGACTGATAAAAAAATTAGCTTTTACGTTGGCTATGGCCCTACTGGAAAAGATTCAAATCTGCAGATTAATATTGTTCCCAAAAAAATCTTTGGTGAAATCATCAAAA
>JAIEMA010000021.1 GCA_019752535.1 Bacteriovoracaceae bacterium
CATGCCTAATTCAAGCTGCTCAGTCTTGATATCTTTCATGAGTACTGGCACTTGGCTGGATGCCGACTGATACGCGATCCCTCCGCCCATGATGCCTGCGCCTAAAACTGCGGCATGCTTTGTCGGAGTGCCTTTGGCCATTTTAGATACTTTCTTTAAGTACTGATCACCGAGGAAAACTTGAACTAAGCATTCGGCCGTAGGAGTCTTCGCCATTTTAGCAAACAAGATACCTTCAAGAGCAATCGCTTCATCGCGCGTTTTGCGCGCACCTTGTTGCATACTTTCAACAGCAGCCACCGGAGCTGGATAATTAGGGCCCGCCATTCCTGCGACAAAAGCTTTTGAGCCTTCAAAGCTCATCATGCTCTCAATTTTATCTAGTTTAATGGGAGATGTTTTCTGAGTGCGACGAGCTTTCCAATCAAAGTCACCTGAAGAGGCGCGCTTTAAAAAGAGGAGAGCTGATTCATAAGTTTTGGCATCATCCACCACACCATCAATCGCTGCAAACTTCAGCGCTTCAGGGGCTTTGTAGTATTTTCCACTTGTAACCCATTCAATCGCATTATCTGCACCAATCAAGCGTGGAAGACGAACAGTGCCGCCCCATCCAGGAATGATACCGAGTTTGGTTTCAGGAAGTCCGACTTGAGCTTTGCTTCCCGCAATTCGGTAATCCATCGCCAGAGCGATTTCAAATCCACCACCAAGGGCGAAGCCATTAACAGCAGCGACAGTAGGGTAAGGAAGATCTTCAAAACCAGAGAAGGTCGCATTAATTTCTAAGAGCCACTTTTTCATTTCATCTTCAGACTTTTTAAAATGTCCTAAGAACTCAGTGATATCGGCACCAAAGACAAAACCATCTTTTCCTGAAGAGAAGATGAGCCCTTTGATCCCATTTTGTTTTTTGACGACGTCTAGAGCCTCTTTCAACTCTTTCAAAGCGACGGCATTAAAAACGTTGGCGGATTGATCCTTAAGATCAAAAACCACATTGAGAAAGTTGTCACCAATCGCTTCGACACGAAAGGCTTGTCCTGAATAAAGCATATCTTCTCCTTCTTAGAGCTGGGCTTGGATGTCAGCTTGAATTTTTTCTGGTGAATCAGTGGGAGCGTAGCGCTTGACGACTTCACCTTGAGGATTGACTAAAAACTTGGTGAAGTTCCACTTAATGGCTTCGCTTCCTAGAAGGCCTGGCTTTTCGCCTTTAAGGAATTTATAAACGGGATCAGCTTTATCGCCATTGACATCAATTTTTCCCATCATCGGAAATGAGACTTGATAAGTCAGAGAGCAGAAATTTTGAATTTCATCGGCATTGCCTGGCTCTTGAGCACCGAACTGGTTACAAGGAAACCCCAAAACGACGACGTTGTTTTTCATCGAACGATACAAAGACTCAAGACCCGAGTATTGGGGAGTGAATCCACACTTACTAGCGACATTAACGATCACCATCCATTTGCCTTTCCATTGAGAAAGATCAACGTCAGTTCCCGCGATACTTTTGACTTTAAAGTCATGAATTGTACTCATAAAAACCTCACTTTTTTAATAGCCTCAATATGATGCTCCCCAGAGTGAAAAAGGGCAATGGGCGAGAGGTTAATCTTTGTGGTAGAGTGTTTAACATGAGTACTCGTCGCGCCTCTCAACCACGCCGCTGCCCACGCTGCAAAATTCATCAGCAGTATTGCTTCTGTGCGCATATTAAACCGATTGAAATCCAATCCACACTCTCACTCGTTGTTCATGTGCGAGAATTGAAACTCACCAGTAATACGGCCCAATTCCTACAAGAAATGATGCCCAAAAATACTCATTTTGACGTACGCGGTCGCATGGATGAGGTGTTTCAAACGGCCCATATCTTAGAGCGATCTGGGCGGCCTTTGTTCCTCTATCCCAACGAGACATCTGTAGAACTCAACGAAGAATTTAAAAACTCTTATCCTGGCCCGTATCACTTGATCGTTCCAGACGGGAATTGGCATCAGGCCCGAAAGGTTCATCAACGTGAAGCCGGATTTACGGCGATCCCGACGGTGAGGCTTCCGGCCGGCTTAGTGGGTGAGTATCAACTTCGAAAAGCACCTCGCCCGGAATTTCTTTCAACCTATGAAGCAGTAGCCCATGCGTTAGGAATTTTAGAGGGAGAGCATGTACGGGATGAGTTAATGAAACTCTTTCGTATTTTTGTTAAATCCGTCATGCACTCACGTACGGATTTTCACGCAAAACTGGAACTACCAGAATGAAAAAACTTAAACGCGAAGAGTGTACGTTCAGTTTCTCTCGAAGCTCAGGGGCCGGAGGACAGAACGTTAATAAGGTCAATTCCAAGGCCACTCTCTACTGGGATCTTAAGACCACAACGCTGCCCATTGATGTGCTCGAGCGCTTTAGAGAGCGCTATCATGGATTTATCACGCAAGACGATATCGTTCAGATCACTTCGCAAGAGACGCGTAATCAAAAGGATAATGTCGAGGATTGCTTTGATCGCTTGAATCGCATGCTGGAAAACGTGTGGCGTGCGCCTAAGAAGAGAAAAGCGACTCGTCCTACTCGAAGTTCAGTTGAAAAGCGTATTAAATCCAAGAAGATGTCTGGTGAGAAGAAAAGGCTGAGGCGTTCAGTCGATTAATGAAAAGTTTGGGCTTATTTCTTTAGAGCAAAAATCCGATACGCTCTCTATGACAAAGCCCTTAATCAATGTAAAAAAAATTCATAAAAGTTACAACAAGAAGCCAGTCCTCACTGGCCCTTCGTTTGATATCTTGCCAGGCACATTCACCACACTTCTAGGGGCCAATGGTTCTGGGAAAAGTACACTCCTCAGAATGATTGCGGGAGCCGAGTTTCCTGATTCGGGTGAAGTGTATTTTAAAGACACTCTCGCTCATAGTTGGGAAGTGCCTCACAAAAAAGACATGTTCTACATCAATGAGAATATCAATATTGAATCCAGTCTCACGATGAAAGAGTTTACCGAAAAGTACCGTGAGTTCTTTCCTCGCTGGCACGAGGAATCTTTTAATCAAATGATTAAAGATCGAAAGCTTGATTTGAATCGTCACTACCATCAGTACTCTCGCGGACAAAAGATGCAATTTAATTTGATCTTGGCCCTTTCAGTAAAGCCTGAAGTGTTGCTTTTAGATGAAATCACTTCGGTGATGGATGTTTATGCCCGCCGCTACTTTCTAGGGCTGCTGCATCGTTTTTGTAAATCAGGAAAAACAGTGGTGATGACGACTAATATTATTTCTGAACTCCAGTACTACACCACAGATCTGCTATTGCTTCAAAGAGGAAATTTAAAACTTCAAGGAAGCCTTGAATCGGTGAAGGGTGGTTTTGTGAAGTTGCGCTTTCCCTATGGGAGCGATCATCCTTTACTTAAGCGGACGGATATTTGTTGGGCGGGAGTGAATGGCGATGGCTCAGAGAATTTTCTGATCGCTAAAGATTTAGCCGATCAACTTCAAATTGATGAAGCTATCTTGGATCGTAGAGAGATCACTCTCGAAGACATTTTCATTTTCCACTACGCTGATCAAGAAGAGGAGTCTCATGCGCACGCTGCTTAATCTCTTCTTTCTGCCGTATTTAAAATTCTTAGGGAAATTTAATCTCTTTGCCATCCCTGTCATCGCTTTTGTGCTCCTCATTCGCATTCAAGAGTTAATGCTTGTGGTGCCCATGCTTTATATGTTCGCCCTTTATTCCACATCCAATCGCCACCAATTCAAGGACAATATTCCTTGGATGCTTGCGACGTTTAATAAAAAAACATTGATAAGCTATCACCTTCTGTCTCAAACCTTTCTTCTTCTCTCACAGGCTTTTTCAACGAGTGTGATGATGGTTGGCTATTTTATAGCGACTATTATGCTAGCGCCAGAACTCACGGATCAGGTGTTGCCTGAAATGGGCAGCACTTCTAGTAAGGGAGCAGGAGCTGTTTTAGCTAAAGGCATCTCTCCTCTGGCCGGAACCAAAGAGCAACTTGTTTTGCTTGCCGTTGTTATATTCTTTTTAATCACCATGTATTCTCCTGTCGCTCTTAAAGAGTATTTAAAGCAGATGGAAGAGAAGGGTGGAAGAAAAAAGACGAATAAAGAGCTCGCCCTTAATGTAGGACTTATTTTGGCAGGGTCACTTTTTGTTTTATGGGCCCAGCCTGCCGAGTGGATGGTTATCTTTTTGAGCTTCATTCTCGTGACTGAAATTACTTACATCATTTGGATTTATAATAAAGCCTTTGTGCTCTTCCATCCCAAGCATTACAAGCTTGGTGGAGTGGCCGCCTTTGGGGTAATGGCCCTGATGTGCTGGGGCACTTATAGCGTTTCGCTTAGACGTTATCATTCAAAAGCTCCCGCCGAAGTTCGAATGGCCGAACTTGATTTCTTAGGATCACTCGCTCCTAAAATTGCACCCGCTGAATTCACGGCCCTTGCAAAAGAAGTGAAAGATCCACAATTTGTTTTAGAGTTTTTGAAAAAACCACAGTTTGCAAATTTGATGGACCCTAAGCAATTGCAGTATTGGGTTCTTGAGGCCAAAGAATTGGGAGTGGCGATGAGACTAGTTAAAGCTCTTCCAAAAAAAGAGCTCTCATGGCTTGAAGAGAAGAAAGTGTGGAGTCATCTTGAAAAGCTCTATGCTGATTTAAATGAGAAGAACCCTGCTTCGGCTCAATTCCAAGCTAAAAGCTTAGAGAGGCATCTCTTTGCGATGAAGTGGACTTCAAGTCAAAGTGGGGAAGGTCCCTTTCAGAAATCAATTGTCATGGGTTTAAAAGAGAGAGACACAAAACGTCTTCCGGCCTCAAGCCGCTAAGTCTTCATCCATTTCATTTTTTAAAAGGATCAAGGCTTCAGAATGAAGCTGAGAGACGCGTCCTTCAGAGAGACCAATCTCCTCTGCGATGACTGAGAGAGGAGCATCTTCAAAATATCTTTTTTCCACCACTCTTCGATGCAATTCTGGAAGGGCCGTCAAAAGTTCATGGACTTCATCTTTAGCTTCAATTGTCTCAGAGACAGTATCTCGGCCGCTCTCTTGAGGAAGATCACCTTCCTGATAAACTCGAATGGAATCATTGTCATCATACTGTCTCATGCGATCGAGATCTTGAGATTTAAAAGGCAGAATTTTGGCCATCTCTCCGTTGGTAGGATTTCTTCCTAGATTTTGCTCTAATTGATGATGAGCTTTCCTATAAAGTTTTTGTTTGCGACGCTCACTTCTTGTCATCCAGTCCTGGCGACGAAGTTCATCAATGATTTCTCCGCGAATCCTAAACTCTGCATAGGTTTTAAAGAGCGTATCTTTTTGTGGATTATACTTTGAGGCCGCATCCATCAGTCCCATCATGCCGACGACTACTAGGTCTTCAAAATCTAAAACTTGATGGGCCCTGTGAGCATAATGTCTCGCCCAGTAACGAACTGTGGGGAGAAATTCATCGACATCAACAAGGGGCTTTGGAGTTGTTTTCTTGCGGCTCATGATAACGGCATTCTAAGTGAGATTCTTTAGGTATTAAAAACCAAGCACTTAGATGGTGGGTTAAATATCACTAGAAAGGATGAATGCCCAATTTGTGTGTTTCATCTTGTGACTTAAGATATGAGCAAAGGCCGAAGGCGTGAGACCCTTTCTTAAAAGAAGCTGATAGAGCGGATCTCTAAGGGGCACTGTAAACATATGGAGTCCGTCATGAATCGGACTAAATGTTTGAGACTCGGCAAAAGGACCCCACTGAAGATGCCACAGATTCATCGGCTTTTGCGTTGATTGAAGAATGATCTCTTTTCGCTCCTTATGACTTAAATAGCCAAATTCCCCGCGATGAATTTTTAATAGCGGAGAGTAAAACATCATCTGATCATAGGTAAGAGTAAAAAAAGCCAGCTGATCTGAAACTTTAAGAGGCGTCCAAGGAAGATTAGCACTCAGCTTCACGATAGGGTTCTCTCCCGCAGCTGGATCCATCGTCACGCCATAGCCACGCGAACATTTCAGATAACATTTTAAAAAAGCCTTTTTAAAAAGCTGATAAGTGATTTTTTTTCCACGCGCCTTGGGCGTGACTTTTAAATCACACAAGTACCAAGCCTTCTTTCCATCAGGCATCAATCTTAAAATCCCTTGGCCCAAGCCCAAGATCTCATCGCCCTTGTGGGCCAAGTAGCAATGGATCTCACCAAGCCTTCGAAAGAAAGCAAAGTAATCCTTGCCATGATCAAGGTGAAAGCGATCCTCTCCCAAGGGGTAAGTGATGCTTTTTTCTAGATCAATGAGTTTATGATTCCACAGTGAGTCTGGATTTGTTTCAATGCAGGTTATTTTCAAAAATGACTTCCTGGAGTTCTCCAATGGGGAAGCCGTGAATCCTTCATCCATCTTCTCTCTCTGGCCTGGTAGAGTCCTTGATAAAGACTGCTAAAGGCTTCAGCTCCTAGGAGCAATCCTTGGCGAATATAATAGGCTTGCTCGGGATGCTTTGAAGCGTCTTCAAGCAGATCAAAAAAACCTTGAGCATGAGTGATATCAAGTTGAGCGTGAAGAGAGTAGTGAACGAGATCACTTTCTTTGAGCCATTGATGAGCGATCACTTGAGTTCCAATTTCATTGGAGATCTCACTGAACATGCGCTCAATGATTCCAAGCATCGCTGTGGCGATCATCCACTCATCCATGATGGCCGCACCAATGAGAGTCGTATTGAATTTTCTGACTTCAGGCCAAAGTTCACGTTTATAGACGTCATCTTCAGATAAATGAGAGAGGCGGTTGAGAAACTCTAGAAATGTTTTGCGATGAAAACGTGTAGGATCACCCTCACCATGTTCATCCCAGACGTTATGAATAATCGCCAGACGCTGCTCAGGTCTTGGGATTTTGGCGACAAGAGCACTCATAGGTCTGCCGAAGAATGTCACCGCCGAAAAAAATTGAACTTGAGTCTCGCTAAAATCTTCTTTAGAAAACCGATTCTCCCTTAACGCTTGAAAATAAGGGTTCTTATCGATTGGAAAAAGATCTAGCACCTCTTGAACCATCTTTTTCATTTTATCTTTTTACTCCCACCTTAAGTGCTGTGTAAAACAGGCTTCGATCTTTGGCCAAGAGTTCATTGTTTAGATTTGAATCAAAATGAAATTGATCAAAATGTTTTTCAAAAGGGCTATTGTTATTGAGCTGCCTCCAAAGAATGACAGCACCGCTTTGGAGTTCGCTATTGAGCCGTTTGGCCACATTGGTGACGTAAGATTCATTGCTCCAGTCAAAAATATTTGAAAGTCCTACAAAACCAAATGAGCTAAAATTTTCAACGTCTAAAAGAGAGCTGTTGATACTTTCAGCATTAAAGTCGCGGGGTGGTCTTTGAAGATAGAGAGGCCAGGCTTCTCTTTTCGTTTCGAGATAGTGACCTAAAACAAGATGATGCAGAAAAGGATTTTCAAGCGCGTCTTCTCTTTTTAGACCTGTTTCCACAATCTTTCGAAAGTAATTAGGATAAGAGCCTTTGGGTGCATACTGAACGGCTTCTGGGCCAAACATCGTGGTGAGCATCTCATCACAGAAGAACAGATCAAACGAGACAGGCCAGTAGCGATGCTTGGTGAGCGCTTCTGTGGCGTTGATGAGTCTTTTCTCAGAATCGAACATATGCTCAAGTTCTTGAGGCTTTAAAATAAACGAGCGCCAAAAATCTCTCAAGCAGTGAAAGAGCGTTTCAAAATTTCCACAAGCATTCAATCCCTGGGGATCTTCATTACCAATATTCACAATACCTGGATCCATTGAGAGGCGCTGAAGAGCTTGGGATTTGCGTTGTACCAGTTGCAATTGAGCTGGATTTGGGTCAACTAGAGTAATTTTTAAATCTGGAAAAAGAGTAGAGAGAGTAAACGCTGTACAGCCTCCACCCGCAATTAAGAGAGCATTTTTAGGTTTGTGAGTTTCAACCAAGAATTTTTCAATCATCGGGTCTTCACGAACGACAGCAAATTGGATGGGATTATCAACGCTCAACTTTATTCTCCTGTAACAACTCTATAACACTCATGCTTTTTGCTTTCAAAAGCCATTGCCAAGCACTGGCTTCATGAATTCGCGATCCTTCTATTGAGCCCGCATCATAAGGCGCAAGCTTAGGCCACATGTGGTGACTGGCGTGACGGTTGAAGTTTCCAAACACCCAATTTTCAATCCATCGAGGCGCTCTGAGCTCTCTTGCATATTTTTCTTGCTGCTCAAACGTATAAGGGCGAACATTTCTGCCTTCGCTCAATTCATGGGGTAGATAGATATGCTGACATAGCACTGATAAGTCGGCCAGAGACAAGAAGACCAAGTATCCTGGAAGCCATATTTTCAAGAAATGGGTCTTCCAAACACTTAATAAAATGCCCATTATCAGAAATAAACAAAACCAATCAATTATTGCTTCAGTTCTAAACCTTTTATGAATGAGTTTAATTTGATTGGGATTCCAAAATGTTTGCGCCATATAGGCCAATGAAAAAATGGGAATCCATGCCTTCCAAGCAAGTTCCATAATCAATTCAACGCCACGAGGTCGCTGCGTGCGTGTTTGATTCAAAGTAGGATCAAGGTCTAGCCAGCCACTCCACTTATGATGTTGCTCATGGAGATGCTTCCAAACGCTAAAGGGAAGGGTGCAGAAGGGGGCCATGAGGCGCCCGGTGAGGCTATTTAAAAGTGGTGTTTTAAAAAAGGCCCTATGTCCGCAAGCATGAAGGATGACAAAGGATTGCCAAAAAACAATTCCATTTATAAGCGAGCCGAGAGGCCATAATCTTGAAAGCATGAGAGTTATCCCAAGCCCAAGGGCTGCAAGCCATAGTGTGAGATAGCCAAAGGCTTTGCTATTTTTAGGTCTTGGTAAGGACATCGTTTAAGTGTAGTGGAAGTTTTTCATGGCTGCATCTTCTGATCTGAAGTTCATGATAAATTACGGCCAATTTAATCCTTAAGGAGGATCTATGAAATCATTATTTGCCGTAATGTGCCTTGTTGTTGCTGCTCCAGTGTTTGCTGACCAGTGTGCTTATGTCACTAAACAGCAGGCGAAGAAAGCCGTAATCGCTTTAATCAATGCTAAAGAGATTCATGAACTTTGTGAGCCATGTGGTGAAACAGTCGCTCAAAAAGTCGTCTTAAAGAGTATTGCGATGAACCCTACAAATTATCAGGGCACTTATGAAGTGACTGTGAATGGAAAAGGGATTGATGCCGCTTATACTTACGTGAACAAATCAAATCTTGCTTTTGCAGTTGGCTGCCCAGCCTCTGATGTTTCTCGTACATTGAAATAAAAAAAAAGGGCCCCGAGAGGGGCCCTTTTAAATTCTTAGACTGCTTCAGCCCACATTTCTGAATCGGCCACAGCTTGTGGAGAGTGGATGTATTCCACGTACTCAGAGATATCAAGAATCTCATCTCTAAAAATGGCCACTCGCCAGTTGGCTTCTTCTTGATTCATGTCTTTGGCTTTTCCATCAAGAATCTGAGTGCGAATCAACCATGAAAGGTCATCCCATTTCTCATTAGCCTCGAGACGCAAAATTTTCTTATTCTTCATAAGGTAATAGTGTGGCTTGCCCATGGTTCACCCTCCTGGTGGTTGGCGCACTTTTGATATCCTTCAATAGTGCTTAATAAAAGGGTCACATACCTTTTATAGTTGTGACAAGTAGGTGTAAGCATTTTTCAGGCCAAGTCCGAGTGAATTAAATTACTCGGAGTTATAGGGGCTAGAATATTATTTTGGCCCTAGCAAATCGACACTGCCCCAGGGCCAGCTTGCCCCCAAGAGAAGGGGCGCCTACCAATCTTCATGAACTTACAACTTGGCACGCTTCCTGCTTTACCTTATTCCAAGAACGGAGGGGTTGCTTAGGACGAGTGACACTTTCTAGAAACAAGCGGAAATGGATTTTCGCTTTTGGGTTCAAGGATGAACCAAATTTTTAAATCACAGCAGGATGCTAAACGGATGAAAGGAGATATCCATGATCGCGCAAGAAACAACACTATTCTTCATACTGTCGGCTCTGCTTTTTGTGAACCTTCTGGTGCCTTATCTCTATCAAAAGAGGTCGGTTACGGTTCGCTCAAAAAAAGATTAAACCCAATAAACTCAGCCCCCCGGAGGATTTAGAGTCTTAGGACTTTAAATCCTCCAACCCTAAAATATCTTCAAAAAATGCCCCGCGATTTCTCTCTTCATCTCTTAAATGAATCTCTAAAATCCAGACTCCTTTAGTAGGGACTGAACTGAAGTCTAAAAGCTTTCCTTTATGGAAAAGGGCATGAGGGAAATCTCCACAACGATGACCCCCAGAGCGAAGATCTAATTTATAGCCGCGAGCTTGAGCCGACTTTTGCGCGAACTCATAGAGCTTGGGGCCTGAGAGTTTTTGCTCTCTCCAGACTTTTTCCGTCTCACGAAACACATCCGTGCTCGCCGCAATCAAAGGGTCAGAGCCTCCGCCACAGCGAAACGTTTCACCATAATCGCCTTCGTGAAGATTGAAGACCGGGCCGATATCGACAAAAAAAAGATCACCCATCCCCAACCGCTGGCCAGGGGTGGATTCTTCTCGAAAAGTGCAAAGTGTATTCTCACCAAAGCGAATCTTAGAAGGATGCCATAACTTAGTGATCCCCTGGCGAGCGAGAATGGTTTTTAAGAGTTCATGGGCCTCTTCCTCGGTACTTCCCGGAGGCAAACTGTGGGCAAGCTCTAGGGTGATCTCCTTTGAGATCTCTCGGGCCTTTAGATAGTCCTCGAGATTGAATTTTTCCCCCACATTTTCAGCACTCATCACGCCATTCTCCTGAGTAATTTACCCGGTTAATTCTCATCTTGAGCTTCCGATAAGTTCATCATGTTCAAGAGCTTGTTTTTTGTCACCATTATCTTTGTTTTATTTAGCCGATGCGCCTCCCATCGTCACCCAAGCTCAATGGTTTTCTCTCCCACACAAATTCCTCAGCAATGGCAGGCCCGAGAATATTCAAGTGATGAAGGTTTAGTGTGTTCTCCTTCAAAAAAAGTCAGTGATGGGCATTGGTGGAATTTCTGTTTTGGCGAAAAAAATCAACAAAGCCATGGCGTTCTTCAGCGCTTTAATGGTGATCGTGTGCTGGTCTCAAAACTCTCTGTTCCCTCAATTGATCGTCTGGCCCAGGCGCTAAGCCTGAGTCCTTACAGTGAGTGGGTTGAGCATAATAAATTTGTCTATGTGACGACTCAGGATGGAAGGATTTTGAAATTTGATTTGCAAGGAAATCTTGTCTCTCAAAAACTCATCTCTCCACATGCATGGGTTCAGCATATTCAATTTGTGAAAGATTCATTCTATGTGACGACTTCAAAATATAAGGAAGTTAAGCTCATCAAGTTTGATGATGATTTAGATGTTATTAAAGAAGTGAAGATTGAGAGGGCCCAGCATGAAAGTGAATGGGTATGGGGAAATGAGGGAGTTTTTGTGGCCACCGATTCAGGCCATCTCTACTCGTTTGATTTTGATCTCAAGAAAATTAAAAATGAAATCCAGTTAAGTGAAGCCTCTCTGGGCGTGCCTACCATTTATCAAGACGCTCTTTGGGTAGGAAGCTACAGGGGAGAGCTCATCAAATTTGATTTTTTAACTGAGCTGAGTTCAAAAATAGTTTTAGGCAAAACTCCTATCAGTTTTGCTCCCATTTCAACCTCTGCTGGTCTTTGGATCGCTCAAGAGGATGAAGGCTTAGTCAGGCTGATAGATAGTGAACTCAAACTTAAAAAGACTCTTCGCTTCACCGTCACAAGATCACTGAGTCTCTTCGAAGCCGTGGCTTTTCATGAGCACACACTTCTGAGTGTGGCTTCTCAGGGAAGATTCCATCTACTCACTTCAGAAGGTGAGATGCTTTTTCAAATTCATCGAGAGGGGAGCGATTTTCAAACGGGAGTCGGTCTTGATGAGGGAAAGTTTTGGTTAGGCGAAACGGGTCATCCCCTGAAATGGGAAATTCTTCCGATGATCGAGGACACACTCATGAGTGAGCGTGCCCCCGCCAGTACGGTTCATTAGGCCAGAGCGGCTTTCACAAGATCACTTGCTCTCTTTCCATCAAAGCGACCTTTAATTTGGGGCTGAAGCTCTTTCATCAGACTTCCCATATCCTTGGCGCCTTTGGCTTTTATTTCCGCGATCAAAGCCACGACATCGGCTTCACTCATGGCCGCAGGCAAATAACCCTTAAGCGCATTGATCTCTGCTTCGGTCTCGAGTCTTTGAGCCGAGCCGGCCGGAAACATTTCAAGTGAGTCTTGCAGTTTCTTTACATGGGCAATCGCCACTGACATATCATCAATTGGTTTTGTGGCCGTGTTGTTATGAATAAATGCGGCCTTCAGCATACGAAGAGCCGAAAGCTTCACAGCATCTTTAGCCTTCATGGCTTCTTTCATGTCATTAGTTATTTGTTCTTGAAGTGTCATATCTTACCTTTTCATATTCTCCATCTGGAGATCAATGTTTAGCTCTTTACTTGTCTTGAGTAACTGAAACGCGGATTGTAGGTCATCAATGTTTTTAGATTCTAGACGAAACTTTTCATCCATATACTGCGACTTCACCTTTGAGCCCGCTTCCTTCAATAATTTATTAATGATTTTAGCTTTCTCTTTATCGATGCCACTCACCATTTTGATCGTCATCTTTTTCATCTTCATGCCGGTCGCTTCAATGGGAGATTCTTCAAGACCTTTAAGTCCAAGACCACGCTTACCCATATTGGTCATGAGTATATCTCTAATGGCCTTGACCTTTGTTTCATCCTCTGCGCGGATCTCGATGAGTTTATCTTTCTCTTTATACTCGGCCTTCGCCTCTGAGCCTTTAAAATCAAAGCGACCATTAATGGTTTTCTCAGTCGTGAGAAGTGCGTTCTGTAGCTCCATGGCATCAAGACGAGAAACTAAATCAAAGCTAGGCATATTAACTCCTCACATGTCCTTTGCCTCGGACGATAAAACGAGTGGTGGTCATTTCACGAGCTCCCATGGGGCCATAGGCATGAAGTTTTGAGGTTGATATTCCCAACTCCGCCCCTAAACCGAGCTCTCCGCCGTCATTAAAACGGGTTGAAGCGTTGATGGCGAGACACGAAGCGTCGATTGCATTTAAAAACTTCTCAATGACGGCCGTATTCTGAGCAATGATGGCTTCAGTGTGATGAGAGCCATATTTTTGGATATGGGCGATCGCCTCGTCTTCGTTTTTGACGAGGCGGGCAGACATTTTTTTATCCAACCACTCGGTATTAAAATCACTCTCTTTAGCTTTATGAAGGCCTGCCACTTTCTGATTGATGGCCTCATCGGCATAGATTTCAACACCCTCACTTTTGAGTGTCTCTAAAATCTCCATCCATTTCTTTTCAGGAAACTTTTCATGAATCAGCAACGTTTCCATGGCATTACACACACCTGGCCTGTGAGTTTTAGCATTCAAGACAATCTCTTGCGCGTATTCAAGAGAAGCGTCTTGATGAAGATAAACGTGGCAGAGTCCTCGATCATGGGCCACGACAGGCATGGTCGCATGAGTGCGCACATGCTGAATGAGTTTTTCTCCTCCACGGGGAACCATGAGATCGACATATTGATTGAGTTTTAAAAGCTCATCAATCTCTTCTCTGGTTTCAAGTAGAGTGAGCGTGTGAGCGGGAAGAAGATTGGCAATCGCGCGTGAAGCCACCTCAAATAGGACTTTATTTGAATGTTGAGCTTCTTTTCCGCCTTTAAGAATAATGGCGTTGCCAGATTTAATGGCGAGGGCCGATCCATCAATGACGACATTCGGGCGAGACTCAAAAATCATTCCGATCACACCAATCGGGATTCTTTGTTTCTGAATCATCAGCCCATCATCTCGAACACTTTCTTCCACAATTTGTCCCACCACTTGAGGAGAGCGGGCAATTTCTTCGCAAGCCTGGGCCATGGCTTCAATGTGTTTCACTCCCAGTGCGAGACGATTAATCAGGGCATCAGAGAGATGATTGGCCCTTGCCGCGTTTACATCTTGTTGGTTCGCTTTCATGATCTCATCTGTGTGAGCTCTTAAACTTTGAGCGATCTCTTTTAGGGCTTTTGTGCGCGTCTCTTCATTCATTGAGGGGAGAGCAATCGAAGCCTGCTTTGCCGCTTTTGCTGATTCAAGAAGACTCATGTCCTATTCCTTTGGCAAAAAGAGATTGTCTTTGTGGATGGCCACATAAGAGGGGACGACTTCAAAAATTTCATCGATGGCTTGTGATTTCTTACCTGCAATTTTACTCATCTCTTTTGAGTCATATTCTACAATTCCAAGTGCAACAGTCTTTTGCTGAAACTTAACAGCAATCACATCACCTCTTTTAAAAGTGCCTGTGATTTTTTTGATCCCTACAGGCAGAAGAGATGATTTTCCCTCTTTTAAAACTTTGGCCGCCCCTTCATCAATCACAATCGCGCACTGAGCTCTCACGACAGTGGCGATCCATGAGAGTCTCTTTTTCACTTTCTCTCTTGGGTCCGCTTTAAAGAGGGTTCCACTGCCATTGAAGGCAGAACTGATAGGGTGAGGGCGATTAAAGGTGGCAATCACAACATCCAGACCCACTGGTGTGAGACGCCGGACGGCCTGAAGTTTCGTTTGCATTCCGCCTCGACCAACTGAAGTTTTGGTGCTGGTTTTGATTTGCGCAAAGTCGTCTCTAAAATCAATCACAGGAAAGTGTTTCGCCTCTGGATCTTTGGGGTCACGATCAAACAGACCATCGGCCTCAGTGAGCAGAATAAGTTTATCAGCGCCAATGGCTTCAGCAATCATCGCGGCTAATTGATCATTATCTCCCACTGTGATCTCTGAAGTGGAAACTGTGTCGTTCTCATTGACGATAGGGAGCACATTATTGGAGAGGAGAGTGAGAAGCGTATTTCTTATGTTCAGAAATCTTGGGCGCGATTTAAAATCATCGTGAGTCACTAGGACTTGCGCGCAGGGAGAAGTGAGATGACTTTGATAAGCACTCATGAGGAGCGGCATGCCCACCGAGGCGCAGGCTTGTTGCCAGGCCAGAGAGAGCTGTTTTTCATGAGGCTTTTGGATGTGTGGGCGGCCAGTATTTATGGCACCGGAGCTCACTAAAATGATCTCGTGACCTAAGGATTTCATTTTCATCAGATCACGACTTAAGGCCTCGATCTTTGCCATTTCAAGACCACCTAAAGGGTTAGTCACACCAAGGGAGCCAATTTTCACGACAATTCGTTGTTTCATATCCTTGAATTCTAAATGATTTCTTGCGATCTGGCAGACAAGTTGTGATGGACAAAAAAAGTCGGCTTTAAAAATATAATAAAGCCAGCTCTCTTTGGGTTAAAATAAGCCATGGGCGTTTTAGACGAAAACAGTAAAACCTTTTTGAGACAGATGGATCAAGACGAAATTCTAAAAGAGTTTTGGCCTGATATGAAAAAGGGAAAAGTGGAGAGTTTTATTTGGCGCAAGGGCCAAGTCGATCCCTATCCCATGACAGTTCATTACGGTGAAAGTGAAGCAAGTAAATTTACTTTGTTAAGTATTGAAGTTGAAAAAAAACTTCTAGGTGTTTTCCAAGAAAATTTCAATGGCATCTCAGTTTTTTTAAAATTTAAAATCGATGCCGATACGCAATATTTTAGCTCTGGCCAAATTGCTTGGAGCGAGGAGAAGAAAAGATTCCTCGTCACTTTAGGGCAGCCGTTTTTTGTCACGACTAAAAGAACTGCTTGCCGTTATGTTTCCTCTGATGTGGATCGCATCCATCTCTCTATTGCTGGTCATGCTTTTGATTGCTACGACATCTCTTCTGGAGGTTTTTCTACGCTGGTCAAGAGTGAGAAATACGGCGGCATGGAGAAGGGAACTGTCTTTGAGAAAGCAGAGCTAAAATATAATCTCAAGAAATTTCTGATTCCTAAAGCCGTCCTGGTTAATATCATCGAAAATAAGGATCAACCTGGATGGGTGAGGCTTGCCTTTAAATTTGAAGGCATGCGCACCAGCGAAGAAGATGCTCTTTGGGTAGAAGTGAATAAATCTGTGAAACGAATGGCCGATCTTCTAGGCTAATTGCCTCTATCTTTTTTACATACTTAAAACGCATTTGTTTTTTTTCATGTTATGTACCTCACCGGTTTCTTTTAAATCCCGGAGGACAGATGAAAAAAACTCTTTTAGCAGCTCTCGCACTGATCGCTGCGGCCCCTTCTGCATTTGCTTACACTTGTCGTGTTGATATGGTGGATATGCGTGGACGCTTACTCGATACGTTCTACGGACGTGAAGACTACAATGGCATGTGCCGTGATGGTCTTCGTGATTGTAACCGTGAGCTTCGTATCCGTGGGATGAATCCAGGTGTGAACGGTCGTTGTGTTTTAAATAACAACACACCAGTGCCGAACCCTTACCCGAACCCAAATCCTTATCCGAATCCAAACCCGAATCCGTATCCTAATCCGAACCCGTATCCAAATCCGCGTATGGATTTAGATGTGTCTTTGATTGTTGAAAACCAATTGGTAGTTCTTCATGGCTACTCAAATGGCGATATCTTTAATCAGTGTATGTCAGCAAACATGCCATTTGGCTCTGTTGATGAAATGACAATGGTGACTAATAACTCACGCGTTCGTCGTTTAACAACATCGGGCTGGTGGTCTAATCGCCAAGACATTTGTAACGTTGTGATGCAGAACCTTGACCTTACAGGTAACCCTGGCCGCACTTATATTCAGGCTTACGGGTCTTTTGAAAACCGTGCGTTCAACATCAATGCATCAACTAAAGCGGAAGCGCTTTCACAATGCTTTGATGCTTACAGAGCGACTGGGCTTAGCACTTCTGATGAACTCACAATTGGGGTAGGTAATGCTCCAATGAGAAGAATTACAACAAGCGGCTGGTGGAATAACTCTGGCATGGTTTGTAATGAAGTGATGAAAGCGATCGACGCTGTTATCTTCTAAAAGTTTTTTACCTGCAAAAATGAGAAGGGCCCCGAATGGGGCCCTTTTTTTTTACTTCTGAACTGCGCCGCTTGTCGTACCAGCACTTGAGGCTTCACCAAAACTGTTCCCCATCGCCTGCCAGTTTTCATACATTTCACAACTGCCGACATACATTTGAAAGTTTTGAGAAGGTAAACCGTAACCACCCATCATTCCCATGCCTGGATAGCCGCCTCCAATACCTAGGCCACCGAACTGTGAACTTCCAAAGGAGTTTGAACCACCGTAGCCGTAGCCTCCCATGTAGGGATTATCATATCCCTTGAGAATTCCTTCTTTGATGAGTCGAGCTCTCTCATTGCCCACTTTCACAACATCATATTCATTACATTCTTCAATTTTTGCTCTGTGCTTCTCCCAAGCCGCTTTGACTTTAGAACATGACTCGGCATCGTAGAGAGAAGTGGATTCTACTTTATCCGTTTGTGAAGAAAAATATAAAGAGTCGACTTTGGTTGGAACGCATGCGCCCGAAACGATGCTGTAGGAATAGCTTGATCCTCGAGGGATCGTGAGAGGCATTTGATAAGCTGCTTGAGAATAGATCTGTCTGATCTGACTTTGAGTCTTAGCACTACGGGCCCATTCTTGTGAGCCAGATCTCACTTCTTCTGCTTTAAAGCCATTAATACCCAGTGCATTTAAATCATTATCAGTGATCTTCGTGATCTCAACATTTCTTGGTGATCCACTTCCTGAGGGAACGCTAACACTCTCTGAAGAGCCTCCTCTTGAGCCTCCACCATATCCTCCGCCAACAATACCACCATAACCCCCGCCAAAGCTTCCACCCACATAGCCTCCGTTACCAGAAACCATTTTTCTCCAATCTGAAATTTCTTTGTCTGAAGGTCGATCCCCACCATTGGTGATTTTAATCACTCGACCTTGCTCATCTCTTTCAATTGTAATTTTTGAGTCACCCAAAGGTCCCCACATGCCAGAAGGGTTGGATTTTTTAGGTCCAAGAACCATTGTGGTTACTCGACCTTCAGTTTTTACTGATTTCGTTTGATAATACTCAGCCGCAGAAACTTTTCCATCAGCATCAATTGAGATTTCAAATGGCTTTGGACAGCGAGAGTAATCGAGAGCAAAAGCAAAAGAGGGGATTGTTAAAAGTAGAGCAAATTTTTTCATGGCAGACTCCTTGTCTGCCAATATTATAAACCGTGAAATCTTAAGCGGGATGTCGGAAAAATTTGCTTAAAATTTCATCTCAGGTACATTCGCTGGAATCACTAATTCTGCTTCAGTTTTGGATTTGATTTCTTCCACGCTTACGCCAGGGGCGCGCTCAAGTAAATGAAACACCCCAGCTTCAAGCCTTAAGACCGCAAGATCAGTGACTACAAGCTTCACGCAGTTGACGCCAGTTAAGGGGAGTGAACACTTCTTGAGTATTTTACTTGCTCCGTCTTTTGAGGCGTGTGACATGGCGACAATAATATTGTCGGCCCCGGCGACAAGATCCATCGCTCCGCCCATGCCTTTAATGAGCTTGCCAGGAATCATCCACGAGGCGAGTGCTCCCGTGGAATCCACTTCAAATGCACCAAGGACCGTGAGATCCACATGACCACCACGGATCATGGCAAAGGAGTCAGCAGACGAGAAGAAAGCGGCTCCTGGAATAACAGTCACAGTTTGTTTTCCTGCATTGATGAGATCCGCATCGATGGTTTCGTTAGTGGGAAATTCTCCCATGCCCAAAATTCCATTTTCCGATTGCAGCATCACACTCATGCCTTGAGGCACGAAGTTGGCCACCAGAGTGGGGATACCAATACCAAGATTCACGTAGTAGCCGTCTTTAATTTCACGAGCGATACGTTGAGCAATTTGTTCTCTAGATAATCCCATAATTATTTCCTCACCGTACGCTGTTCAATACGCTTTTCAAATTTTCCTTGGATGACTCTTGAAACATAGATCCCTGGAACTTGAATGAAGTTCGGATCCAATTCTCCGGGTTCTACGATTTCTTCGACTTCTGCGACCGTGATTTTTCCGGCCGTAGCGATCATTGGATTAAAGTTCATCGCCGTTTTTCTAAAAATTAAATTCCCGTAAGTATCCGCTTTCCACGCACGTACTAAAGAGAAATCAGCTTTTGGATACGAGTGCTCTAAAATATACGAGCGACCATTGATGACTTTGATATCTTTTCCTTCACCGATCAGTGTTCCATAACCCGTGGCCGTGAAGAACGCCGGAATGCCGGCCCCAGTGGCACGAATTTTTTCCGCGAGAGTTCCTTGAGGGGTGAGTTCAATTTCTAGTGAGCCTTCAAGAACTTGCTTTTCAAAGAGAGCGTTTTCACCCACATAACTTGAAATCATTTTTTTGATTTGTTTTTTCTCTAACAGAAGACCAAGACCGAAGCCATCGACGCCAGCATTATTAGAAATGCAGGTGAGACCTTTTTGTCCATGCTCATAAATCCATTTGATCAACCCTTCAGGAATGCCACACAGACCGAAGCCTCCGACCATCAAGAGCATATCGTCACTAAGGCCTTTCATCGCCTCATCATAACTCTTCACCACTTTATTAAAGCCTTCCATATATTCACCTCATTCAAGTGTGCTAACCTTAACATGTCACACCCTGGGAGAGAATACTGATGAAGCAATTGATTGGCCGCTTTACCACTTTATGTGAAAAGTTTTTGCCCGATGCACTCGGGTTTTGTTTGATTCTCACCGCTTTGGTCTTTGCCGCAGCGTGTGTTTTATCCCCTCATTCGCCTCTGAGCATCATTGGATTTTGGGGCGACTCTCTGTGGAGTTTAAACGCCTTTGCCTTTCAAATGAGCTTCGTCCTTCTCTCAGGCCACATGCTCGCTCAAGCCCCTCTTGTCGCTCGACGCTTAAATGCTCTGGCCCGTCTGCCTTCATCACCCGGTCAAGCGCTGATTCTTCTCTCCGTCGTGAGTCTCATCGCTTGCTGGCTTAATTGGGGCTTTGGTCTCATTGTCGCCGCACTCTTTGCCCGCGCTCTTGCTCAACGATTCCCACAAACCTCTTATGGTCTTATGCTCGCCACCGGTTATTCAGGTTTTATTATTTGGCACGCGGGCCTCTCCGCTTCTATACCGCTCTCGATTGCAGGCCAAGATAAAATCCTATTAAGTTTAAATTTTAATTCGATTCCTTTAGGTGAGACGATCTTCTCTCCTGCGACGCTTATCCTCTGCGCACTTCTTTTGATTCTTTTCCCCCTTACAGCTTACTTGATGCGCGACTCAGGCGTTATTTCTGCGCCACCATTTGAAATGGATTCTCCCGTGACTAAAACTCGAGGCGTTGGTTTTAAGGGTTGGGTGGAGCACTCAAGAGTTCCTTTGCTTTTTTTTGTGATTTTAGCCTTTCTCTATCTCATCAATCTCATGAGAAGTGGAAAGTCGCCGGATATTAATTTTATTAATCTCCTCTTTTTTATGCTCTCCGCTCTTTTGCTAGGAAGTGTGAATCGCTTCTTAAATGCCTTGAGTGAAGCCGTGAAAAATGTCGGAGGCATCTTGATTCAATATCCTCTCTATGCGGGCATCATGGGAATCATTCAAGGCTCGGGCCTTGGAGAGATGATCTCTTTTCAATTCGCAAATCTTGCCTCTGCTTCCACTTTTCCATTACTGACTTTCTGGTGCGCGGGCCTGGTGAATTTCTTCGTGCCTTCGGGAGGAGGGCAGTGGGTTGTTCAGGGGCCTGTGATGATGAAAGCCGCTCAAGAGTTGGGTGTACCAATTTCAAAAACTGCGATGTCGATTGCTTGGGGAGATGCATGGACGAATCTCGTGCAACCGTTTTGGGCGATTCCCTTGCTCTCCATGGCCAAGCTGCAGCTCAAGGATATTATGGGGCCATGTCTGATTTATTTTGCACTTAGTGGAGTACTTTTAAGTCTGGGGATTTATTTTTTGTAAGTTCAACATAGTGAAGCCAAATGGTGAACATCGCAACACCGGCCACGAGATGCCAGATCGCATGACCTTGAATCATATGATTTGTGGGAGAGCACCAAAGTCGTGATCCATCAGAGATTGAAAAACCAAACGCGACGATGAGCAGTCCAAGAGAAGCAAAGAGCCACTTGCGAGTCTGGGCGTGGGCCATCAATTCTGTCGCAATGATCACTAATCCAGCGATGAGAATAATCATCTGGAATTTAATTTTTGAGATATACATCAGATGCAACAGAAGAGTGAGGATCAGTGAGTAGCTTAAGAAAAAAAGTGAAAGTTTAGATTCTTGAAGCTTTTTGAGACGAATCAAATTCATCCCAATGCACCAACCGGTAAAGAGAAACATACCAAAAAAATCTAGAATCTGTGTCGGATAGAAATTCGAAGCATGATAAATGAGGCTTCCAGCACCCATGATAAAAATCACGACTGGATAACTTCTTAATCCACCTTGAAGCTGCTTTTTATAGAACTGCCAAATAATGAGTGGAATTAAAATATAGAGTAGATTGGACCAAGTGTTGGCAGGCTCAGAGATGACTGCGCATAAAGTCTCTTCACACCATTTAATATTAGGAGCTCCTGTTTTGACTGTGATGTCATGCCAGAAGCATCCCGGTGCGTGCGGATTAGGATAAAGCTCGGTCCACAAAGCCATTAAAAGTCTTTGATTGAATCGGCGAGCTCAGGGAAATCGATAAATGGATTACGAGTGAATTGATATTTTGAAATCTTATCATTTCTCTCCATCTCTTCTTTGTCGGCCGGATCATCTTTATGCCATTCACGAAGTGTGGCTTCTTGATCAGCATCGATAGGCATTTGGTAGCGAACAGAGAAATAGAAGAGTGAGCGAGCGACGTTTCCGCGGTGTTGTGCTGGTGGTGTAAAGACCATGCCGCCATTTTCATTACTAATGTCACTTGGGCCACAGAGATCAACCATCTCCATTGCTTTGATGTTAGCTGGCATACCAAAAGGGAAATTTCCTCTTACGCCATTAGCTTTTGAGTCCGAAGGGTAGAGGTGGTGAAGATCACTTTTCTGCATTTCTTTATTATAAGAGGGTGTGAACTTACTTTGAGGCCATGTGTGCTCAATGTTTACGATGTTGCCCATGCTTGAAACTTGGTCTGCGCTTTTATAGTAAACTTTCTTATTACAATAAACTTCCTGCACAAACATTCCACCCGAGTCGCGCTCCATAAAAAGATCGCCAAACATAATAACTCTGGCGCGGCTATAGCCCACTGCCGAGTGCTGGTAGCAGTAAGAAGTTGAGCGGCAGCTTCCAATCTTATCAAATTGGCCGGCCTTAAATTGATGATCAGAATTTAAAATGGTGTAGAGCTTCTCTTTAAGGCCACTCGTTTCTTGAGTGGAAAAGTCTTCGCCGTAATAGGCAAGTCTACCTGAAACAGTCTGAGTTGGATCTTGGGCAAGAGCACTGAGAGAGACAACAAACATCAGGAGACAGCGAAGCATGGATCATCCTTTGAAGTAATTGTGTAAAAACTCTAGGTTAGCGCCGGCAGCTTGTCATGACTTTTTTTAGGCTTCCTAAAGATTTATTTTTCCTCAATGATCTCAGTGGCTTGAGTGCTTTTTAGTGAGTAGTAATACAAAACTTTTTCTAATGCTTCGCGGAGCGCCAAGCTAATACGTAAGCGTTTTTGAAGAATTTCTGGATGGATATTCAAAAGTCTTAATGACCAATCTGACAAGAAAGGAATCTGTAATTCGATCATTTCAGCTTCTGCGGTTTTGAATCTCTCAGGATTTTCTGTTTTCAATTTTTTACAAACAGACAAACTTCCTGAGCCATCTTTTCTTCGAAAGCCTGAAACACCAAATTCGCGACAGATAGTAGGTCTCTGTCCATACATCGAACACTGGCCTAAGCTGCCATCACTGGAGTGACGTTGATAGAGAATACAAGTTTCTGGGGCCTCATTTAAAAGTGACTCATACAAGGCCTCGGCCTTATTTTCTTTATAAAGTTGCAAGGCCATAGGAAGCATTTCCAAAACGCTCGCCTCAACTGTAGGAGTCAGACAGCATTGCCCACAACCCGTAGGACAAGAGAGTCCAGAGCGCCTTTGTGCGAGAGAGAAGGTTTCTCCCATTTCTTTATAAAGCTCTTCTAGTTTTAAGCAAAATTCTTCAAGTTCCATCTCTCTTTTTTCTCCTATTCTCTTGACGAAGAAAAGGGGGGGAAGCGACTCTAACTTATGGCATTTTTCTTTTGTTTAACAAATGAGGGGCTAGAGAAAGCCCTTAAGGCCGAAATGACGTCGCGGTTTCCATCGTGGCGCCTTGCCTTTTCAGCTCCCGGCTTTATTACCTATAAAGGGGATGGCCCCTGGCCCTCGCCTTATCTCGCTCGCCTTTGGGGCGAGTGTGTCGGGAAGGGTTCTGTTGAAGGTTGCACCACACTAGATCTTGGCCCTGTCGGTGTTTGGGCCGTGCATGTGCAAACACCTGCTCCATTATGGAAAGATCCCTTACAGCTCTCTCATCTTGAACTTCCAGCTGAAGCCCCATCAAGGGCCTGGCTTAAAGCCGAAGAGGCGATTGAGCTCTCAGGTCTTGATTTAAAAAGTGGGGATTCAGCGATTGAAGTGGGCTCCGCTCCGGGAGGAGCAGTCTATGCTCTGCTTAAAAGAGGATTGCATGTGCGCGCGGTTGATCCCGCTGTCATGGATGAGAGTCTCAAAGTTTTTCCGAATTATCGTCATATCAAAAAACCATTTCAAGAACTCACGCCCGAAGAAACGGAAGGAGTGGATTGGTGGTTTTCAGATTTAAATCTTGCTCCCGGCACTGTGCTCTCGCATGTGGGCCGCTTGTTGCGTGAAGTGAAAAAACCTAAAGCCCTCATCATTACATTGAAGCTCGGCAAACCAGAAATGGCAGCAGAGGTTTCGCAGCACGAACAAAGAGTCAGGGAGTGGGGTTTTAGAAGAACGATGGTCCGTCTTCTTCCTTCCCATCATCAAGAAGTGGTCTTGATCGCCAAGCCATGAAAATTTTATTTTTATTTCTCTTTTCAACTTCGGCCCTCGCTCAAAGCTTTATTTGTCACAGCTACCTCAATTCAACCTGTGAGCTTGAGTCTTGTCTCTTTGAGATTCCCGGCTACTCTGAACCCGTGAGTGTTTTAAAACCTAAAGTCATCAAATCGATTCGACTCCACTTGCATGGATTTTCTGAAAAACTGGATGCGCAGGGAAATTCCTTAGGCCCTTTCAATGCGAGCTATGACTGGAATAATTTAAAATACAACACTTGGGCTTTAGCAAAAGCGGCTTTTGAAGCAAGAAAACCTGATTCTACAGAGCTTATTTTTAAATCTTATGCGATGGAGAGTTCGAGCTGTCTTCAAGGCGAAATGATTGTGATCCCTCACTCAAGAGGGAAATGCACGACTTATAAATCTCTTTTTAAATCGCCTGATGACATGAGCCAATTTTTAGATAAGGTCAAATCTTTAAGCGAAACGAGATCTCAATTGCCGATTCATTTCTCTGCCCATAGTGGTGCTGGAGCAGTGGCCAAAATACTCTTTGAAACGGATTCATCCTTTGCTCAATCAGTTTCTAAAGTATCCTTGTACGATGCTTTTTATCAGGAAGGTGAGGCCGAAGCTTTACTTGCGTGGACGAACTCAAATTCCAAAAAATCTTTACGCGTGATGAATCTTGCTGGTGGCTCACCCTCTCGTTATGCAAAAGTTTTAGGGAGTGCAAGAGTACTGAGTAATGGATCCGTGATTACACCGATTGTAATTGAAAAAGCAGCGGGCCTTGATCACTGGCAACTGGTCAAACAATACTGGGTCGATCAAACCGTCGTCATGAAACCCTGAGGGAAGAACTGAGACTTAGGGTCATGCTGTTTTTTTAGCGCTTTGAAAACCATTCTTTGAGTGTCGTGAATAAAGGGCTTAATAAATTTTTGCTTCAATAATCCAATTCCATGTTCTGCAAAAGGTGAGCCCTGCCACTTAAGGACTTGGGCGTAGAGCTTTTCAAACTCGGCTTGGCATTTTTGAGAGTCCTCAGGGCGCGGCATATAATTGTAGTGCAAATGGGCATCTCCGAAATGACCAAAAAGGTTGTAGCGCACACCTAGTTTTGAGAGCTCTCGGTAGAAATCAAGTAGATCTTTAAAATGATCGCCGCTGACTTGGCAGTCAGTTCCCATCTTTTTCACGCCCATCTTTGAATTTTCTTCAAACACAGCGCGAGGAACTCCTGCTCTCACAGAATGAAACTTCGCTGAGCTTAATTCAAACACGTCATCCGGGGAGACGTGTTGAAGTTCACCCAAGAGTTCTCCATAAACACGTTCAAATTCGTTCGAGAGAATTTCAAGGAAGATCACATCTTGGCTCTGGCCTAGGCGCTCATCAGCTTTAAGATAGGCGATTGAGTTTGAGTCCAAAAGTTCACAAGAGATCACGGCCCCACGAAAATGTTGGACGGCCTTAAAGATTTCAAGATGAGCTGTGTAATCATTTTCCCACTTTGGCAGCAGCATAAAGAGGTGAGTCACGTCATCATGAGTTGTTGTTTTAATTTCGGCTTCAGTGATGATGCCGAGCTGTCCCTCTGTTCCAATCAGAAGATCGGTTTCTTTCTCAAAGCGTGGATAGGGAGCATTCTTGTAGCCGCTGTAGTGAGAAAATTCTTTCTGATAGGCGGCTAAGCCCTCAGTCGAAGGAAAATCTTTATCGGCAGAAAGTTCATGCTCCACTCCATTGAAGTCGAGATATTTTAAGCGCACAATTTGCTTTCTCATATTCCCGAAGGCAAAGCATCTCTCACCAGTACAGGATGTCGCAAGGCCCGCAAGAATAAGAGCGAGCTGCTCTGTTGGAGAAGTCATAATGGCACGGCCATGGGATTTTAAGAATTGATCAGCGTCTTGCCAATTGACGGCCCCACGAATGATGACGTTTTCACCTTTGAGGGTCATCTTTGGTGGGATCTTTGAGAGGTCGGCAACAACCAAAGGGCCCTTCATCTCCGCTTCTAATTTATCATAAGGAATCACCGTCGAAGTGCGTGAGGAATGGTAAAATGAAGGAGTATGAGTCTTCAAATGATTGATAAGATCAGACTCGTTAGAAAAAGATTTTGATGTTAAATTCATGGGGTCAGTTTAACAAAAGGAAGGCTTATGGGTCCAGTAGTGGTTTTAGGGGCTTCAAGTGACCCGACTCGTTATTCGCATATGGCCGTACAAAATCTTTTAGACAAAGGGTTTAAGGTCATTGCGGTTCACCCCCGTGAAAAAGAAGTCTTAGGGCTTAAAGTCTATCCAAGTTTAGCTGAAATTCCTGCTGGAGCGGTAGATACGGTGACAATGTATATCAGCTCCATTCTTTCGGAAAAAATCTCTGACGCCATCGTTCATTTAAAACCAAAAAGGGTGATTTTTAATCCCGGCTCTGAAAACCCAAAGCTTTCTAAAAAACTACAAGAAGCCGGTGTCGAGGTTTTAGAAGCCTGCACTCTAGTCATGCTCAGAACTAATCAGTTTTGAGCGACTTGACCACATCGAAGAGGTGAGTTGACTCGAATATAGTCTTCAAGCTTCTCCCAATACTTCACACCCGTGTATCTTCTTCCAGTGTAGAGAATGCCTTTAAGCCACGGTATCGTGCTCTCAACAGCGTAGATCACTTCTGAAGGCATGGCTAAGCGATAATCCTTTAGGGGATTAATCTTTTTTCCATTTATTTTAAAATCAAAACCGCTCTCCATCCCATTTTTCGGCATATCAACACCGGAAAAATTCAGTCCAAATTGGCCAGGGGCTTTGGCGGCGAATTCAAAAATCTTTTTCAAAAGAAAGCCATTGAGTTTAATCGTCACAATCTCCCAACCGCCATCATTGAACTCTCTAAAATGAGGGAAGTTATCAATCATATCGACATAACGAATGGGGCCGGCCGGAATTTGTTCGCCTTCAAAGTTGGCGACATGAAGACCCACGTCGGCCTTAACCGATTCATGAGTCATTTTTGCTAAATGTGAGCCCCAACAAGAGGTTGTCGATTTTGCAATTCCATCAACAGATCCATGAAGTGTGAATTTTGATTCACCTATGACCTCATCCATCGCGCGCTTAAAGTAGTCTTCTCTATGCACTTTTGCGATCTCAACTAAATCTCTCACACCTTTGTCATCGGGGATATCGGCCGTGATGTCATGAAGTTTATAACTGATAAATTGATGCTTTTTCGTGACAGGATCAATATCAATAATCATTTCACCAAGAGCAAGAGAGTTCGCGCCCGTTTGAAGTACTGGGATATCTTCTCCATTTTTATTCTTGGCAAGAATAGGATCTTCAAGACGCGTATGAGAGTGACCGCCGACGACGAGATCAATTCTTTTAGATTTTTTAACAATTTCTACATCTTTGGCAAAACCGATGTGAGTTAAGGCCATGAGGAAATCGACTTTTTTAAGCTTTGCTTTTAATTCCATCGCTGGAAGTAGAGTGGCCGGAGGTAGAATGAGACCAGTATTTAAAATGGGATATTGATAATGGGCCTCAGCAGTTGAGAGTCCGAATATTCCAATTTTGACTCCCTCATAGTTAATTGTCACCATATCAGGGATTTTGCCTCTTAATCCCATGAGCCACTCCCCTCGAAGATTGGCCGATACAATTTTCGCTTTAAGGTTGGCCGCTTCCATTTGCTTAGCGAGCTCTCGGCCCCCTTGCATATAATCATGATTGCCAAGAACTGTGACTTGAATCCCTAGAGCATCAATCATTTGAAGGGCATCCACTCCATTGTTGGCCATGAAAAAAGAGGTCCCTTCACCAAAATCTCCCCCATCCACAAAGAGAGTTTTCATGCCGGTCTCTTTGGCTTTGGCCTTAAGAGAGTCGGCCAGCGCTTTGATTTTGGCGTAACCACCTTTTCCATTTCGAGTTCCATCAAAATAGGAATGGAGATCGTTGGTGTGGAGAAGCTGGAGTCTCAAGGCAAAGGCTTCAAAGGGAAGGAGTAAAAGACATAAAAGCAGGATGTTTTTCATATGAAAGCTGTTCGGTGGGGGCGAAAAAAGCTTTGATTTATCTGCGATTTTTCACAGGTGTGAAAAAAGTTCCCAATTGGAGTTAGTCAACTTTAATAAGCCTTGAGCTTTGCTTGTCGCCTCTTCTGGAGTTCGCTAAAAGAGAGACTATGAAATTCCCTGAACTTCTCCTTCCCGTGGGTAATCAATCCATGGCCCTGGCCGCGATCCATGGCGGTGGCGATGCTATTTATTTAGGAGTTCCTGGCTTTAATGCTCGGGGAAGGACACAAGACTTTTCTATTCAAGAATTAAAAGAGCTGATTGATTTGTGCCACCTCTATGGTGTGAAAGTGCATTTGGCGTTTAATGTTTTGATTTTTGAAAATGAACTTTCAATTGCGAAAACTTTGTTAGAAGAAATTCTTCCCTTAGGGCCTGATGCCTTTATCGTTCAAGACGTGGGTCTCATCAAGCTCATTCGTCTTATGGCCCCTGAAATGCGCATCCATGGCTCCACTCAAATGACGATCACCAATGATGAAGCCATTCGTTTGATTGAAGATCTTAACATTCAGCGCTTTGTCTTAGGCAGAGAGAATAGTCTTGAAGAGATGAAGACTATTCGTCTTGGTACAAATCGTGAGCTTGAAGTCTTCGTCCATGGGGCCTTATGCGTGGCATATTCAGGACAATGCTTTACTTCCGAATCTCTCGGTGGACGATCGGCCAATCGCGGTCAGTGCGCGCAAAGTTGTCGTTTGGGTTATGAGCTTTTTGTCGATGGAGAAAAGAGAGATCTCGGCGATAAAAAATATCTAGTGAGCCCTCAAGATCTCTGTGCCATTGAAGAAGTTCCCGAACTGATGAAAATTGGAATTGATTCATTTAAGGTCGAGGGACGCCTAAAGGGTGTTGAATATGTCGCTAAGAGTGCTCAAAGTTATCAGTCGGCGATCCATGGGAATTTGAATCCAGACGCAAAAAAAGAGATGGCCATCAGTTATGGGAGAGGATTTTTTAATGGCTGGTATGATGGTGTGAATCATCAAAAACTAGTCGAAGGAAGTTTCTCCTCCCATCGCGGTCATGAAGTTGGAAAAGTCTCAAAGCTTACAAAAAATTCTGTAATCATTGAAACAAGTGATGAGATACGTGCAGGTCAGGGACTCTTCTTTGCTATTCACAGTTTAGAAATTGGCGCCAAAGTATTTCAAGTCAAAAAGATTTCAGCTGATAAGTCTGAGGTCACCTTACTGGCCCCATTTGATTATCAAAAATTAAAGATTGGCATGCGCACCTGGATTAATTCCGACGATAAGATTGCGGGCGAAGTGAAGAAGCTCATGACTGATAGACAAGTCATGAAGAGAATTCCGATCGATATGGAACTCAATCTTGAACTTAATAAACCGGCCCAACTTAAATTGACTGATCCCGAAGGGCGATCGGCGATAGTCATGGGAGCTGTGGGGGTTGCGGCCCAAAAAATGGTTGATGAAAAAGTACTCTGGGATGAGCTCTCTGCTCTAGGATCAACAGCATTTATTTTAAAGAATAAAAAATTCTCTGGAGTGGGTGTTTATCTCTCGCAAAAAGATTTAAAAAATTTGAGACGTGAAGGCATTGAAGAGCTGACGAAACTGCGCCTCTTAAGAGAGGTGAGAGTCAATGTTGCGGATATTCCCTTATGGGACAAGAGCACGCAGAAACAACAAGCCAGTTTGAATGTCTTGCTTCGTGAAAAACAGCAGGTCGAAGATTTGCTTCTTTTAGATGAGAAATCGAAGAGAAACATTGGAACTGTGTTTTTAGATTTTGAGTTTGGAAAAGACTATCAAAGCTCTGTTGACCTTCTCCGAAGCTCAAATTTAAAAGTTGGAATATGCACCACAAGAATTTTAAAGCCTAAAGAGTACTACAATCTCAATACGATTGTTCGTCTCAAGCCAGATGCCATTATGGTGAGAAACTTAGGGGCATTGGGCTATTTAAAAGATAAAGGCATTGATCTTCATGGCGACTTCTCACTTAATGTCACCAATCATCTCACGGCGGAATACTTAATCTCAAAAGGATTAAAGTCAGTTTGTGCTTCTTATGATTTGAATCAAACGCAGCTTCATGATTTGGCCCGAAATGTTCCCTATGGGTTTTTAGAAGTCACTCTTCACCAGTACATGCCAGAGTTTCATATGGAGCACTGTGTGTTTGCGGCTTTTATGTCAAAAGGGTCTAGTTTTAAAGATTGCGGTAAGCCTTGTGAGAAACACAATGTAGAGATGAAGGATGCTTACGGGAATATGCATTTTCTTAAGGCCGATCAAGAATGTCGAAACACGATGTATCGTGGAAGTGCGCAGTCAGCGGCTTTTTTAGTGAATCAAGAAGAAATCGCCCTTTGGAGATTTGAAGCGTTAAATGAGTTGGGTGATGTGCTGAGACTTAAAGTGAAGAGCTATCTCGAGTTGATCTCGCAGGAGAAGAATCTTGAACAAGTGATTCAAGATGTTGGATCAAGCGAGAAATATGGGGTCACAGAAGGACAAATGAGCGTTGAGAGAGCGTGGAAAGATCGAAAAAAATCAGAGGACGTCCTCACGTGAGACTTCTCTAAATTCTCCCTCTGCTAAACCTTCAAGTTTTAATTTACCAATCGCCACACGTATAAGACGCAAGCAAGGATGACCTATCGCTGCTGTCATCTTCCTTACCTGACGATTTTTTCCCTCTTTAATTTTCATTTCAATCCAACAATCGGGCACAGTCTTACGCTCTCTGATGGGAGGATTTCTGGGCCCATAGCCGGGATCTTCAATAAGGGCGACCTGGCAGGGAAGAGTTTTGTAATCTTGAATCTCAAGTCCAGCTCTCATTTTGTCTAGTGCTTCGATTGAAGGGATGCGCTCGATTTGAACGTGATAAGTTTTCTCTTTATCAAAGCGAGGCTCAAGAATTTTTTGAATCAATGGGCCATCATTCGTAAGGAGTAGCAAACCCTCTGAGTCTTTATCTAAGCGCCCAGCGGGGTAAATGCCTGGGGGAAAACCAAATTCAGCCAGAGATCTCGCTCCATCTTCAGGAGTGAATTGACTCAAAACCCCATAGGGTTTGTTAAAAATAAAATATCGAAAAGACGAATCAGTTTTTTTCACGTTATAATTATAGCATGACTGATAAGCCTCGCATTCTCTATTCCTCAGATGGCTCACACAAATTAAATTGTGAGAAATGCTCCTCCAATCCTTGTCGATGTCCTAAATCAAAAAATTTGAACCCGAGTGAGCACACTTTAAAAGTCCGTCGTGAAACCAATGGGCGCGGAGGAAAGACAGTGACGGTGGTTTTAGAGCTTCCGGATAATGAGTCCTACTTCAAAGAGCTCACCAGTAAGTTAAAGACTCATTGTGGTTGTGGTGGCGCTTTCAAGGGCCAAACAATAGAGATTCAGGGTGATCATCGAGATAAGGTTAAGGCCTATCTTGAGGCACGAGGTTTCAAGGTGAAGCTGGCCGGAGGTTAAGTTCTGTTAATATAGATTAAATCGTCGTTACCTATGTGTCTGATAATTCATTATTTTCTGCAACACGAGCCCTTCAGACAGGTTTATCATTACAAAAAATGGGGGCAATCATGATCGGTTTCAAAGAAATTAAAAAAGAATATTTTGCCAACGACCTGATGTCTGGCTTCGTTCTCTTTCTTATCGCCCTACCTCTTTGCGTGGGGATTGCTCTTGGTAGCGGAGCTCCAGCTTCTGCCGGCATCATTGCGGGATGTGTGGGAGGGATTCTTGGCTCGCTTGTAGGTGGTGTGAGACTGAGTATTAACGGACCTGCAGCTGGCATGATTGTGGTTGTTCTTGGTGGTATTAATTCACTTTCTGATGGAGATGCGCTTTTAGGCTTTAAGCGTTTTCTTTCCTGCGTGGTGATTGTCGGCATTCTTCAATTCTTAAGTGGACTTGCTCGCCTTGGAAGACTTGCATTACTCGCTCCACTTCCTGTCATTCACGGCATGATGGCCGCTATCGGAAGTATTATTATCATTAAGCAGATTCCAGTTCTTTTAGGTGTAAAGCCTGAAGCTAAATCACTCATCGGAATTGTGGGTGAGATTCCACGTTTAATACAAAATATGACGACTCCCATTGCTGTGATCGCGCTGGTGAGCTTTTTAGTTTTAGTCGCTTGGCAATTTGTTCCCTCTAAAGTGACTCGCTTCCTTCCAGGTCCTTTAATGGCCGTTGTTGTAGGCTTGATTGCCTCATTCCAGTTTGGAATGATCGACGTTCATATGATGGACATGTTTGGAAAGACTTTTGAAATTGGACCAAAGTTTTTAGTGCCTCTAAAGGTTTCGGCTGATACTTTTTTTACTTTTCCACTTTTTGATAAGATTTTAGAAACACGCTCTCTCATCGTGATAATCAGTGTCTTTTTGATCGGCTCCCTTGAGTCGCAGCTCTCAACTCTTGCTGTCGACAAAATGGATCCAGAAAAGCGCGTCTCTGATTATAACCAAGAATTTATTGGTAAGGGGCTTGTGAACCTTTTGTGTGGATTGATTGGTGGCCTACCAGTGATTACAGAAATCGTTCGCTCATCTGCGAATGTCGCCAATGGAGCGAAATCACCTTTATCTAACTTTCTCCATGGCTTATTTATGGCCGTCGCGGTGATGCTCATTCCAACTTTGCTCGCTCAGATTCCACTGGCGGCTCTAGCAGCAATTCTTCTACTTATTGGTTGGAGATTAAGTCATCCTAAACATTTTATACATGCTTGGCATCAGGGCCTGGATGGTTTTATCGCCTTTGTTGTTACGTGGTCACTGACAATCTTAGATGATTTACTTGTCGGTATCGGAGTGGGTTTTTTAGTCTATGTATTGGCCCAATTGATTAAAGGTGTGAATCCGAAGTTTTTCTTAAAGCCAGAAATCCATTCTAAAACACAGGGCTCTAAGCTTCACGTTGAGGTCAGTGGAGCTTTAGTCTTTTCGGGATTTCTCTCTCTCTCTTCTGCATGTTTAGTTGAAACAGAAGCTTCAGAAGTGCTGCTGGATCTCGCACGAGTCTCAACCATGGATGACTCTGCAAAAGAGAACGTCCTAGGTTTAGAAAATGAAATCAGATCTCTTGGGAAGAAGCTGACAATTATTTGGCCAGCAACTCATCACTCTGGAGCTGTACACGCTTGATTGAGCCCCAAGAGTAAAACCATCTAAAGCGTAAGGTGGCTTCAATTCGAACTAAGTTCACGAGTGGTCGGTAGCAAATATTCAATGGAAAACTTAAAATGAATACTTTGACTATCGACCAATTGGCCTGATCTTTAAGATATTTATTTTCAAGAGCGGCCGTCCAAGTGGTCAGTGCTGCCGACATCACTAATCCAAAAGCTGCGATCAGTATCACAGGTTGATAATCTATCAGTTCAAAGTAGAGAGCATGAGAGAGAGTCGCCAAGGCCAAGAATTCAATTAAAGGCGCAATCGATTCAGTTAGAAGCATATAGGGAAGGGTCACGATACCGGTCATTCCTTTCTTCGTATTTAAAAAGAGTCCTCTGTATTTCCATAAGCACTGACATAGCCCTGCCTGCCAGCGGCGACGCTGCTTAAAGAGGTCTCTGAGGTTCCCAGGCACTTGAGTCCAGGCCACAACCACCGGTAGCACATCAATTGGATGATCAAAGCCCGATGTTTTAGCGACTAGTTCTAGTGAGGTTTCTAGATCTTCCGTGACAGTGTCGAGCTGAAAGCCACCTCTGGCCTTAAGGCTTTCAGTCCTAAAAAGAGCACAGGCCCCCGACATATAGACATTGGCCTTTAAGAGCCCCCAACCCAATCTTTCACCCGAAAACGCTCGAAGGTATTCAAGGGATTGAAAAGCTAAAGGCCAGCCCTTTGGAGGTCTTTTTTGATTTTGCAATGGAGAGTGGGGATCCATGACTCGAACGATCCCACCTAAAGCCTCAATCTGTGGACGAGCAGCAAATTCGTTTAATAATCTGATTAGTCCATTAGAGTCTGGAATGGTGTCGGCATCTAGAGTGGCCACTAAATCTGTTTTCACCTCAGGAAGTGCAAGATTTAACGCCAGAGCTTTTCCAGGAATTGCTGACCTGATGACTCTCAAATGAGGATGAGATTCAGAATAAAAAGTATTCGGTTTTCCATTCGGTTTGAGTTGAAACTCTTCATGCAACAAAGTGTAAGTCTGATCAGTTGAAGCGTTTTCAATGACGATGACTTGAAAATCTTTAAGTGGAAGTTGTAAGGCCCTCTTCAAGGCTTCAACCACAACTTTGGCTTCATTTCGTGCTGGAATCAGCAGTGTGAGCGTCGGTAAATCTGTAATCGATTGAGATCTTGAGCGCTGATAACTTCTGTAAGAGAGAGCCTGAAGAAGAACCTGCATGAGAGTGACAATCAAGAAGTAACTTCCTATTAATCCAAGACTGATGAGTATTAATTGTGGATCTATATCAATCATCTTTGGCCCCAATTCCATGTGAGCTGGCCCATCACACTTTCAAAGCGAGTGTTTATTGAGGGGTAGTAGCTTCTTTCGAGTTGAATTAAAAATCGCAGTGAATTTAAAATATTTTTTTCGACACCAAGACCATAGCTCTTCACTTTAAGAGGTTTGGTTTGACTCAGGCTGGCCAAAGCTTGAGCTTCTTCACCCAAGGCGCCAAAGATCCATGCCTTCCAGTTGTCTTCTTGATAACGTCCTATTCTTAATTGAGAGCCCCAGATATTTCTCGTCGCTGCAGGTTGATTGTAAGTCGCTTTGCCTGCGCTCATTGAGGGAATCAGAAACCATCCCTGGGCCCATTCTTTTTCAAGACCCATGTTGAGCATATGCACGTCATTTGTATGAAATCCTTGTGCGCGTAGATTTATCCATCCGCCTAAGCCAGGAACAAGGGCGCGATAGTGAGTGAGTTGGGTATCTCGGATGGCCAAAATTCTATTCGTTCCTCCATCAGCGTGAGTAAATTCCCAAGTTCCGGATTCTGTTTTGTGTCTAAAACCCAGTAGGGCAATTCTGTCGACTTGCTGGAAGCGCTCGAAGTGAGAGGCTTGAATGAGAAGACTCGTTTTCGATTTCATATCAATCGTAGCGGCAAGATCTTGTCTCCACGATTTAACTTCTGGGCCTTTAAGCCACCAGTACTGATAGCGAGTGTTGATTTCACTTGCCTGTACAAGATTAATGAATAAAAAAACGGAGAGAAAATATTTAATCATTTATAGTCCAAAAGAGATTGCACGAATTTTGCTTCGCCATGATCTGAAAATCTAAAAAACAACTCCGGCTCAATCAGTTCAATTTCCATTATCATGAGTTTGCCTTCAGGGTTTTTCGCGAGATCAAGTCTGCAATAAGAAAAGGGGTAAGGAATTTTATTTAAAATTGAGAGGGATTCAGAGAGCTCAAGCTTTGAGGGCTGCCAGGCATGAACTCTTCCTCCATGGTCATCTTGAACCCGAAATTCGCCTTGTTTTGGTGTTTTTCTTAAAGCATGGGAAAACTCACCATTAAAAAAAAGTAGAGAGTATTCACCCTCAGTCAAAATGGCAGGCAAGAATTCTTGCGCCATGAATTCATGGGTATCCCATGGAAGCTTCTTCCAATCAAAAGATTTAATATCATTTTGGGTGAGATGATAGGTCTCAAAGCCACCAGCCGAAATAACAGGTTTGACGACAACATCATTTTTAAATTTTTTTAGATCTTCGATCACACTTGTCTGCTTGAGAATCAGCGTCTTTGGAACAGGCAGACCCAACTCTTGGAGCTCAAGGAGGTATTTCTTATCAAAATTCCAGGTCAATGTTTTGAGGGGATTGATAAGTCTTACACCTAAAGACTCTATCTCTTTGAGCACACTGATGAATTTTTCTTTTTTTTCTACATAATCCCAAGGTGTGCGTACCACAACTGCGTCAAAGTTTTTCCAATCTTGGGGCTCATCCCAAATGAGAGGATGAAACTCTAGGTCATGCTCTTTGGCGATTTTTAGCAGTCGACTTTCGTCGGGTATTAGGTTTTTTAGGGCACGAGAAGTGAGAAGGGCCATCTTTTTCATGAGAAGAATATGCTAGAATTTGCCTATGCATTTGTCGATGATTTGCTTATGAAAAACGTCAATCCTAAGGATGGATATCTTGTCTATCAGAAGTTCTTCACTGATCTTGTGAGGCAGATTGCTCCTGTCGTCCTCTGGCAAATCCAAGATGGTAAGCGTCAAATTCATCCCTCTGTGGTTTCAAGTTTTAAATTTGAAGCAGGTGTGGTGAATGTGATGGAAGAGAAGGGTGAAGAGTTTAAATTTAAATCAGGTCCAGTCTTTTGTTACTCTTCAAGTGCGGGAGTGATTTTTAAGACAGATTCCATTGCGGCCAACGAAGCCAGTTTGAGTTTGAAGATGCCTCAAACCATTTGTTTTCTCGAAGAGCCAGATATTCACGTTATCAAAGGTGGCAGTGGGATTGATCTCTCTAATGCTCCATGGAGAGTGAAGCGGTTAGGTGGCAAATCATCTCGCGATGAAGCGATTTTTGAAGAACAGCTGCAAAGCATATCTCTTTCGGAAGAAGACAAACTTTTTGCTGATAAACGAGAAGCACCAAGGGCGAGACCTAAGATAGATAAAATCATCACCTGTCAGATTGCTCAAAGTCCAGAGACCTCACAGAATTTTAAACTTTTTGATCTCTCTCGCGGAGGCTTAGGATTTTTAGTGTTAATTGATGGTATTTTTAAAAAAGGCCAGCACGTTGAAGTCACTGAGCTAGAGGGACAAAAGTTAGATGAGCCACTGATTGGTGAGATTATGTCTGTAAGAAGCCTGGCCCCCGAAGAGGCCGGCTGGAAAGTCGGAATTAGATTTGTTGATGAAGTTCCAAGTTCTGCTTAGTAGGGATCATTGAAATCGTAGTGATAGTAGTAAGCATTGTTATAATCTGTTTCTTTATCTTCGATCACACCTTTATGCTTCTTTAAGGTTTTTGCCGCCTCTTTCATTTGTTTTTTTGCTTTTGAGGGATCAACGTATTGATGATTCTCTCCGCGCTTACAACGTGTCTCAAGTGCGTGTGAATCTTTTAAGAGAGCGAGCGCTTCTTGGCTCATCTTTTTTACTTTCTTATCATAAATATTCATACTGCTCATGATTCCTGTGAGATGAGCAGGCAGCCCACGAAACAGTTCATCTACATAACTGCAGGCTTCATTCACTTGGACGTTATCAAACATTTCTTCTGCATTTTCAGCCGCCAGACGTAGGTCTTGGGCCCTTTGAATCATTTCATCTTTTTTGCGTTGAGCTTCCATGGTTTGCGAAAGCGCAGGCAGGGCCAGGACTAAAAAGAGTAAAGCAATGAACTTCATGATAAAACCTCCACATGGCCGTCAAAAAAACAGACACACTTTGACTCTTAAGTCTTAGTTATGTCGTTTCAGACAGATATTATAGGGAGTTAATATCCAAATCCCGTGCCAGAGTTGTGATGATCTTGAAGAAGTCCCATTTGCTCTTTGAGATCAAGCAGCTGCTGCTCCCAATAGTTGCGGTCTTGGAAAGTGGAGAACATTTGTTTAAAGACGGGATCCTCCCATCGCTTGCTGATCCAGCCATTAAAATGCACCAGTCGCATGGTTCGAAGAGCTTCAATTAAAAGAGGGGAGAGATGAATCGGTTCGCGACTCATTTCATGATAGCCACTTAAAAATTCTTCTCTCATGTTTTGTGACCATTCATCTCTTCCTGGAAATAACAGCCAGAGGTCCTGCTGTCTTGGCCCCATCACGCAGTCATCAAGATCAGTGATCCAGGCACCTTGATTGGTCCAAAGGACATTGCCTCGATGAAAATCACCGTGAATTCTTTGAACGGGTAGTGCTTTAAGCATGGGAGTGATGAGGCCATGAAGCTGCTGGGCCATAAAGCGGTAACTCTTTTTAATATCTTCTGGGACAAAATCCATTGCTTCAATGGATTCAAGATTTCCAAGCAGCCAGGCATCCGTGTTGAGAGTGTGGCGGGCTTTAAAAGTATTGAGCTGACCGATATTATGAAGACGCCCGATCAATCGTCCAATTTGTTTTGATTCTTCTTTATCCAGTTCATCTTTAAGTCTGCCGCGCACTTTTGGGAAAACGGTATATAAAAGAGAGGATTCTTGATGAAGAAAAAGTGTCTCTCCATTTTTCTCGATAGGTGAGACGACGGGAATTTCGTATTGATTGAGCTCCGCCAAAAAACGATGCTCTTCTTGAAGAGTCTCTTGGCTCCAGCGACCTGGACGATAAAATTTTACGACAACTGCATCTGGAGCAAAGGGCCCTTCAGGCACCTCTATCGGGGCAACTTCTACATCGTAGACCCGGTTTTCAAGACTATTAAGGGCCATCACTCGTCCCAGCGGGCGAAGACCGTGATCTCTAAGTACCTGATCGATCACGTCCGGCGTAAGGGCGTAAAAGAACTGTGTAGGGCCTCCCCAGGGAGTAGAAACGCTGCTCATAAGACATCCTTAAGAAGTGCCAGGGATTATTGTCAACTAACTGAATCAGCAAAGTACCTTGAATCCCTTAAATAGGCACTGCTTCCTTGTGTCACATGGGTTCAAGGACTTATAATAGTAATTGAATAATCACGGAGTTGTATATGAAGAGCTTAATAGTTTTAGCGATCTTAGCCTTAATGATGGCGCCACTCAATCGAGCAGAAGCTCAAAGTGGATCCATCAACCGAGATGGGGCCTTTGCTCAAATTCAATCCAATTCTGGACAGATGCTAAATGGATTATTTTCCGGTGATTTTGGCAAAGATGAATTTGCCCAAACACTTTCCTCTTTAACTGAAGACCTTTATCGAAGTGGATTTATTTCTCTTTCACAACTCAATAGTAAATTAGGAGAGATCAGTAACTGTGTTGCTGCTCAGACGGCTTATCAGAATGCGGGAACGATTGGTAATTTAGCAGATCGAAATGCAAAGTGTACCGTTGCCATTAATTATCAAGGTTTAAAAGCCAACAAGCCGGCCTGTGTTCAGGCTAATCAGGTTTTATCTGGTGCTGAATGTTGCACTAATTTAGTGACAATGGTTTCGCAGACTCTTGAAGCCTCTACTGCCGGAAAAAAATCTAATGAATCATGTAGTAATCACTCTGAATGTGCTTCTAAGCTTTGTGTAAAAGATGAAGGAGCAAGTGCTGGAATTTGTGCTCCCGTCTTAACTTGTAAGCCAGTTATTCCTATTAATGGTGAGTGTGGACCAGAAAATCCTAATTGTGCGCCAGGAAGTGTGTGCCGTCCGCAAGACGTGGGGCTTGGAGGTGTGACTTGTAAGCCTCTGACTGCTGCTTGTGGGGGGAATACTGAATGCTGTTCAACGAAATGCACCGCTAATAAATGTGTTGAAAAATTTATCTGTGAAGCTTGTATAAATGAAGGTCAAAAACCAACAGGGCAGCTGCAGTGTTGCAGAGGTCTCATTAAAGATTTGGATGGGATCTGTATTTTAGAGATGCCTCCCTTCATTCTCCCTTCAGCCTCTTCTGCGATTCGTGATTTCTGGAAAACAATTGTAAGAAACATCAATCCACTTCCAGCGGCACAGGCCATGGTTCCTGTAGAATTTGAACAAGTCGATGGCGGAAGTGGAGGTTCTGGAGGAAGTAGTGGAACTGGTGGCACAAGTGGTACCGGTGGCACGAGTGGGACGGGGACAACTGGTGGAACAACTGGTGGGGGAGATAACGGCGGAATCACATCGACGAATCAATCAGGCTCCACTTCTCAAGGGACAAGTACATTTGGTAGCGATGATGCTTTAACAATTGCTCAATTAGATATGATCGAAGGCGAGATCAGTAAAATTCTTGATATTAAAGATCGTAATGTTCGCAAACAAAAACTGTTAGCTGTCTATGAGCTTCGTAAAAAAATGGCCGCTGATAATGCTGCTGCTGCAAAAGCTGGTCAGCCAGTGGGGAAAACATTCACCCAAGAAGAATATGTCAAAAGATATAATATTCCTGCGATTACACCAAAAGGTCGCTCGAACGTTGAGACTTGTGAATTTAATACAGTGAAAGATAACTGGATTGATTCATCGAATTTAATGAGAAACGCCGATCTCTTTGTACGCTCATTTGAGGTGAGCTTTTCAGGGAAAGGTACACAGGATACTTGGCACTTATTAGATGCGAATGGGAAGCCCCATGCGAAGAACTTATATTCTCGCGGAAAATATATTGCAAACGAAGTGAGAGACAACAGAAACGATCAAAGAGATCAGCTTAAGTATCTTGATATGATTATGTCGTGTCAGTGTATTTATGCTTTTGGACCTGAAAAATTTTCTGCTGATAAGCAAACTTTCTTCTACAGTAAATGTACTGGTAACCCAACGAATAAAATTTGTACGGATGGAGATAGAAGAAATCAGCTGAAGCTTCCTGATTCGGCTGAACCTGAGTTTCAAAATGGTGATGAGTTCCCGAATTACGTGGCCATGTATTTGGCGAAACTTAATAAAATGCAAGGTCAAGGGGGCAAGGTCGATGGCGATGTCACAAACCTTGACTCGAGTGCGGCTGGTATTAATCACGAGGAAGTTCTGGTTCGCTGGTTAAAGCTTCGCTCATGCAATCAGACAGACGTTTTTATTGATGTTGAAAAAGTGGAGACTGAAGTTCAGTCAATGGTTGAAGATTTAAACCGTGCGAAGAAAGTGAACCCAACACTTAAGGCTTATTGGGACGCACGTTTAAATCAAATGAGTGCCAATGAAGTTCCTGAAGATATTGTTAATATGTTTAGAAAAGATCAGGATAAGGATACTTGGTTTAGAGGTTATATTCATACAGAAAGTAAAGTTCACGAGTGGACCAAAAAAGTGATGGGTTGGTTATTATGGCTCCTACTAGCCATTTTTGTTATTGCAACAGTTTGGGTTGCCATTGTTGCAGTGGCTTTCGTGGCTATTCCTGCTGCATTATTGGTTGTAACAATCGGTATTGCAATTAATGGAACTGGAGGGGCTAAGCCGTCAGGTGTTCAAGTCCTTGAAAAATTTTCTAGATATTTCCCAGATGTAAAAATTGAAGATCGTCTGGTTGAGAAGAGAACGTGTGGATTCTTAGGACTTTTTAAATGTACAACTTGGTATCGTATCCTTCACTGGCCTGCGTTCTCGAACAACCCTGGTATGCAGCAAATGATACCTTGGGTCAAGCGTGAAGGAAGAACATGTGAAGGGACTTATTCACTTGTTAGTTCATACAGTGGAGTAGCAGCTAATCCTTGTTCTGGTCCATTTAAGGGCACGATGTGTGCACGCAGTTTCTTTTATGCTCAGCCAGATGCGGCTATTGCCAATAAAGCGGATTTTGCCTCATGGAAGCCTTTAATGGCTGACAACATGCTTATGGATCCTGTGTTCCCAGAATTTTATGGGGAGCAGATGAATTTTAATAATGGCTGGATAGAAGCACTTAAAGAAGGTTTTATAAGTAAGGGATGTCCTTGGGTTAATAAAATTGGAAAAGCATCAACTAAGCCACAAGATAAACTCTATTTTTTTCCTCAGTTTGATAAATATTTGTCTTCAAATGGAGAGTTCAAACCTGAGTATAAGTTTACTCAAGAGCGAATTGATAAGTATAAAGCAGCGATTAAGAAATATGCTCTCTGTAAGAGTCTCATTGAATGTGGAGCCACAAACTACGATGGAAAACATCCGGATCCATGGGGCTTTGGTGATGTTTTTGAAACAGCTGAGACTGCAGAGATGTATGCAAACTATGTGTATCAGTTGCATTTCAACTGGAGACATCTCTCATCTCAAGCTATTGGTTACCCACTGAAGTACGCTGAAAACTATTACATGACTCTTCTGCATAATTTCAGATTGCTTACGACTTTAAGTATTAGAAGAGGTCTTGAATTAGATGATGCGTACAATAAGTATGCTGATGATCTTGCAATTCGTCGTTCTAACTATCAGTTGAATGGAAATCAATATGATCTCAAAACTGGTAAAGACTCGCGCAAGAAAGTGGTGAGAAGCCAACTCTATGGCAGTCTCAGAGGTTTAGGATTCCCACTCTCTGCTGAATTTAGTGGCCTCCCATCTGGCGGTGGTTTATCTGGCGGCAGTACTGCTGATCAAGGTAGTGCTTCGAATGCTTCATTAGGGCCAATTGAATTGAATGCTCTCAATGCAGCGAAGAGACACGCGACAAGAGTGGCCAAGGATAATAAGGCTTGGAAGAATTATCAGGACCAAACAAAAGGGAATGCTGATTCAGCTCAGCGCTTAGCCTCGGCTTCAAATTTCTTTAGCAAATTGAATTCACCGACATCAAGTATTCCTGGTTTAGCTAAGCCGGGGGATACTTCTTCATACTCTGGTATTGGTGGAAAACTCTCTGGAGGTTTAGGAGCTGCAGCGAGTAGTTCTCAAGCAGCCAAGAATCGTGAAGAAGAAGACGGTAAGTCTAAGTATGGCCCTGTAGGTGATAAGAATTCAGCTGGTGCCAATGGAGGTCTTGGGGCAGGTGGTGCTGGTGCAAATGGACTTGGGGCCAATGGAAATGGCGATTCAGGCGAAGATATTCTGAACTCACTTGGAGCAGATGGCTCAGGTGCGAATGGAGCTGGAGCTGACGGTCAAGGCAATGCCCTTGGTGACGCAGCAAGAATTACTGGTATGAAAGAAGGTGAGCTTCAAAACATGTTGGATTCTGCAGACAAAAACAAGAAAGGACTAGAGAGCGGAGACCAAGACTCACTCTTCCAGAAAGTGTCAAAAGCATATCTTCGAAATTTAGACCGCGTTTTAGTAAGAAAGAAATCGGCAGAACCTAAGCCAGTTAAGAAAGAAGCCATTGATAGTGAGAAAGAAAAGATAAATAAGATATTTGCTCAATAAAACTCAAAAAAAATCCGGCCTTAGGGCCGGCTTTTTTTTTATCTTCTGCGAAAGCGAGCTCTCCTGTAACGTCTGCGTCTCTGTCTCTTTTCAATCGTAAAGTCTTTCAACGCTTCAGTCGTCAGTGAGAAGACACGATTAAAAAGCAGCTCATTGTTTTGATTAAAACTCTTTAAATCGATATCCCAACTTGAATCCTTAAGTTCTGCTTCAATCAGCATGAAGTTTAAGGAATCATCCCTTGAAATGACTCTCCAAGGATTGGGATCAATATTGCCACGACCAGAGTACAACTTTCCATGGAGGGGACTTGTTGTAATCTCAAAGCTTAATTGGCCTAAAAGGGCTCTTGGGAATTGCATGACTTCAGTCAAATGACGATCACCAGAGATGAAAACAAAGGGTGTCTGAATCTCTTTTAAGCGTTTGATGAATTTCTCAAAATCTTGTGGATGATTGCCTTCGAATGAATCAAATTTATGATAGCCCCCAAAAAATTGATCACCAGAAATAATCCATGTCGGAAGCTGTGCCTTTTGAAAGTCATCAAACAGCCAGTTCATCTGCTCTTCGCCAAAGTGAGTTCCATCCAATTTTCCAGAGTCTCTAAAACTGCGATCATCTAAGAAGCTAAAATGCATGCCTCTTAGCGCCAGCCTACTGGACACTCCAGGACCAGTGATCAAGTTGTCATTGGGATAAAAGGGCATAAAAAATGATTTAAATATTTCTTGAGATTCTTTTTTGAGAGAGTAGGTGGTGCCACCATCTTTTTGGCCATAATCATTGTCATCCCAAATGGCTTGAACCGGGATAAGTGTTTTGAAGCGATAGAGATCTATTGATTCTCTCGTTTCAACATATCTCTCCCATAACTTTTCCTCTGATGTAATTTCACCTTCCCCTTGAACTGCATAGACGTTATCACCTATAAGGAAGATCCACTCAGGTTTTTGAGATTCGATACTTTTCCATGTTTTTGACTGCTCCTCAGAGACTCTCACATCCGCACAGGAGCCTACGATAAACTTAAGTTTCTCGCCCGTGTTTGAAAAGAGATGAAAAATTCTGCGATCAAGGATGGAGCCATTGCCCTCAACAACAAACTGATAATCTCCTTCGAGTTTTGTTAAGTTAGAGTAGCGCACATGATGCATGACCCGGTCTGAATAATCTTTTTGGGAGATTTGACTTTCACTCGGCTCAAGCGTTTCTCCTGAAGGTGTGATGACAACAAAGCGAGCGGTGACTCCTTTTTTGAGGAGTACATTAAACTCTGTCGTGCTCTCAGTCGTTGAGAGCTGCAAGATACTCAATCCAGTTGAATGCTTTTTTAGTGGGTGAGCACAACTCGCTAGAATTAAAAATATAAATAGGAATTTCATTTTATCATCTCAACTTTCCAAATTTTCCCACCATGATCATCTGACACAAGGAGAGAGCCATCTTTTAAGAAAAGCAGATCGGCCGGTCTTCCATAAACAACCGGCTCTTTTAAGAAGCCAGTCAAGAAAGGTTTAAGAGGTCCTACTTTTTTCTCTTTATCAAGGCAGCCGATTTCAACAGCATATCCTACTTTCTTTGATCGATTCCAAGAGCCATGAAGGGAGACAAAGAAGCAGCCTGGATACTTTTTGGCCATCGCTCCTGTGATGAATCGGATTCCAACCGGAGCACTGTGAGCTTGAATCTCTCCTACAGGATAGACAGAAACCAACCCTTTTGGTTTTTGATGATAGAAGTGGGGGTCTTTCACCTTACTTGCGTGTTCAAACGGAAAGCCATAATGAGCGCCCGCTTTTAGAATATTGATCTCATCAGGTGGAAGATTATCTCCCATCATATCTCGACCATGTTCTGTGAACCACAGCTCTTTTGTTTGGGGATTGAAATCAAAACCAGTGGTGTTGCGAATGCCAGTCGCTAAAGTTTCAAAATTTTTGCCATCCAAACTCATCCTATTCAGGGTGCCGTAGGGAGAATCTGGTAAGCAAATGTTGCAGGGAGCACCAATCGGGAAATAAAGCTTTTGATCCGGGCCGATGGCTAAATATTTCCAACCATGATGGGTATCTTTGGGGAGTCCTTCTTTTAAGGTGATCATTTTCACCTTCTCTTTTTTGCTCATGACTTGATCAATATTTCGGATAACCGAAATTCTAGAAATTTCTGCAATAAAGAGATCGCCTTGGTGCCACAAAACACCACTTGGATAATTCAAATCTTTCATCACTACAGTCGATTGACCGTTTTTGATTAAATGGATCGCTCCACCCTCCATACTTCCCACATACAGGTTTCCGCTATCAGAGAGAGTCATTTGCCTTGCATTAACAGCAGCGCCATAGAGAGAAACTTTAAATCCCTCAGGGGCTTGGGGAAGAAAAGGAGCCTCCTCACTTCTTGCAGTAGGGGCAATCGTGAGAAGAATTAAAAGTATCACTAATCTTTTTAAGTCGCTCGACATACAATAAACTCACAAGTCGGAGGTTTTTATTATGGCAGGGCCAGGAAAGAGACACGCATTCATTTTAGGTGGCACAGGGGCCGTAGGACAACAGCTTTTGCGTCATTTGGTAGACTCAGATAAGTTTACAAAAATTCATGCGCCGACACGTCGTCCCTTAGGCATTGAGCATAAAAAAATTATTCCTCACGAATATTCTGAATTCTTTAAGCCATGGCAGCTCGATGTGGCCGTGAATGACTTCTTTTACTGCTTTGGATCGACTCTCAAAAAAGCGGGCGATCATGATAAATTTAGAGAAATTGAGCTTCATACGGCCCATGAAGCCCTAGTGGTGGCCAAGCAAACAGGCGTGCGCAGATTTTATCTTGTGAGCTCTCAAGGTGTATCCCCACAGTCGATGGTTTTTTATTTACGTGTTAAAGCAGAAGTCGAAAAAATTCTTAAGGACCACTATTTTCAGGCTTTCTTTATTTATAGGCCCTCACTTCTTTTATCTCCAAGACCTGAAGTGAGAATGGGGGAGCTTATTGCTCAGAAATTATTAAAGCCCTTAACGGCCCCTCTTCAAAGATACCTCCCTTCAAAGGCGCCAGTTCAGGCCGATCAAGTGGCCAGGGCCATGCTGACTGATGCCATCAAAGGGGATGAGGGATTATTTATTCGTGAGAATAGACAAATAATTGAATTAGCGAATTTTATCAAACAACTCAAATCCTAGATTCAACAATTCATTTTGCAATCTCATCAGAGGGAGACCGACGATCGCGTCATGATCTCCTCCCTCAATCGATTCAAAAAGTTTGATCCCACGCGATTCAAGTTTGTACGAGCCCGCACAATCAAGTGGCTCATCCAGTTCAATATATTCTTTTGCTTGATTAAAATTTAAGGGACGCATTTTAAGTTTCACCGTTTCGACAAAACCAGTATCAATTCCAGGTCCTAAAAGATGAACCGCGCAATGGAGTTCATGCGTTTGATTTTGAAGTTTCAAAAGTTGTGAGATGCCAAACTCAATACTGCCGGGCTTACTTAAAATTTGATTTTCAAGAGCGACAACTTGATCGCCGCCAATAATGAGATGGCCAGGAAATCGCTTAGAGACTTCTAAGGCTTTCTCTCTTGCAAGCGCACGGGCCACATCGATAGGTTTGAATTGAGAGAGTTTATAGGATGATTCCTCAACAAGTGGTTTCTCACAAGTGAAGGGATAGTGCAGACGCTCAAGTAATTTTTTTCTATAGACGGAAGTGCTGGCCAAGATAAGAGGTAATTTCATTTATTGATTTTTTCCCAAATTTTTAAACACATGAATCGATCTTCTTCGAGCTCCCACCATGGGAAATCTAAAATCCGATCTCTGGCCGGTGAGCTATTGACTCCTGCGGCTTGGCAGCTTTTACAGAGAGTCATGGTATAAAACTTTCTATAAAAAGTGTGAATGAGCTGCTTTCGGGCTTCTTTGTCGCCTTGAGTCTCTTTAAAACTTTTCACTAGTCTTCTCGCCAGTGCACCTAACTGTTCATTCAAACGCTTGCTGTGGGGATTTTCAAAATCGAGACCCCAATCAGCAGGAATATTTGGATTATCCAGTGACATCAATCTCTCTCCATTCATTGCCCTATAAGCTTGCGCTAGTTTATACTAAAAGTCATCACACGGGAGCAGACTATGCCAATCCATCCTTATTTAAATTATAAACATGAATTTGGTGTGGGAGTTTATATCGCACCTGGAGTCCAAATTGTGGGACGTGCTATCTTTGGTGATCATGTCTCTATCTGGCACAATTCGGTGGTGCGTGCGGACGTGAATTTCATTCGTATTGGCGAAAACACGAACGTCCAAGATTTAAGCATGCTGCATGTAACGGAGAGAAATTCTCTGACAATTGGAAAAAATGTGAGTATCGGTCACAGTGTGGTCATGCATGGATGCACTGTGGGCGATTCATGTTTGATCGGCATGGGGGCCATCATTTTAGATGGCGCCGTGATTGGTGAAAACTGTGTGGTTGCCGCTGGAACGGTCGTCCCTCCAGGGAAGACTTATCCGCCTGGCAGTATGATAATGGGGAATCCGGCCAAGCTTACTCGTCCCCTTACTGAAGAAGAGAGAGTGGGATACGGAAATCACTATAAGTCTTATGTGGGATATAAAGATCAGTATCTAAAGCAAGCTAGCAGCTGATTGAAGATCAAGTGAATCAATGGATTGAGATCGACGATACAACGTATCTGAGAGAATAAATTCTTTCATACTCAGTGGCCCAAAGATGGCCTGAATTTTTATCACCAATTGATCAAACGTTTGATTGTTATAGCTTAAGAGAAGTTCTTGAGAGGTTTGTAGATTCAATTTGAAATGAAGCTTCCTTATATCTGCCTTACTGCCACTTCCCATGAGTCTGTGAAATCGAATCTCTCCCAAATATTGAGGAGCAGCTCCTGTGACTTTTAGACTGACCAGATTTCCTTCTCGAATAAATCCTCTCGCGATAGAGGGAAGTTGGTTTTGACTGATAAGCGGGTAGGGTGATTTAAATTTTTGAATCTGTTCACTGATTTGGATGTCACCATTTCTATCTCTTATGACAAAGCGCTCGATTTCAATATTCGAAGCTGCAACACCAATGCATAAAGTAAGATCGATCTTTTTTATGGCCGTCGTCGCAGTGATTTTTACTCCTCGAGACCAGTTTAAATTTTTAAACTTTGCCTCTAAGGCATGGGCGCCACAAGAGACATCACCGGCCGCCCAAGAGCTGGGGGCAAGGAGAGAGAGAAGCAAAAGTGAGAAGATAAATTTCATGACTCATTTTAGTCATGGCCTGACAAAATCATGGTCAGGGAGAGTAAAACTTACCTGAAAATTTGTATATTGATGCTTGGGTTCGCTCCGTAAGATTGAGAGACCGCGATTTTTCTCTCTGGCTCACTACCTTTTAAGCGCTCTCTGGTCCCAGCACAAGAAATACAACCTAGGGCCATCACAAGAAATAGAATGGGCTTCATGCCAACCTCCTGGTCCTGAATCTTAGTATCCAAGGCTCATGCCAAAAGGGGGATTGAGATATTGGGGGCTTAGGAAGCTCTAGAGGAGACAAAATGTCTCCCCTAGGGCCATTGAAGGCTATTTTGAGAGGTAAGTGTAGCTCTGCAGGCAATGCTCGTAGAAGTCAGTTAAATCGACCCCTTCTCTAGGGCGAATCTTTCCGCGCTTCACTTGTTGGTCAATACTCGACTTCATCACAGAGGCCATCGTCTCTGGGTTGTATTGTAGAGTTTTCAGCACCTGATCGGAGCGATTTCCTGGGATGATTTCTTCGATATAGAAGTCTGTAGGATCATCATCATCACAAAAGACATGCACTTCATTTAAACGTCCAAAGCAATTATGCATATCACCCATGATGTCTTGATAAGCGCCAGTCATAAATAAGCCCAAATAGTATTCTTCACCTTCAATTAACTTATGAAGGGGAACAGTATTAGAAGGACCATCTGGAGAGAGGAAGCAATCAATTTTTCCATCACTATCACAAGTGATGTCGGCAATAGACGCTAGAACCTCTGGCTTTTGGCTTAGGCGATGGATCGGAACGACTGGAAGGATTTGTCCAATACCCCAAGTATCTGGCGCAGATTGGAAAATAGAGAGATTGGAGAGGTATTGAGAGGCCATCTGATTTCTAAGCATCAAAATTTCATCAGCAGGGTATTCATCTTTTTTAGAAAGCTCTACCGCCTGACGGCTGATCTTCCAGAAAAGTGTTTCAACCTTGGCGCGCTCTTCAAGAGAGAGGACACCAAGTTTAAAGGCACTTTCTGTATCTTCTTTGATTTTCAAAGCATCAGCGTAAACGTCTTTGTAGTTTTTCTCAGAGATATCAGTTGAGATGTCTCTGATGTTAGAAACTAGCACATGCTCGTTCATCACTTTTTCAGTCTGAAGCTCCGACTTTCCAATTTCAATCGCACCGAAAACGTTTGTGACCACACAAGAATGGTGGGCCGTCACTTGGCGGCCAGATTCAGAAACAATGTTTGGATGAGGAATATCTTCGAGATCACAAGTTTGCTTTAAAATATAGACCACATCACCGACGTAATCTTTAAGCGTGTAATTGATAGAGCCGGTGCCATCATAATTCACGCCCACGCCGCCGCCGACGTCAAAGTATTCAAGCTTCGCGCCTTCTTTAACGAGTTTGCAGAAAATACGCGCGCCTTCCGTGATTGAGTCTTTAATGGTGCGAATATCAGGGATTTGTGAACCGATATGAAAGTGGAAGAGCTTTAAGCAGTGCTCTTTTCCAATATTTTTCATGTGTCTCACGGCCTGAAGGACTTCAGGAATAGTGAGACCAAATTTAGCGTAATCGCCAGAGGATCCGGCCCACTTGCCGGTACTCTTTGTCGCAAGCTTGGCGCGAATACCAATCATCGGTTCCACACCAATTTTCTCTGAGAGCTCTAACAATTGAATGAGTTCACTGTATTTTTCGACAACAACGATGACTTTTCTTCCAAGCTGAATACCCAAGAGAGCCAGACGCAAGAAGTCTTGGTCTTTATAGCCATTAAGAATGGTGAGTGAATTTTGATTCGTGTTCATAGCAAGAGCCGCAATGAGCTCAGGCTTTGATCCCGCTTCAAGACCGTAGTTGAATGGAGCGCCAGCGCTCACGATCTCTTCTACCACTTCACGCATTTGGTTTACTTTGATCGGGTAGACACCCATGTATTGACCATTGAAGCGAGCTTCCTCAATAGTGGCGCGAAAAGTTTTATTAATGTTAGTGACTTGTGAGCGCAAAATATCATGAAAGCGAATCACCGCTGGAAATGAAAGTTTTTTTGCTTTCATCTCATCGATCACTTCCATCATGTTAATACGAGGCCCGTGAGAGTCTTTGTTTGGAAGAACACAAAGTTCACCCGTATTATTTATTGCAAAGTAACCTTCACCCCAACGAGAAATTTGATAAACTTCATCAGCAGCTTCGATGTTCCATTCTTTGTAAGAATCGACGTTCTGAAAACGAGTCGCTGACTGGGCGTAGGTTTGCTTCACCGTGAGGTCTCCTCAAAAAAGTATAGGCACTTTTATAAGTAAGACCTCAATGTCTGACAAGGGCCTCTAGCGTCTCATGGCCGCAGTTTCTACATACTGGGCCAGAAAGCCTCCATGCTGACGGAATTGAGCTTGATCCTGGCTTTCCTGGCCTTGAGATTGGGTGCCAGTTGCACAGGCACCTAACAGAGTGAGCATAGCGATTAAAAGAACTGCTTTCATAGAACCTCCCTGTCTTGTTTTGGACCCATCCATGGGTCTCTTGAGAGAGATGTTTCAAGTCTCATGCCAAGTTTAGAGCATGAAATAAGGGCCAGAGAGTAACTCAGGCGGTGACTTTTAGGGACGCATGGGGCCAAAACGGGGATTTATATAGGATTTATTTACTCAGGAGTTTGAAGTAATACCTCTGCTCATCCATAGACAAAGGTTTGATTGTTTCGACGTTGGATTTCTTTATGCCTCGAGAGCGGATGACTTCATCATACAGTCTAAGTTTTAGAGTCATGGCCTTACCAACTGTTGTCAGCCACTGGGGAAAGCTTTGACGGATTTCGACGGCCGGAATTTTTAAAAGTTTAGCTTTTGTTAAGGCCACAATATCTGCCCCTCGTGGACGATTATCAAAGAATGAGAGCTCTCCAATGTATTCACCTTTGCCAATTTTTGCGATGGCAATGACTTGAGAGGCTTTTCTCACACAAACCAATAGCTCTCCTTCGGTCACCAGAAAGAGATCCGTCTCGACATCACCTTCGCGGCAAAGAACATCATCTTTTTTTAGTTCAAGATTAAAAACCTGCATCTAAGCCTCACAGTTTAAGCATTTTCTTTAATACGATACCCAACGATTTTGTCGCTTTTTCATAATACAGATCTTGCGGGTAAGTTTCGTCAAAAAAAGTGGTGTTATTGTTCCAATCATTTTCGACAAGACCAGCAAAATCAAAAAAAGTCACTCTCTGCTCTTGAGCCACTTTTTCAATAATATTGTTTGTAATCGCCGTCGCTCTCCATGGCTTACAGTCAAAAGCAGCCGCTTTAGTCAGGGCTTCAATCGCTTCAGCTCGCTGACCCACTCGATAAGAGACTTGGCCGTGGAGAAAAAAGATTTCAGCATTACCAATATTAGATTCTGAGAGCTCTCTAGACATGGAATAAGCCGCTTTATAGTCTTTTTGGCGAATCAGCTCTCTTACGTCGGCTAAACCCTTTATGGATTCTGGTGTTCGAGTCATCTCACACGTTTTCTTTGGAGAAATATCGAGATTCACAGGACTGCTCATAAGAATCAAAACCACACCATGATCTTTGGCGAGCTCAACGAGTCGATTCAGCTCAATTTCAAAAAGAATTAAAGAGAGCTCTAGGCGCGCCTGATACTCCTCATCTGTGAATTCTGCTTCTCTCGCTTTTGGCTCATTCGGGAGAACCTGGCGAACGATAGGATCGTAAACAACTCTCGCCGATTCGGGCCAAAGCATCATGAGTGTGCGCCAGCGATCATCATAAAAGCGTTTAAAGTTTCTTCGAATGGAAGGCATTTGGCGCAGAAGAAATTTATCTTCGACAAACTCTTGTGAGCCACCGGTATAGATTAAAACCTTAGGCCACTTATCAAGGTTTTCGAGTTGGCGAATTGTTCTATGGATACCAAAGCCATCTGCGGCCAGTACTGCAGTTTTGATTGGCTTAGATAAACCGGTTGAAATTTCAAGTGAGAGACTTTCTTTAAAAAGACCCATTCTTTCGGCCATTCGATCCCCGATAATTAAAAGGGGGGCGTCCACTGCAATTTTTTCATTCATAGGCCCAAAAGTGTAAGGAGAGGGAATAACACCATTTGGATTGCTCTGGACCCTTTGCCAAAGCCAGAAACCTGAGCCCGCAAAGCCCAAAACCGGTAAAAATATCAGGAGTTTTTTCAACATCTTAGATTCAGTTTAACAAACGCATTCATTTTGGTAAATGAATGCTCAATGAACCATTTTACTCCAGAACTGCTGGCCCCGGCCGGAAACCTCGATAAGCTTAAAACCGCCATCCTTTATGGGGCAGATGCTGTTTATTGTGCTGGTCAAGACTATGGACTTAGGGCCGCCGCTGATAATTTCACCCAAGAAGAGCTTGCTGTGGGTGTGCAATTTGCGCATGAACGGGGAAGTAAGGTTTATGTTGTCCTCAATGGTTTTCTTCACGATGAGGATTTGGCCGGACTTCCAAAATTTATTCAATTCCTAGACTCAATTAAAGTGGATGCAGTGATTGTCTCTGATCCTGGTGTCGCTCTTTTAGTCAAAGAGCACAGTACTATTCCTCTTCACGTCTCGACTCAAGCATCGGTGCTTAATCTTCATGGTGTCAAGGCCTGGAGTGAGCTTGGGGCCACTCGTGTTGTACTAGGACGAGAAGTGACTGTTCATGATGCTGGCACTCTTCAGCGCACGAGCGGAATAGAAATGGAGATGTTTGTTCATGGGGCCATGTGCATGGCCTATTCTGGGCATTGTGTGATTTCAAATTTCACACAAGGAAGAGATTCAAATCGTGGAGGCTGTGCTCATAGTTGTCGCTTCAGCTACGATATCAAATTTGAAGATGGTCAAAGAGAGAGCTCTTTTTTTATGAGCTCAAAAGATCTTGAAGGTTTGAGTGTTCTCCCGCGCTTTGTTCAAGAAGGGATAGTCTCTCTAAAAGTTGAAGGACGCATGAAGAGTGAGCTCTACGCGGCCACCACAACGAGAGTTTATCGTCAGGCCTTAGACTTCTGGAAAAATCATGGATCTTGGGAGAATGCTCCTTGGATGAAGTGGCAAGAAGAGATGAGAAAGCTTCCTCATAGAGATGAAACGACGGCAAGTCTTATCGCCCCTGCTGGAAGTGATTCTATTTATGATGAAAGAGAGCATGTGGATCAATCTTGGGCCATGGCCGGAGTGATTCTCGCGGCTTCCTCTGAGCGTGGAGTGATGATCGAGTGTCGCCACACTTTTGATCAAACATCTCAACTTGAAGTCCTCACGTTTAAAGGGGATGTCATTGAACTTCCGGTTCGTGAAATGTGCGCTCCTGACTTTACTTCAATTGAGAAAACAAAACCTTCAAGCCTTATTCGCTTCCCTTGGATTGAAGGCTTAGCCGCTGGTCAAGTGATTCGCCTGAAGAAGGTGCGCTCATGAAAAGTGTCGTCTATTTAACTCAGGCAAGTGACCTTGATTTATGGCAAAGAAGCGGAGTGACGGATGTCATTCTCGCGGTAAAAGATTTCTCTCGCTCTGGGACATTAAGCTTTGAAGAAGCAATCAATTTGAATGAAAAGGCGACGGCCCTTGGATTGAATGTCAGTTTTGATTGGGACGCTCTGATGGAAGAGCCGCGCTTTTTAATGCTCTCAAAGAAGTTAAAAGATCATTTCCCTTTTAAAGCTTGCCGAGTCCGCGACGCAGGAGCTGTCGTTTGGGTCAGAGAGAATTTAAATTGTGATATCCATCTTTTACTTGAATCAGGACATCATAATTTAAAGGCCATCGAGTCTTGGCAAAAGCGTCTGGGAGCTCGTCTTAAAAGAGTGGCCCTCTCGCCAGAACTTCCTCAGGCCACAATTAAATTATGGAAGCCACAATTGGGTCTTGAGATCGAAATTCTGGGCTTAGGACCTTTGCTATTATTCCATTCTCCACGTCCACTTCTCTCAACTCTTACTTCAGATAAAAAAGAGGAATGGATCGCTGAAGGCGCAAGTGAAGAGTCTCCTCATAAGGGCTTTCCTTTAAGAGAGAACTCTCATGGGACATTGATGTATCACCCCAAAGATCTCTCGATTATTGAGCGCTGGAATGAAATGCGTGAGGTTGGTATAGATTATGTCCGCTTTGATCATCGCCAGCAAAAGAGTCACGCCATTGTAGGACTATTGGCCACATTCATCTCTCATCCGGTTGAGAGTACGAGAAATACTCTCAAAGAGAATTGGGATCGTGAGTGGATGAGAGGGTATTGGGATGTTAATAAATCAGATGTCTTGTTTGATAAGCTCAAAAATCAGAACTTATCTCACAGCTCTCGCCAGTGTGCTGTCGTCCTTGAAGGAAAAAAAGATTCTTGGCTTGCTATTAAAGTCACTGGTTTGAAGCTGAATCCACAATCGCAAATTGAAGTGATGAATCCGCAAGGGAAGAGTAAAACGATAAAGCTTCACTGGCTTAAGAATGATGCTTTTCAAAATGTTGAAGAGCTTCAGATGGGCGAGATCGGTTTTATTCCATGGATTTCTGGATCACCGTCAAAAACAAAAATATCTCTCGTTTAAACTCGAATTTTAGCGTTAGTTTTTCTTAAGCGCTCGGTTAGCGTTTTGACTAAACCTTGAAACCATGTGGGTTGGGAGAGGAAAACTTTCTCAAAAACATCTTTTGGGATTTCAACAAGCTCACACTCAGTCACTGCTTTCACACTGGCACTTCTTGGCTCACCATCTAAAAAACTCATCTCACCAACAAGTTCTCCAGAGTAGATGAAACCTAGCTTCACCTCTTCATTGCCTTTGCGCTTTAAGACTTCGAGTTGACCACTTTGAACCCAGTACATGGCCGCACTATGCTCACCCTCGCGAATGAGAATATCGTCTTTTTGAATGATTTTCTTGGTGGCCATGATAGTCCTTAATTATTTGCTTTTAAAAATAAAGTCATAAATACCTTGAATGCTTGATTCAAGATCTTTGTTTGTTTGAGGAATCACTTTCTCTTGTTTTCCAGGCTCACAATCAACCGTGGCACTTTCTTGAGTTGGAGTCACTGTATTGAAGGTAAACTTCTCACCGCGAGCCGATTCCATTTGTGAAATCATGCGCTCTTCATAAAGAGGATAGATCGTATCGTTTGAAAGAGTTTTCATGATCGAATTCAAATAAGGGCGATAGATTGTTTTATCAAAATCAGCTGTTCCAGTGCAGTTGCCACCTTCAAAGAGTGCAATCGTATCTTTAAGTTTGTCATCTTCAGTGGTGCCTAAGCCTGAGCCATGAGTGATGGGAGTTTCTTCCAGGATTTTGCCGCTCCAAGGGATTCTTTCGGCATGCTTGTCGAGGGCTTCTTTTTTATCTGCATAAGGGGGGCTGGTTTTAATGATCGCTGTATTAAGTCCAAGCTTTGGGGGTTTACAATAAACTTTCCTCTCTGATTCTGAATAAGTGTATTCATCATCAAGCCCATAGGTGTGAAGCATTTCATGGAGCATTGTCGATAGGGGATAATCCTTAGAGGCCACAGCGATTGATCCTCCTGCGCCACCAGTCCCTTTAGAGGTGAATGCAGCGGCGATGTGTCCCCCCAGTTGAGACTTTCTATTCCAAAGCTTTGAAGTATTGCAGCTGATAATTCGTGGGGCATCTGGTTGATCATTGGAGCAGGCCATCTCGTCAGCCGACATTTCAGAGATTTCTACTGCGAATTGATCACCCAGTTTGTTAAAAGGGCTTTTTGATTTGATATATTCCTTAAATTCTTCAGCACGAGCCTTCGTTTCAGGATCGGTGATAATGACCATTTTGTAGGGAACAGCATAGGCGAGGGTTGAAAAGAGTAAAGGAAGTATTGCTAATTTCATTTGGCAGATCCTTGTCCTAAAATTTTTCCAGACTCAAGCTCAGTGACAGTCATTTTCGCTCTCTTAGCCCAATCAGGCATATGGGATTCAAAAAAGATTTCTTTTGAAGGGCGAGCCCCACCAATAAGTTTTTTATTTTCGATTGAGTCCCAATATTGATTGAGGGCAATGTGAATATTCCTCTTGAAGATTTGATTTCCAAGCACAAGCTTTAACTCAGCATTGGCACTCTTTGATTCTGGTAAATCAGAGCAAATCTTTTCTGATTTAAAGTCTTTGAGCCATTCTATTTTTTTTTCTTGAGGGAGCAGACGCCAGCTTGATCTCACCATCTCTTGGCAAGCCGCTTGAAGATTGAGTGAAACTAGAAGAAGTGCTCCCCAGCACATAGTAGTTTTCATAGTAAAATTCTAACCTCAAACGAGGTTTTTCCCTAGAGGTGTGTGAATACTGGAGAGAATTACCCGTTCAAAATCCAGAGTCTCGCCTCAACGGCTAAGCCGCCGTTGAAAAACTCTAAGGTTTTCTGAGGCTTAGAGCCGTTTATCTGCATAGCTGGCCAGTCTTGAGGGACGATCAAAAGACATTTATCTGGAGTGTTCTGCTCGATTGAGTGACAGAGCTTTTTGGCAAAGTCTCGCCGTCCAGGCTTGATCTCAATCCTCTCTCCATAGGGAGGGTTTGAAATAATCCAGAGAGGGGAGGCGACTTTGTGGTTGAGATTTTCTTCAATAAAGTCATGAACAAAAAAATTCACATACTCTTTATTCAGTTTAGAGATTAAATTTTGGTCGATATCACTGCCATGTGTTTTTAAAATAGGCCATGGATCCATTTGATTTTTTAAATTCCACTTAGGCACACCAAGATGAAGTGCACTTTTCTCAAAAGCGAATTCACGTTTCGTGGGATTAAAATAATCAAGAGCTTCAAACAGGAGAGTGCCCGATCCACACATCGGATCCCAAAGATTTATGGGTTGAGTGGGTAACTCTTCAAACATAAAAGCCAGACAGGCCGCCGCAAGATTCTCTCTAATCGGGGCTTCGCCTTTAATGATGGAACTTCCTCGCTTGTAGAGAGGCTCTCCAGAAATATCGAGAGAGATCGTCCATTCATCATTTTCACCTCTGACATAAAGAGTCTCGGGTTGAATGTTTTCTTTTTTATATCTCTCAGGAAATGGTCTTTGCCGGTGAGCTTCTTTCAGAGCTTCTCTGAAAGTTTCTTCCAAGCGGCCTGTGTGCATTAAGCGACATTGATTGGCCGAGATCTTCCAGGCTGGCTCGGGGTGAGAGAGCCATTTTTGCCACGGAAATTGAGCACACTTTTGATAAATCTTTGGAAAGTCTCTGGCCTGAAATTTTTCTAGCCGAACAATAATGCGAGTGGGAATTTTAAGCATCTGAAGCATTCGAGTACCCACTTCCCAAGGGAGAGTGACCTCGAGTCCTTGGGGAGATTTTTGTGGTATGGCGTCAGAGGCCCCGATGAATTGGCGTTTTTGCATAAACTCATCAAACGCCAAATCACTTAGTCCAGGGGGGACGATACAAAAAAAACTCCATGGGATAGATGCGCGCATGTGAGAGAAAGAGTATCATAGCTCAATGGAATTTGTCTTGAGTGCTCATCAAAGTGTGAAGAAGTCACCTTATTCGGTGAAAGGTCGAATTTCGCAAAAGGCTCAAGAGATCCTTTTGGAATTTGAGGTTGAAAAACAAAATCATCAGGAATGGATTCATCACTTAAAGTTTAGTGAAAGTGATTTTAGGAAGAATTGGGAACTTTGGAATTTTGATGTCGTCGAAGCTTTTTTACAATTAAGAAATCATCCAAACGACATCCATGCTCCATATGTAGAAATTCAAGTCTCGCCTCTGAATCAAAAACTGGCGCTTGTCATTTTAAAGCCGAGAGTCTCATTTTTTACACCTCTCAATTTGGATTTCACTTCTCAAACACAGAAGTCAGACTCAAAATGGAGCACCCAAATAAAGCTCACTCTCCCTTCAGCGCTTCTGTCACAAGGGGAGTTATGGGGAGGTCTCTTTGCCTGCCTGGGAAGCCATGAGAGAAGTTATCTGGCCCTTAACCCCAATCCAGAAGATAAGCCTGATTTTCATCGACCAGAGCTATTTAAAAAATTATGAAAGGCTTACTCACTCTCATTCCCACACCCCTGAAAGCAGACCTTCCTTTAGAGCCTGTGGCGTTGAGTTTACTTCATAAAGTCGCCCTTGATCCTCATGTCACACTTTTGGTGGAAGAGCATAAAGTCGCTAGACAGAGGTGGCTTAAGTGGGGGCTTCCGAGAGAAGCGATTGAGCGTTTTGTTTTATTTAATGAGCACACGGTTCAAGAGGTTGAGCCACAGATTATTGAGAGCCTTAAAGCTGGCGAGGAAGCGATTCTTTTTAGTGATGGGGGACTGCCAGCTTTTTGTGATCCAGGGCAATCTCTCGTGAATCGCTGTCATGAAAAATCCATAAAAGTCACCTCGACCCCATTTCCAAACTCTATTGCTTTGGCCGTCTCGCTGAGTGGATTTAGTCATCAGCGCTTTATTTTTTGCGGTTTTCTCCCTCAAAAAGACCCTGAAAGAGGCCAGGCGATTCAGGAGGTGTGGAAGTCACGTGAAACTCAGATTCTGATGGAGACTCCCTATCGTAGACAAAAGTTCCTCGAAGAACTGTTGAAATCAAGGCCTCAAAACCAGAAAAATCGTCGTGTTTTCATAGCTTTAGAGTTGAATGGGCAAAAAGAATTGCTAGTGAGAGGGGAGCTCTCAGAAGTTATCAAAAAGTGCCAAGAATTAGAGAAACTTGAATATGTTCTAGTCATCGACTGCCAACCCTGAATTTATCTCTCACATTGGTGGCAGCGAGTCCTTAAATATGCTAAATATAAGGCTATGAATTCGAAAATGCCGCAAGGCAGCAATGAATTAACTCTTCGTAAAGAGGACCATCTTTCGATGGCCCAGGCATCTCAGACTCAATCGTCTGAAATGGATTCCCGTTTTTTTTACGAGCCATTGTTGAGTGCTCATTCAACCACTATCAGGCCTATCGATTTCGGTGGCCATCGCTTTGAACTTCCCTTGTGGATCTCAAGCATGACTGGTGGAGCGAAGCACGCGAAAAATCTAAATTCCATCATGGCGAGAGCTTGTCATGAATTTGGTTTAGGTATGGGTTTAGGTTCTTGTAGACCAATGCTTGATGATGAAAATTCAAAAGCGGATTTTGATGTCAGAAGTTTAATGCCTAAGCGTCCGCTGTTTGCCAACTTAGGAATCGCTCAGGTTGAAAAACTTTTAGCCTCTAAGTCTGAGAGCAAAATTAAAAAACTTGTCTCTGATTTAAAAGCAGATGGTTTGATTGTTCACATCAACCCCCTTCAAGAATGGTTTCAGCCTGGTGGTGATCAGTTTGAGCATCCACCATTAGAAACAATTCAAAAACTTCTCACTCTTATCGATTTTCCTCTCATGGTCAAAGAAGTCGGTCATGGAATGGGGCCTCAGTCTCTTAGAGAATTAATGAAGCTGCCATTATTTGCTATAGAATTTGGCGCCTTTGGTGGAACAAATTTTTCTGTTTTAGAGTCGATGCGCTCTCAAAATAAATTTGTCTCTGGCCTCACTCACGTAGGGCATACGGCCCAAGAGATGGTGGGGTTTGTAAAAGCCATTCTCGCTTCCGGTGAGAAATTTAAATGCGATCGTTTTATCATCTCGGGCGGAGTCAAAGACTCGCTTGAAGGCTATGCGCTTGTGGCCCAGCTGCCAGAGGGGAGAGCCCTCTTTGGAATGGCGAACTCCGTTTTGAAAGCCGCGCAGTTGGGTGATGAGGCCCTGGCCCAATATTTAAAAAATCAAAGTTCACAGTATGCGATGGCGCAAAGTTATTTGCGTCCAAAGTTTTAATGGGAGTCAGTATGAAGACGGTATCAGGATTTTCTAAAATGTCTAAAAGTGCAAAAATTGAGTGGCTCGCTTCTCAATTTGAGGGCAAAACGACAAATGGCATTTTAGATATTAAACGTTTTTGGAATGGTGATGAGAACGAACAAAAACGCTTTGATGAATTCGCTGAGAACACTCTCACAAATTATTATCTTCCCTTTGGAGTGGCCCCTAACTTTCTGATTAACGGGAAAAACTATACAGTTCCAATGGTCATCGAGGAGAGTTCCGTCGTGGCCGCAGCTTCTTTAGGCGCAAAGTTCTGGCTTGAGAGAGGTGGATTTAAATCGAAAGTCCTCTCGACTCGCAAAGTTGGTCAGGTGCATTTCTTGTGGCAGGGAGAAAAGAGAAATCTTGCAAGATTTTTTGAAAAAGTTCGTCCCACAATTATCGAAGCACTCACTCCATTGACTGAAAACATGAAGAAGCGTGGAGGCGGTATTTCTGCTTTCACTTTAGTCGATCGCACTGAAGAGTTAGAAAACTATTGGCAGCTTAAAATGGAATTTGAAACCTGTGATGCCATGGGTGCTAATTTCATCAACTCCGTTCTTGAAGAGACGGCCCGCCAGTTCCAAAGTGAAATGGCGCTGTCTGATTTATCTGAATCCGAAAAGTTCTCTGAAATCATCATGTGCATTCTCTCTAACTTTACTCCCGACTGCTCGGTAGAGGTTTCTGTTGAATGCCCGATTGAAGATCTGGGTGAATTTTCAGGGGGGATGGATGCAAGAACATTTGCCAGAAGATTTAAAGCGGCCGTTGATATTGCCACCATTGATAAGTCCCGTGCTGTAACTCACAACAAAGGGATTATGAATGGGGTAGATGCCGTGGTCTTAGCGACAGGCAATGACTTTAGGGCCACAGAAGCCTGTGCTCATGCTTTTGCTTCTGAGGGTGGGCAATATAAGAGTTTATCATCTTGCAAGATCACCAATGATACTTTTCACTTCTCACTGCGCTTGCCTTTGGCCCTCGGAACTGTGGGAGGACTCACTAATTTGCATCCATTAGCAAAAATTTCTTTAGAAATTTTGAACAATCCAAGTGCTGAAGAGTTGATGCAAATTGCTGGAGCTGTTGGGTTGGCCCAAAATTTTGGAGCCGTAAGATCATTAGTGACAACTGGCATTCAAAAAGGCCATATGAAGCTGCATTTATTGAATATTTTGACGCAGCTTGGTGCTGATAATAAGCAGAAAGAGGAAGCTCAGGATTATTTCTCAGATAAGGTCGTTTCTTATTCTGCAGTTAGACAGCTCCTTCAATCTCAGAACTCCTCAATGCTTCAGGATTAAAAAATGAGAGATCAGCAGTTTTACGGCCATGGAAAAGTTTTGCTCACTGGCGAGTACTTCGTTTTAGAAGGGGCACTCTCATTGGCACTGCCCACAACCGTGGGGCAGAGTCTAAAAGTGAAATATCGCAACTCCCATCAACCGACCTTTAAGTGGTCTAGTATGGATCACACAGGAAAGCCTTGGTTTGAAAGTGAGATGGAGTTTTGGCATTTTGAATCTCTCAAAACCAATGACCGTGAGGTCGCTCGAGATCTTCAAACTATTTTGCAGCAAGTGCGCAGACAAAACCCTCATTTTCTAAGAGATGAGGTTGATGTCACAGTAGAAACAAAATTAGAGTTTCCTCGTGAGTGGGGATTGGGATCCTCATCCACACTTCTTTATAATATCGCCCAGTGGGCTTATGTGAGCCCTTTCGAGCTAGCGATGAAAAGTTTCGGTGGCTCTGGCTATGACATTGCCTGTGCTCAGTCGATGGGCCCCATTCATTATCAATTAACAGACTCACTTCCCAAATGGCAGCCTGTTGCTTTTAAGCCTGAATTCTCTTCGCAGCTCTTTTTGGTTTATCTTGGGACAAAGAGAAATACTCGCGAAGCGATATCAAGTTTTAAATCGCTCACAACGGAAGAGAGAAAAAATCCAGTAGAACTCATTTCCTCTCTCACAAAAGAGATGAGTGTCGCCCAAGATCTGCGCCATTTTGAGAAGATTATCCGTGAACATGAAGAGATCGTTGCAAAGGCTTTAAGCTTGAAGCCTATCAAGCAAGAGTTATTTTCTGACTATTGGGGTGAAGTGAAATCTCTTGGAGCTTGGGGTGGAGACTTCGCCCTTGTGACTTCTTCTCGTTCAGTAGAAGAGACGAGAGAGTATTTTGCCAATAAATCATTAACCACTTTTATACCGTTTGAAGAAATCATCTGCGGCCCTCGTCAGGACATGGGCCATGTTTCCTAAAGAATGGTTAAGTGCAAAACCCATAGAAAGTTTTTCTACCAGTGTTTCGGCCCCGGCCAATATTGCTTTCATAAAATATTGGGGAAAAAAGGGGCCACAGCTTCCGGCCAATCCTTCTCTTTCACTGACTTTGTCAGAAAGTCGCACATTAACCGAGATCGATTTTAAATTACAAAATAAATTATCCGTCGAGCTTTGGTTTGAAGGAAAGAGAGCAGAATCCTTTGAGAAAAAAACGTTGGATTATTTAATCTCTCTTTCTCAATCGATCCCCGTGTTAGGGCAATATCATTATAAAATCCAAAGCCAAAACACCTTTCCGCATTCCTCTGGGATCGCTTCAAGTGCTTCCTCTCAAGCTGCACTTGCTCTGTGTCTCTCGCAGCTGATGGCCCGAGCGACTCATACGGGAGTGGATTGGAATGTCGCCTCAAGTCTTGCTCGCTTAGGTTCGGGTTCGGCTTGCCGCTCTCTTAAGGGAAGTTTTGTCGTCTGGGGTGAGACATCTAGAGTTCCTGGCTCGAGTGATGAGTATGGACTTGATGTCACCAAGCTTATTCATTCAAGCTTTCACAATGCAAAAGATTGTATTCTTATATCTTCTTCTAAAGAGAAAGAAGTTTCCTCTCGTGCAGGTCATGGACAAATGAAGGAGCATCCTTTTGCTCAGTCACGCTTTGTTCAGGCCCGTGAGAATTTTAGTCAGATGTGGGATGGACTCCTAAAAGGGGATTGGGAGAAAGTGGGAGAGTTGATGGAGGTAGAAGCTTTAACTCTTCATGCCCTCATGATGACATCGAATCCCGGTTATATTCTGCTTGAGCCTTCTTCATTAGAAATTATTCGACTGGTGCGACTTTTTAGAAAAGAGTCAGGAGTTCCAGTTTATTTTACCATCGATGCTGGCCCCAATATTCATCTTATTTATCCCGAGAGTGCTCATGCAAAGGTTGAACCTTTTGTGCGTCATGAGCTTATTCGTTTTACTGAAAATGGAAATGGAGTCATTTGGGATCAAATGGGATTGGGTGCCAAGTAATGTCACGCTCATTTAGCTCAAAAATATTGCTCTTTGGAGAGTACACAGTCATCGGCGGCGGACAGGCATTGGCCATTCCTTATGCTAATTTCAATGGCCATTGGGGGAAGCAAGCACCGCCCTTTGATTGGAATCCCTTACTTCGTTTTTTAAGTGGACAGCCCGAGCTCGAAATAGATTTTAAAAGATTAGAATCTGATATTAAAAATGGTGGGGGATTTAGTTCGACGATCCCTCAAGGAAAAGGTCTTGGAAGTTCTGGAGCACTCGTTGCCGCTTTACTTCATACCTATGGCCCTGAACGTGAGTGGACATTACTTGAAGCTAAAGATCGTCTCTCAAAGTTAGAGGCTTGCTATCATGGCCAAAGTTCTGGAGTCGATCCTCTCGTCTCATGGGTTGGTGAGCCGCTTTTGTTATCCGGTGATCAAGATCCTAGGATTGTTAAATTGCCCACAAAGACATGGCAGGACTTGAATCGTTGGTATCTCTTTGATTCTGGAGTGGCCCGCCATTCAGCTCCTTTGGTTTCTGTATTTAAGAAAAAAATTGAAGAAAAAGAATTTAAAAAATCCGTGAGCTATTTAGAAACGATGGTGGGCGAAGCGATTGAGGCTTATGAACACTTAGATGAGGCCATGATGGGTGTTTATATGGAGGCGATCTCCAAGCTTCAGTTAGAGAGCTTTAAAGAGATGATCCCCGCCTCGGTTCAAGAAGTATGGATTAAGGGCTTAGAATCCCGAGATTATGCCCTCAAATTATGTGGCGCCGGCGGTGGGGGCTACTTCATTGCTTATCGTTTGAAAAATATCCCAACTCATTGGCTCAAGTTCTAAGAAAAGTATCCGACAAGATGAGTATGAAAACACTTATCTTATTCTCTTTGCTTATCTTTTCTGCCCAAGTTTCAGCTGACTCCTGCTTTCCTGTCTATGAAGCAGAGGCGGCTAAGATTAATAAAGAAGATGGTTACACCCAAAGTGTCGGAGGCCAAATTTATGTGGTCAATGGTCAGATAGGTTATTGGCCAGGTATTCAAGTCGCTGCCGATATTGATAACTGGGCCGAAGATTTTGTCATGGGTGTGAAGTACGGCCCGTTCATGAAATTTGGTTATGATAAAGAAGATCCTCGCGAAGACATTTTAAAAATGTTCGCCAAACAAATCAAAGATGACTGCTCTCTTCCAAAAGATAATTATGACAATGTGCGAGCCATGCTCAAGGAGTTAATGAATGATGGTTCATTTTGTCCTGAAGGCAAGATGCTTGAGCGCCCCTTTCTTAATCGTTGGAAGCATTTCAAAAAAGTTTTAAAATCATCAGTTGAGGGAGGCAGGTTTCAAGAGTACTGCCAATCTTCTGCTGTTGCGGATGATTCATCGAGAGAAATCAAAGATGTAGGTTCATCTTCATCCTCTTCATCATCTAAGCCAGCTCAGGCGTCTGGTAAATAATTAGTGTTCAACTTCAGGAGTGGGCTCAGTCTTAATCAGGCTGAGTTTCACAGAGTAGGACATGCTCTTTGCAGGCATGAAAGTTTCATCAGCCTCTTTCTCCGGACGATTTTTCCAATCTTCAGAAATACGTGCGGCCTTGGCAATTTTCAAATCACTTGAAAGTGCCGTTTCAATTTGCTGGCGTTGAGCTTCAAAGAGACCAAGTTTCGTTTGAATTCTCTGAACTGGAGCTTGAGTGGCGATATCTCTTAGAATGGCATGAATCGTATCCATGCGATCGGTAGAGTCATAAGTTTGATTAATAAGGCCTGAAGATTCTCTTTGCTCATTTGAGATCACGTTTCCGGTCGCAAGCCACTGGCGAGCAAAAGTAGAAGGGACGAGGTGAGTGAGAAAACTCATGCCTCCCGCTGCTGGAACAAGGCCCAAGCGGGCATGGTCAAATTTCAGTTCAGCATTCACTGAGCAGATACGAATGTCAGCGCCGAGAGCAAATTCCATTGCCCAATTCGCCGCCCCTTCGCGCAAATCCATCACCACTGTTTGAGGCATTTGCATCATGGCAAAAATAATTTTATGAAGACGAGCCGAGAGTTTTTCAAGTTGAGCGGCCGTCATGTCAGGAAGTTTCTGAAGCTCCACTCCTGAAGAAAATTGAGACGTACAAGAATCAATAAAAATAGAATTAATTTCTACTCGCGATGTGGTCCAAGCCAGAAGAGATTCAAGCTCAAAGAGCATCTCTTGATGGAGGGCATTGTCTCGGTCTGGGCGATTTAAGGTGATATAGAGAGTGCGTGTGCTTTTTTCAAGGCGTGTCGAGAGGGTCGTGTAGTTGAAAAGTTGAAACATGCAAAACCATCCTTGGTGTGGCACTAACGTCTTTTTTTGATAAAACCGATCCTTGGCTTTATCTCGAAGAAGATTGTTTCAAAAAGTTGGAAGCATCGTCAAAGGGGAAAGCATTGCCGTCAGGTTTTCGCCCCGACGGCAGTACAATTTAAGGAACTTAGTGAGCTAAACCTTCATTCTCTAGCCAGCGCTCGGCCTTAATGGCCGCCTGACAGCCTGACCCTGCCGCAGTGATGGCCTGACGGTAATAAGAATCTTGAACATCTCCGCAAGCAAAGACGCCTGGGATATTTGTTTCAGGACCATTCACCGTTTTGATAAAGCCATGCTCATCAAGGTTGATTTGGCCTTTAAGGAATCCAGTATTAGGTGTGTGACCGATGCCATAAAAGAGGCCATCCGTTTTTCTCTCAGTCACTGCATTGGTTTTAAGGTTTTTCACCTTAATCCCTACGACACCCGCTTGATCATCAAGAATCTCTACGACTTCAGAATCCCAAACGAATTCTATCTTAGGATTTTTCATCGCACGCTCTTGCATCGGCTTTGAGGCACGAAGAGTGTCGCGGCGATGGACGATATAAACTTTTGTCGCAAATTTAGTGAGAAATGTTGCATCTTCCATCGCTGTATCACCACCGCCCACAACGTGAACGATTTTATTGCGATAGAAGAATCCATCACAAGTCGCGCATGTAGAAACACCACGTCCTGAGAGCTCTTTCTCTTTTGGAAGACCCATCCATTTAGCAGAAGCTCCAGTCGAGATGATGATTGAATGGGCGTGGAAGACGTCCCCTTTCTCAGTCGTGACTTTATAAGGTCGCTTAGAGAAATCAACATCAGTCGCTTTCACCGGCATATATTCAGCACCAAAGCGAGCAGCTTGCTTTTTCATATTGGCCATTAATTCAGGGCCTAAAACTCCCTCTGGAAAGCCGGGAAAATTATCCACTTCAGTGGTGAGAGTGAGCTGTCCACCGGGCTCATGACCTTCCATCACGATGGGCTTCATCATCGCACGTGCTGTGTAGAGAGCCGCTGTTAGGCCAGCAGGGCCTGTTCCAATGATAATGACTGGTCGAATATCCATATCAACTCCTACTGAAGAGTTTCTTTATCTTCTTTGAGTAATCCTAATTTT
>JAIEMA010000046.1 GCA_019752535.1 Bacteriovoracaceae bacterium
CATATTCATAAATAATCATGTGCGGAAATTGCTCATCAAGACTTCTTAGATATTCTAAAGCAGCGCTTTCGCTATCTGATGTGTGAATGATGGAGTCGAATTGCCACTCGAGAACAAAGCGAACCAACTCTCTAAAAGAGGGCCGTTTTGAAACGATGAGGTATTGGACTTTTTCGCTGCTCATTAGTTTGATCCTGCTTGAAACTGTTTAATTGTATCATAGGCAGGTCGAGTTTCACCAAAAGCAGTATACGAGTGACGCGCTTCACGATTGTGTCCTGGTCGAACATCTTCAAGTCTCCAGGCCAGGGCGCTCTGAAAGCCACACTCTCGAGCATTGTTGAGAAATGAAAAGGTCACCTTTGTCTGCAGGTCATCATCAAAGCGAGGATTTTTTTGTCCATATTCACCTAGCTGAAAGATTGCTCCATTAGCGGCGGCTTTTTTGAACCAATCACAGCCAGGTATTTCGCCAGTGTCATTGTAGAGATGAAGATCTTGATAATCACTGCAGTAGGTGGGGAGATCGCCATTTTGAAGATGCTTGTATGCACCGGCGTGGCCAACAGAGACTCCATATTGAATTTTTCTATCTTTAAATACGTTATGCCACTGGCAGACAAAAGCTTGCGCAGAAATCCAGTCATTGGCAAAAATATCATATTTAACTGCTGCATCGATTTCATTCATGATTTCAACTTGCGCCACTACTTCTTTTAATCCTTCTTCATCGATGGCATCAAAAAGTGGATTCACAATTGCCTTTAAAAACCAAGTGCCCATTGCATATTTATTATTTAAAACATTCCACCACCAACCACGCTGCTGGGACTCAGGAAGTCTCTCATGGGGGTAAGCATTGCCATCAAACAATGTGAGGTTCGCCTTAAGTCCGCGCTTTTTGCACTCTTTAAGAAAATAAAGCACGTTTGGAATGTATTCCTCTCTAAGAGCGACAGGCATGCCGGTTTCATCTTTTTCAAATTGAAGCATTCCTGAATCTTCAAACAACCATATCCTCACTAAATCAGAATTCGAATTTTTTGCAAGATCAAGTAATTCACGAACTTTTCTTGGTGAAAAACTTCCCTCATTCCATTGATGTCCATAATGAGTGTCCCACCAGGCAATATTAAAACCTTTCAAAATTTTAGTTGAAGCAGGAGACCTCAGTGTAGACTGCGGCGAATGGGCTGCTGACCACGCGTAAATCATAAATGCGATAAATAGGGCACTCCACTGCATGAGCTATTTATCGGTTTATAAAGATGATTTCCTGAGAGAGTGTCTAAACTTTAGACACATTTATTCCTCTAACTCCCTAAGGATTGGTGAGGCTCATTGGCCTTCTTTTTGCTTCATTCATCACTAAATATTTGATCCCTAGGAGTTTTCTATGAAAATGCATCTCTCTTTTTGTCTACTATTAGCTCTCTCAACTCAAGCAAGCTTTGCTGCTGAGCCAGAATTTAGGCTTAGTCCTCAAGATAAACTCCAGGCCGCCCATGACCTAGAAACTTCAAAAGATAAGCCAGAAAATTCAGAACAAACCAAACGTATGATGAGCAAAGTAGCCGAGAGCTTAAGGATTTCTGCTTTTGAGGATCAATCAAAGATCCAAGATTCAGAGTGTGCAGTAAACGGCAACGAGTCTGAGCCTCTTAAAGAGAAGAAGCCTTTCTTCACACGCTTGGGTCGCACACTGGGTAAAGGGGCGACATGGCTGTCGGTTCAAACAATGAAACCGTTTATGACTGCTGGCTCATTCATGACAGGATTTTTTGAGAAAGAAGAAAAAAATCAAGACGTCGTTGGTCTCTATAATATTTTTTTAAAAAATGCGCCTGAGTTTGATGATCTTTACAAAGAAGCAGGAACTCCGGAAGAATTTTTAGAACTTCTTATGTTGAAGTTTGAGCAGATCGTAGAGAAAAAAACGAGTATCATCATGCACGACACTTTGGTGGCACTCAATCTTGGAGTAGATATCCCAGAGAATTTAGAAGATCTAGATTGGTCAAAAGTTGATATCTCAAAACTTGATTCAGATAAGATAGATCCTAAACTTATTAACGAGCACCCAGAGTATCAAGACTTGCGAGCGATCTTGGGTGATTTCACTAAAGAGCAAATCGAAGACATCCTGGCTTCAGGTTATTATGATCCAGCTGTTGATTTTGAAAACGTCAAAGCAGCGATGCCAAAAGTGCATGAGCTGGCCGGCGCATTGGTTGGCCAGATCTTTGGACCAAAGATTGTACTAGGTGTTATCTCGGGCTCACTGGCTTCTCTTTACACCACTCCAGTCCTTCTGGCCGATGTCGGAGCAGGTGTGTCAGTTGCAGTTTGTTTAAACAAAAACACTCAAGAAAAATTAAAGTCTGATGATGATCTTCGCCAGTTTTGTTCATACGCAACAAATTGGTCAAGTTATGAGCTCATGAAGTCTCGGGCCAAGGGTTATGTCTCTGGAAAAAAGACAAAAGCGAAGCTAAAAAAGTGGAACAAAAAGAGAAAAGAAAAGCGCGCAGAGAAGCGTCGCCAGCGTGAATTGGCTTCCGTGTCTAAATGAAAACAGAGTAAAAAATGATCTCCAAAAAATGCCCCGATGACGGGGCATTTTTTATTTCCTTGACGATTTTCCAGACCACCCTTAATCATTGATAAACAAATGTCATTGCTGGAAATCCATGGAAAAAAAATATTTAGTGATTGTGGAGTCGCCTACTAAGGCAAAAACCATCCGAAAGTTCTTACCCAAGAACTATATAATTGAAGCCAGCATGGGCCATGTCCGTGACTTGCCTCAATCGGCTTCAGACATTCCAGCCGCGTTAAAAAAAGAAGATTGGGCGAAACTTGGTGTTAACGTTGAAGATGATTTCTCTCCTTTATATATAGTGCCCAAGGATAAAACAAAAATCATTCGCGAACTCAAAGCGAAAATGAAGGACGTCTCCATCGTCTACCTCGCGACCGACGAAGATAGAGAAGGAGAATCGATTTCGTGGCACTTGCTGCAACTTTTAAAGCCAAAAGTTCCAGTCAAGAGAATGGTGTTTCATGAAATTACAAAAACAGCGATCACTAAAGCTTTAGAGAAATGCCGCGACGTGGATGAAAATCTTGTCCGTGCGCAAGAAGCGCGTCGTATTCTCGATCGTCTTTACGGCTACACACTCTCTCCTTTAATTTGGAAAAAAATCGCTTACGGTCTCTCTGCCGGTCGTGTTCAATCGACGGGTCTTAAAATGATTTGTGAGCGCGAACGTGAGCGTATGCGCTTTAAACGTTCTAGTTACTGGGATGTGAAAGCTGTCGCTCATCCGGCCAGTGCAAAAAAAGAGACTTTTGATCTTCGCATGAGCTCTCTTAAAGGATTGCGTCTTGCGGGTGGTAAAGATTTTGATGGGCTGACTGGTAAACTCCATGATGCAAAAAAAGTATCACTTCTCGATGAGAAGAACGCCACAAAACTTGCCGCAGAGCTCGCGAAACTCGATTGGAAAGTCACAAGCGTTGAAGAGAAGAAATTTAATTCAAATCCTGCCGTGCCATTCATCACTTCGACTTTGCAGATGGAAGGCAACAGAAAGCTTGGGATGTCTTCAAAAGATACGATGAGAACGGCTCAGCGACTGTATGAAGAAGGTCTCATTACTTATATGAGAACAGATTCTCCCAATCTTTCGACGGAAGCGATTAAAGCGGCTCGAGACATGGTCCAAAGTCTTTATGGAAAAGAATATTTAAGTCCAGAACCTCGTCAGTACTCAGCTAAAAATAAAGGCGCTCAAGAAGCCCACGAAGCGATTCGTCCTGCAGGTGCAGAGTTCATGCATCCTGATAAAACAGGACTAACCGGCAAAGAGAAGCAACTCTACGAGCTCATTTGGAAGAGAACCATGGCCACTCAGATGAAAGAAGCTGAGAAGGCGAGCATGACAATAAAAGTTGAAGCAGGAGATGCGGAGTTTACGGCCAGTGGAACACGTATCCTCTTTCCGGGATTCTTGCGCGTTTATGTTGAAGGCAGCGATGATCCAGAAGCAGCACTTGAAGATAAAGAGCTCATTTTACCAGCGCTTAAAAAAGGCGACACCTTAAAGCCTGTGACAGTGACTCCAGAGTCCCATGAAACGAAACCACCGGCGCGCTTTACGGAAGCCTCTTTGGTTCAGCAGTTAGAAAAAGAAGGCGTTGGTCGTCCTTCAACATACGCCTCAATCATTGGAACTATTCTCGATCGCGGCTATGTGAGAAAAGAAGCCAATGCATTGATCCCATCATTCACTGGTATGGCCGTGATCCAGTTGTTGCAAAAGCATTTTGAACAACTCCTAGAGTACAGCTTTACTTCTGAGATGGAAGAGTCCTTGGATAAAATTGCTTATGGCGAGCAGGACTGGATTAAATATCTTGATAAGTTCTACAACGGTAAGAATGGACTTCTGAAGAAAGTTGAAGAGCAAGATAAAAAAATTAAGCCTGAAGAATCGCGCACCATCAACATTGAGCGTGATGGTGAGATTCTAGATATAAAAGTGGGCCGCTTCGGGCCATATGTCGTTCAGATGAATGGAAAAGAAGAAGTTCATGCTTCAATTCCAGAAGATATTGCTCCCGCCGATATTCGCCCAGAGCAAATCTCTGATCTCTTAAAGCAATCAAAGAATGGCCCAACTCCGATTGGAAAAGATCCGAAGAGCAAACAGAACATTTACTGTTTAGTGGGACGCTACGGCGCTTATTTGCAACTTGGTGAGAAAGTGGAAGATGGCCCTGCTCCTCGTCGCGCTTCACTTCCTAAGGGCATGGATCCAAAAAATATTGATATGGAAGTGGCCCTCAAACTTCTCTCTCTTCCTCGCGAACTTGGTGTGCACCCCGAAACCAAAAAACCGATTCTTGCGAATAATGGACGCTTTGGGCCTTATGTTATGCATGACGGGAACTTCCGTTCGCTCAAGAAAGACGATGATCTTTATACTGTCGATCTTAAGCGTGCCCTCGAGATTCTCTCCGAGGAGAAGAAAGGCCCACGTGGATCGAAACTTGTTCGTGATTTTGGCCTGGTGGCCAAACTTAAGAAGAAAGCCGCTGTTTACGAGGGCAAGTACGGTCTCTATGTGAAGGTAGGGACTAAGAATATCACTCTTCCAGAAGACAAAAGAGACCTCAAAGTCATAGCCGCTATGACTGAGGCAGAACTGGCTTCGATCGTTTTAGCTTCAAATAAAAAATAATACAGCGCAAAAAGAGCGAGGAGTGTTTGACATTCCTCGCTCTCCCGCATAACTTCCCAGGACTACATTTTCTGTAATAAGGATCAGACTATGAAAAAAGGCATTCACCCAGAATATCGCGATGTTGTGTTTAAAGACGTATCAAGCGATTTCGAAGTTCTCACTAAATCAACTGTAAAGACGACTGATAAGACGACTTTTCAGGGCAAAGAGTATCCTCTATTTAAAGTAGATATCTCTTCAGCTTCTCACCCGTTCTACACTGGAACTCAGAAGATCATGGATACTGAGGGACGCGTGGATCGCTTCAAGAAGAAATACGGCAAAAAGTGATTTCAAAAATAAGCCACCTTCGGGTGGCTTTTTTTTTGCCAAAAATATTAGCAGCAGTGCTTATGTTTCTGTGAATGACGGATGTTCTTGATATGGGCCCAAACTAATAAGAACGAACCAATAATACTAATACCGTGACTGAGATACTCATTAGTTGAGCCATCAACAAATACGCCAGTAAGAATAAAAATGAGACCAGCAATAGCTGTCACGAGAACACTGTGTACACCGTGGCGGCGGTAGCCTGGGACAAACGCCAGGGGTGTCGTGAAAATGATAAATAAAGCAAATACACGATGAATCCAAGGGGAGTGAACCATGAGTTCAATCGCTGGAAGCATGAGCGGAAGAAAAACCACTGCAAAGCAGTGAACTAGACAAGCGGCTGACAGGGCAATGCCCCATTTGTCCCAAATTTTTCTCATAGTTATACCGTGGACGAGTTCCATAGATGATCAGTATATAAAGAGGGTAGTATCTCTTCGTCTAGCGAAATGAAAATGATTCTCATCTTCAATAAATTTTATGGAGGTTTTATGTCTAAGGTTTTTGTGTTTTTAATGACTTGTATGCTTTCTGTTTCGGTTTGGGCCGCGAAGGTTGAAGTGGCGATCGAAGGGATGACTTGTGGCATGTGCGAAGGAAAAGTCACTGAGATGCTGAATAAAACCGGCAAATGCCAAAATGTAAAAGTCAGCGTTGAATCTAAGAAAGCTTCTTTTGAAACTGTTAAGGGCAAGGGCATAACAGATAGCGAAATCAAGAAAGCAGTGCAGGATGCGGGCTACGATGCCAAGAAAATTACGCGTTCATAAATTTAAAAAATAGGTAAGATGAGAGGATGAAAATCGCCATCCTCTCTCGAAACCCTCGCATCTATTCCACCTATCGATTGGTTCAGGCTGCTCGAAAGCGTGGTCATAGTGTGAGAGTGGTCAATCCGCTTCGCTGTTTTATGAACATCACATCAGCAAAGCCGATGGTTCATTACCGTGAAGAATCTCTCACTGATTTCGATGCGATCATTCCTCGAATCGGAGCTTCGATTACTTTTTATGGAACGGCGATTGTGCGCCAATTTGAAATGATGGGCGTCCATTCTCTCAATGAATCAACCGCGATCACTCGCTCAAGAGATAAGCTTCGTTGCCTACAAATTCTCTCTCGTGCTGGCATTGGTCTTCCTGTCACTAGCTATGCTCACTCGACAAAAATGACTTCAAAACTTATTGAGCAAGTGGGTGGGGCACCCTGTGTGATTAAATTGATTGAGGGCACTCAAGGCAAGGGTGTCATCCTTGCAGAAACGGCAAAAGCCGCTGAGTCTGTGATTGATGGTTTAAGACAGATGGACGCACATTTTCTGGTTCAACAATTTATTCCGGAATCGAATGGTTGTGACATACGCGCCTTTGTGATCGGCAATAAAGTGGTGGCCAGTATGATGAGAGTGGCCAAGGAAGGAGAGTTTAGATCGAATCTTCATCGTGGTGGAAGTGCTGTGCCTGTTGTTCTCACTGAGACGGAGAAAGCCATGGCGATCAACGCGGCAAAGTCCTTAGGACTGGCCGTGGCCGGGGTAGATCTTTTGCGATCAAAAAAAGGGCCATTAGTCATTGAAGTGAACTCCTCACCAGGGCTTCAGGGAATTGAGCGCACGACGGAGCTTGATATTGCTACGATGGTGATTCAATACATCGAAGAGAGTGCGAAAAAGAGTGAGGAATACCTCGGTTAGCGTCCAAAAGCGGCAATGAGCTTTTGTCTCTCTCTTGGCTCAAGACTAAAAAATGTTTGAAGCGTCTGAAGTTTTGCTCTCGTTAAAAAACCTAATATATGTGATTCGATGTCTCGCAAAATCTGTGGGCCTTGATAAATGAACGAAGTATAAATCTGAAAAGCCTCTCCTCCTGAAGCCCACCACGCAAGGACGTCATTCATATCTTCGAATCCACCGACTCCGACGAGGGGAAGGTGACGATCGCGGGCCACTTCTAAAACAACACGTCTTTTTTGATGACCTTTTACACGTAATAAACGTCCAGACACTCCACCGACTCCACGCTCAGGCATATGAGTTGTGTTGGTGGCCACTAAACCATCGGCCCCTAGATCTGCTAGCACAGTTGTAAGGTGACGAAGGGTTTCGTCTTCAAGATCGGGAGCAAGTTTGACAAAAATTTCTTTTCCAAGTTTTGATTTGAGAGGGAGAAGTGTCTCGAAAAGTTTCTTGAGCCAGTCCTCTTGTTGTAAATCTCTGAGTCCAGCCGTGTTTGGAGAAGAAATGTTGACGACGACCCAGTCAGATAACGGAGCAAGAGTAGTGTAGAGTTGGGCGTATTCTTCAAGAGCTTCATCTGGATTAGAATTTTTTGATTTTCCTATATTGACTCCAACTGGAAAACTGGTGGGGCGAGTTTTTAACTTCTCAGCGCACTCTTTCATTCCGTTATTAGGAAAGCCCATCGAATTTCTCAATGAGAATTCTTCGGAGTAGCGAAACATACGTGGTTTAGGATTTCCAATTTGCGGATTGACAGTAATAGTTCCGCATTCCATTGATCCAAATCCAAGTCTTGAAAAAAAATCTAGCGCGACAGCGTTTTTATCAAGTCCAGCGGCCAGTCCCACCGGACTTCTCCACTCAGTCTTTCCAACCTGGCAATTCAGTTCCTTTTTATCGCTAAATTGCCACCCTGCGGCCAATTGAGGAAAAAGGTGGGCCATCTCGAGAGTGAGATTGTGAGCCGTTTCAGGGGGAAGAAGGAAGAGACCTTTGCGAAGAATTGGATATGTGTTCATAGGTCTTGAGGATATCCTGGAAAAGCCAAGGAAAACCAGTGATAATAATCCATCAACTAGGGAGTCGCTGTGCGAATATCGTTGTTATTTTTTATAGGAATCATCCCATTTTTTGCACTTGCCCAACAAGCCGAGAGCCCCGAAAGTAATCTTGATTTACGTGCGGGAAAAGCTTTGTTTGTCTTAGAAGATCTAGATGAAAAAGAGAAAATTCTTTTAGAAAAAACCAATACCGGTGATACCTATTTGATCTATAGCGATGAAGACGGTTCGCACAAAAGTAAATTGGCCCGACCTAAAGCTGATGAGCTTGATCAACGTTTCTCTGCGATGTTTCTCAAAGTTCAATACGAGCTGCCCGAAGACCCTAAGGGCTGTCAGGCCGACTGGAAACTAATGATGCGCGGTGAAGAGCAGCGTGTATGCCCTAAGAATGAGCAAAAAAATCAAGAAATCAAGCCGCTGTTCAAAGAATTGAAGAATATTGTTCATCCTTAAAATAGAGAAATCTCCTTGCTCCCAACTCGTTAGGGTAGGACAATAGTCTGAATCTACTCTCGTGCGAAATATCGCATTCTATATGGGGATCTCATGAAATTTCTTTTGTTCTTAGCACTCATTACCGTCACTCCAAGTCTTCTTGCTCAAAATTTATTTTCTAGCGAAAGAGAGGAGAGACAAAATCTTGGAACCGTAACGGGAAAAGATCCTGGCTACACTCGTGAAATGGTTCTAGGAAATATTTTGAAGGGTGCACTCGAGAACATGCATCTTGCTAACAAGACGATCGATGACAGTCTTTCAAAAGAAGCCTTTAAACTTTATTTAGATAGAATTGATTACGGAAAGCAGTTTCTCACTCAGAAAGATTTAAAAACACTCAATAAGTATTCCGATAAAATGGATGATGAGCTTGTGAGTGGTCGCCTCGATCTTATAACTGAAACTTCAAAAATTATGGATAAAAGAATTCCAGAAGTTCAGGCTTGGATAGCTGAGATCTTAGCTAAACCGATGGACTACAATAAGAAAGAAAATATTGAGACTGACGCTGAAAAAAGAAAATTTTTAAAAGATGAGAAAGAACTTAAGGTGCTTTGGTCTAAAATTCTCAAATACGATGTCATGGGCCGTTTAGCGGACTTGAAGGAAGAGCGTGATCAAGATCCTGCCAAGAAAGCAGAAGAGTTAAAAAAATCTAAGAAAAAGAAAAAGAAAAGCCAAGCTGATGGTGAAGACTTAAAAAAGCTTGATGATGTAGCCCTTGAAGCAAAGGCTCGCCAAAAGACTGGAGAGAGCTACAAGAAAATTCTTGAACGCCTCAAAGATGAGAAGCACAACGATAAATTAGATAAGTTTTATAATTCCATTGCTCGTGTTTACGATCCCCATACAAGTTATCTCATTCCGGAAGAGAAAGAAGACTTTGATATTGATATGTCAGGCAAGCTTGAGGGGATTGGGGCGATTCTTCGTGAAGAAGGCTCTTACATAAAAGTTGAAAAAATTGTCCCAGGGTCTGCGTCTTGGAAAACAAAAGAACTCGATTCTGAAGACACGATTTTAAAAGTGGCTCAAGGCAAGGAAGAGCCGGTTGATGTCGTTGATATGCCCCTTCGCGAAGCGGTTAAACTTATTCGTGGAAAAAAAGGAAGCGAAGTTCGTTTAACTGTTAAAAAGCCAAACGGTCTTATTAAAACGGTGCCTATCATTCGCGACGTCGTTGAAATTGATGAATCCTATGTCAAAGGTTCTGTTCTTGAATTAGATAAAGCTAAAACTAAAGTTGGTTATATCAATGTTCCAAAGTTTTATCGTGATTTCAATGATCGCCAGGGCCGCAATTGTACCGATGATGTGAGAAAAGAACTTGTACGCCTCAAGAAAGAAAATATTCAAGGTTTGATCTTGGATCTTCGTAATAACGGCGGTGGTGCTCTTGAAGATGCGCGTATGATCTCAGGATTATTTTTTGAGAAAGGACCTGTCGTTCAAGTCAAAGCTTCAACTGGAACGGTTGAGATCTTGGCCGATCAGGATCCAAGTGTAGAGTTTGATAAGCCGATGATAGTACTTATTAATAGATTTTCGGCTTCTGCTTCAGAAATCGTAGCCGCTGCCCTTCAAGATTACGGACGTGCCTTAGTTGTAGGAGGGGAGTTCTCTCACGGTAAAGGAACAGTTCAGCTCGTTGTTGATCTTGATAATTATGTCGCCCCAATGGCTAAAGCGTATTCACCACTTGGTGCATTGAAGATCACCATTCAAAAATTCTTTAGAGTGAATGGTTCCTCCACTCAGTATAAGGGTGTGACTCCAGATATCATCCTTCCAGATCCGTATTCACACCTTGAAAGCGGAGAGCAATTCTTAAAGCATTCAATTCCATGGGCAAAGGTTCAAGCTGTACCGTTTAAGACTTGGAAGAAAGCTTACAATGAAAAGAAAGTTGTTACGGCTTCTAAAAAACGCGTGAAAGAGAATCCGCGTTTTGAAAGAATTCGTGAATCGATTGCTTGGTATGATCTTAGAAGGAAGCAAACAGTTAAAGACTTAACGATGGAAGCCTATCTTAAGGATCGCAAAGAAGTGAAAGAGCGCTCAGAAGCTTTTGAGAAGGAAGAAGAAGACAAGGATCTAGTGGTTAAATCACTTGATCCAGTTAAGGATAAAGTCGCTCAAGAGAAATTTGATGAGTACGCAAAAACTTTAAGAGTTGATCCAGTCATCGAAGAATCCATGCTGATTTTAAAGGATATGCTTTAAAAACTGAGCATGGAACCATCAGATCCAAATGATTCTCCTTCATCGGGTATCTCTCTTGAAGAGTTGCCCGATGATACTCCTCTTAAAGAAGGGGAGCTTGAGGTTAAGCAAAAGATTGAAGCCTTTAAGGCCAAGAAGCGCTGGGAGAAAACCCAGCAAGAAGATCCTAGAGCAGCTCGCTTAGAAAAACTCTCAGTTGAAGAAAAGGTGTTGGCGATGTCTCGCCAATATGAATTTGATCGCAAAGAGCCTCGTTATGAAATTTTGATTTTGTGTCTTCTGCCAGTGGCGATGAAATATGGTCAGGTCTTTCCTCGAATTATAGAACTTGTTGAGACGAGTGGTGGCGATTTTAATGTAGCGGCAGCTTTGTTTCTAAAGGTTTTGGAAACCAGTGCAATCATTTTTAAATTTGCAGAATTAATTTCAGCTGGTCTGATTTTTATGTTTCCTCCCTTAAGTACAACGAGAGAAAGATTTTTGTTAACCTATGATGGTTTAGATACTCCTTTTTCATTAAGACTTAAACCCGGTCAAGAAGAGCGTAGGCAGAAGATTCGCTGGGATCAGATTGGAGGAGTGAAGTCATTTGATGGCGCAGTGAAAGGGATTCAGCTCACTGGCCATTCAAAGCAAGTTCTTGGAGAATTACGTTGGGATTTGTGGAGAAAAGATAAAGTCGCTTTTTTGAAATTACTCAGAAAGCATGTTGGTGAGAAGCATCCATTACGACGCTTTGTTGAGCAGGAGTTGGGTCATGAAGAGTGATTTAGATCTTAAAACGAAATATGATTGGTACGAGAGAGCCGTCCAAAATCCCGAGTCTGAAGTCGATTTTATGCGCACATGGTTTAAAAAACTTCATGGGCGCTTTCCCTTGGTCTTGCGTGAGGATTTTTGTGGCACTGGAGCGATCTCGTGTCAGTGGGTGCGCAAGAGTGCAGAGGCCACTGCAATAGGCGTGGATCTTGATCCAGAGCCTATTGCCATGGGTAAAGAGAGACATTGGTCTAAGCTGAGTCCAACGGCGAAGAAGCGCATGACTTATCTTGAGGGCAATGTTCTTGAAAAACATAAATTCACGGCTGATGTGATCTGTGCCTTCAACTTTTCATATTTCATTTTCAAAACTCGTCCTCAACTTTTAAGTTATTTTAAAAAAGTTCGTCAGGGTCTTGGCAAACAAGGCGTATTCTTTCTGGATCTTTTTGGTGGTCCTGAGAGTCAAAAGATTGTGACTGATAAAAGAAAGATTGGTGGGCTCACATATTATTGGGAGTGCCAGAGCTTTAATCCCATTACCGCGGAGTGCACGTTTGCTATTCATTTTCGAGATGCGAAAGGAAAAAAGCATGAAAATGTTTTCACCTATGATTGGCGTCTTTGGACAATAGCAGAGTTGCGGGAGATTCTCACTGAGGCTGGTTTCAGCCGCTCAATTGCTTTCTGGGAAGGGGATGATGAGAAAGGCGGAGGAGATGGAAATTATACTCCAAGTGAGATCGGTGAAAACTGTGATGCTTGGGTATCTTACATCGCTGGATTAGTTTAGGCTGCCCAACGTCCGAATTCTTTGTTGTTTCCTTTAACGTAATCAATGAGCTCTGTTTCCGTTTCAGTACCAAAGAAATGCATGAAATTGTGACGATATTTACCAAGAAATTTACGCTGTCCGACTCTGAATAATTCCCAAGAGTGCCCATAACAAAGTGGGATCACGATATCACTTCCACGGTCTCTATAAATGCGATCTTTCGATAGCTCTTTATGAGAGTGGTCACCAAGATATTTACAGATCAGGCAGCGATGGTCATTCATAGAGGTATTTTCGGTTATTAATGGATTAAGCTTAACCCAATATAAGCTTAAGATTTGTAAGGAGATCTTAACACGTCGTAAGTACTAGAAAGTTATCTGTTCTAGGAGGTCTATGATCTTTTGGAAGCGGGAAGTGGTGAAGGTTTGTCGAAGTTCTCGAGTCATATCTCGCCCATTAAATGGGCCATTTTCCTTGGCAATGATAATACGGGTGAACTCTTCAGCTACGATAAAGACGATCGCCATGGGCGAGAGGTTGGCGCCAAAGTGATCTGAAAATCCAACGCCATTAAGCATCCCATGATGCTGCCTGATGATTTGATCAGAGCCCATGGGAGCGTGGGGATATTTATGAACAATTTCTGCAGCGACTTGGGCATGTTTTTCTACGACAGCTTTCTCTCGAGGATCGAATTGAGCGGATCTCAATTCCTCTTTTGAGCAGATTTTTGCTTGAGTATCATTTTCTAAAGCAATGTCATGGAAAAATGAAATGAAGGCAATTTTCTCTTCTTGCTCTGGTGTCCCCCAATCAATGTTTCGAACAATATGAAGGGCCACATAAGTGACAATTTGAGTGTGCCTATAAAGATAACCCGCTTTGTTGGAGAGCATCCTCTGAAGCAAGTTTCCAAGTTTGGGATAGCGTTTGACATTACCAGCAAAGGAATCCATTCCTTTTTTTGCGAGTCCAATTGTTTCTTCATTAATTCCAATGGAGAGAAGTTTTTTAGAGAGCATCTCTAAGTTTGAAACTCCTGCCTGAATTTGTTCATCTGGATTGAGATCCTTGTCTTCTAGCCGCCCCACGAGTTCAGCCGTGATTTGATTCACCATTTGTAAGCGATCAAGCTTGTCGACAAAAAGCAAAGATGATCCCTGGATTTTAGAGCGATCTAGCATCTCATTCGCTTTAAAGATGACTTCCATCTCTCCCTTGTCACTCTTTCTTAAAATTGGACAAATAGGGTAGTTAATCCATTTAAAATGTTCCGCTGGTATAGGAAAGTAATCCTCAACTTTCATATTCACCATACTCTGTGCCGTTACACCAAGAGCACTTGCGGCCCCTTTGACTACACCCTTGAGATCAAGACTACCTGGCAGGACTCCATGAACGAGAGAGGGGTATAGGCCGTGGCCGATGACGAATAATGGGATATTAATTTGTTTGCTGGCCATCACTTCAGAGAGTGGAACCGCGACTTCATCATTGCCAATTTTTGCGCGGCAAATAATTAAAGCAAATGGTTGCTTGTCCACCACCAATGAGGCTTCTTTAAGTCCTTTAACAACTAAGACATCAAGACCCACGTAGGTCTTTAAATTGAGTTGATAAATTTCAACAATTTTGGGGTTATTTTCAACTAAAAGCGTTAGTGACAAAAATGCTCTCCTTGCCATTATTGTACACCCTTTCTACAGGACGATGGGGTGAGTTTTTTGATAGGATTGGAGTATGAAAAATTGGACATCTTTTGAAGAAGCTAAGTTTGAGAAATGGCAGCAGCTCGTTGGTAAAGAATTAAAAACCGACCAAATCGAGAGGCTATTAAAAGTGACAACTCCTGAAGGATTTGTCCGTAACGGTTTTAGCGACTCTGCCGAATCATGGACTGATAATCATTTCTCGCAAGCAGCACTTAGTTTTACATGGACTCGAAGTGATGAAGTCGATTGGAGTGCGCTTGCTCAAATGACTTCTTCTGGAGTTTGGGATTTTATCTTGGATCCCTTCTTGCTTGATTGGAATGAGCAAAAGTTAGTTCAAGAGATCAGAAAGGCTGAATCCGTTTTAGATAATTGTGAAGCTCGACTTTGGGTTGCGTCTGACCATCATTTTAATCATCCCAAAATTAATCGAATATTAAGTGGTCACGAAGCAGTCAGGTTGGGCGGAAGTGGAGTGCTAGAAGTGGCTTCAATTTTGCTTCAAATTATCGATTGGGCCCAAAATAAGCCACAAAAAATCGCTGTCGCTTTAAATATGGAAAATGAATTTTTCCAATCCATGGCAAAAATGCGTGCCTCGAAGCAGCTCGCTCAAAATATTTTAGAAAACCTTAATCTAGCTCATCTCTATCAAGACATCTCTTGGATGGGGCGAGTTTCCTGGAGAGATTTTTCTGGTTTTGATCAAGCCAATAATATTCTGAGAAATTCGACATCCCTGTGCGCGAGTTATCTGTCTGGTGCACAAATTGTTGAGTCACTCCCTTATGATCTTCTTATCAAAACCAACGCCGGTACTCACGCCAGAGCGAAGCGTTTGGCCATCACGAGCCAGCTCATTTTGCAGTCTGAATCGGGCTTAGGAGAAGTGGTTGACCCCTCTTCAGGGAGCTTTTCAATTGAGGAGATGACTCTCAACTTTGCCAAAGTCTCATGGGAGATGATGCAAAAAATGTCAAAGCTAAATAAGCAAGAGCAAGCTGAGTATCTTCAATCTGAAGCCAATAGAAATTGGTTGGAGCTTCAAAGGAAGTTTGCGACAAGAAAGAAAGTTCAAACCGGAGTCAATGACTTCTCTAATCCTTCTGAAGAGATTGTTCTTCTCCAGCGATGGCTTAAGGATGATCATGTGAGATTAGGGAGAGCCTTTGAAGAGCTGAGACTTGGTTTGAAAAATAATAAACCTAGTGTGTGTGTGGCCGTTTTAGGTGATTATGCTGCTCTTCAGCCTCGTTTGAATTTTACAAAAAATTATTTTGAGCTTTTAGGTCTCAATGTCGTTGAGAGTGGCCCTTCTCAAAATTTAGACGATTTAATGAAATGGCTCAAGAATCAAAAAAATGAAATTAAAGTTTGGGTCACGAATGATGAAGATCACGCAAAATTGAAAGCTGTTGGTGATCGATGCTATGTCGCCGGTAAAACACAAGTGAGTGGTTGCTTAAACCTATTTAGTGGACAAGATATCTATGCGACGTTGGATGAAGTGATTAAGTGGTGGGAGAGTCGCAAATGAAGCAGATTGATTTTTCACAAGTTGCTTTTTCATGGCCCAAAATCAAAGACTTTGAATCTCGAGGGGGGAAAGTCACTCCCGAAGGGATTGAACTCAAAACGAGATATTTTCCAAAAAATATTCCTCATCCCGAGATGACTAAAACTTATCCTGGTTTGGCTCCATTTATACGTGGCCCCTATGGTTCGATGTATATCTCAAAACCTTGGACGATCAGACAGTACGCAGGATTTTCAACGGCCGAAGATTCAAATCGATTTTATCGTGCCAATTTATCCAAAGGTCAAAAAGGTCTCTCTATCGCTTTTGATCTAGCGACTCATCGTGGATACGACTCAGATCATCCTCGGGTGGCCGGCGATGTTGGCATGGCCGGAGTGGCTATTGATTCAATTATGGATATGCGAATACTCTTTGAAGGTATTCCACTCGATCAGATGAGTGTTTCGATGACCATGAATGGAGCCGTCATTCCTATTTTGGCCCTTTATATCTTGGCCGCAGAAGAGCAGGGAGTCAGTCAGGAGAAATTATCAGGCACAATTCAAAATGATATTTTAAAAGAGTTCATGGTGAGAAATACCTATATTTATCCGCCAGAACCTTCGATGAGAATTATCGGTGATATCTTCTCCTATACAGCTCAGCATATGCCCAAATTTAACTCTATTTCCATTTCGGGCTACCATATGCAAGAAGCCGGTGCGACGGCCGATTTGGAATTGGCCTATACGCTGGCAGACGGTCTTGAATATTTGAAGCAAGGAATTAAAAGCGGTTTGGATATTGATGCCTTTGCTCCTCGTCTCTCTTTTTTTTGGGCGATAGGCATGAATTATTTTATGGAAGTCGCTAAGATGAGAGCCGCTCGAATCCTTTGGTCGAAGATTGTTAGCGAGTTTAATCCTAAGAATCCTAAATCCATGGCCCTGAGAACTCATAGTCAAACCTCTGGATGGAGTCTGACCGCTCAAGATATTTGGAACAATGTCGTACGCACTCAGATTGAAGCCATGGCCGCTGTTCATGGGCACACACAGTCCTTACACACCAACTCTCTTGATGAGGCCCTCGCTCTTCCAAGTGAGATGAGTGCAAGAATAGCAAGGAACACTCAATTGTATCTTCAACAAGAAACTGACTCCTGTAAGATTATTGATCCTTGGGGAGGCTCTTTTTACGTAGAAACTCTCACTCAGCAATTAGCGGATAAGGCGTGGGAGCATCTACAAGAAATCGAAAAGCTTGGTGGAATGTCTAAAGCTATTGCGAGTGGACTTCCAAAAAGAAAAATTGAAGAGGCGGCTGCGCGCACGCAAGCGAGAATTGACTCAGGAATTCAGGCTGTCATCGGGGTGAATACTTTCAAGCTTGATGAAGAGGAAGATATCCCTGTTTTACAAGTCGATAATAAAGCGGTGAGAGAATCACAAATCGCTCGTTTAAAAGTGTTGAAGAATAATAGAGATGCAAAAAAAGTTGAAAAAGCTTTAGCAGATATGGAATTAGCGGCACAGACGGGTCAAGGCAACCTTCTTGATCTAGCGGTTAAAGCTGCTCGTGCTCACGCAACCGTGGGTGAGATGTCTGATGCAATGGAGAAAGCTTTTGGCCGCCATCGGGCTCAAATTCAAACTATTCAAGGTGTTTACTTAAAAGAAGTTAAACAAGGGAAGCAAGACGTGAGTGACATACAAAAGGCGATGGAAAATTTTGTTCAACAAGAAGGACGTCGTCCTCGAATCCTAGTCGCGAAGATGGGTCAAGATGGTCACGATCGCGGGCAAAAAGTCATTGCTACAGCGTTTGCTGATTTAGGTTTTGATGTCGATGTCGGACCTCTATTCCAAACGCCTGAAGAAGTTGCCGATCAAGCTGTGGAGAATGATGTTCATGTTGTTGGAGTGAGCTCCTTAGCCGCAGGTCATCTCACCTTAGTCCCGGCCTTAATTGAGGCACTTAAAAAGAGAAAGCGCTCTGATATCCATGTTGTCGTCGGGGGAGTGATTCCTCCTCAAGATTATGCTGAACTCAAAAAAATGGGTGTGGCCGGAATTTTTGGTCCGGGAACAGTTATTGCTGACGCGGCAAGAGAGCTTATCCAAAAAATTCTAGGAGGCTCCAATTGAAAAATTGGACAAAAGAAGATTTTGTTAATGGCTTTAAAAATCGAGATAAAAACGCTCTCTCTAAAGCGATCACTCTTATTGAATCTTCTAAGGCGGAACATAAAATATTAGCTCAAGAGCTATTAAATATTTTGAAGCCTTCAAAGCCAACAAAGAGAATTGGAATTTCGGGAACACCCGGAGTAGGGAAGTCCACCTTCATAGAAAGTTTTGGAACTTTGCTCACATCTAAAAATTTAACTGTTGCTGTGTTAGCTGTTGATCCCACAAGCCAAGTCTCTGGTGGAAGCATCTTAGGAGATAAGACGAGAATGGAGCTATTGGCCCGGGATCCAAAAGCCTTTATTCGTCCAAGCCCTAGTGGTGGAAGTTTAGGTGGGGTGGCCAAAAGATCAAGAGAAGTCATTCAGCTTTGTGAAGCTTTCGGCTTTGATATTGTCCTCATTGAAACGGTTGGAGTAGGGCAGAGTGAAACGGCAGTCGCCAATATGGTTGATTGTTTTATGATGCTCTTGCAACCAGGTGCCGGTGATGACCTTCAAGGAATTAAGCGAGGAATTTTAGAGCTAGTTGATTTGGTCGTCGTCACTAAAGCTGATGGAGAACAATTACAAACGGCAGAAGCTGCGACTCATCATTATCAGCAAGCATTGCATATTTTAAGACAAGAAGGTTGGCATCCTCCGGTTCTTAAATGCAGTGCCCTTGAAAATAGAGGACTCAAAGAAATTTGGGATACGATCGAAAAGTTTTATCAACATTTAGGGCCGAATATAAATTCTAAGCGTTCAAAACAGCGACTGTCCTGGTTGGATGAAAGCATCAAAGAAGCTTTGCAAGATTGGTTCAGTCACCAAGTGACGGAAGCCAGTTTAGAGAAATATAAAAATGATGTTGTCTCCGGTACTCTCACGGTTACACAAGCTCGAGATCAGCTGATGTCTTTGATGAAAAAAGGAATTTAATTTTATGACTTCATCCGTTTGGCTCAATTATCATCACCTGCTTTATTTTAAGACAATTGCCGAGACCGGATCTCTAGCGAAGGCTTCTGAGATTTTAAGAGTTGGGCAAAGTGCCCTCTCGATGCAGTTAAAAATTTTAGAGGATCGTCTTGAGCAGCCTTTGTTTGAGAGAAAGCAGAAAAAACTTGTTCTCACGGAAGCAGGGCAGCTGGCTTTAGACTACGCGAGACAAATATTTTCTCTTGGCGATGAGATGCTCGACACTCTCTCCGATACCAAACAAGCTGAAAAAACTCATATTCAAATTGGTATCGAGGAAGGTGTTCCTCATTATTCTGCAACTGAGCTCCTTAAGTCTGCCCTCAAACAGCCTGGGGCTTCACCTTCAGTTTCTCATGGTGCCGCTGAAACTCTCGTTCAAGACTTGATTGAGCATCGTCTCGATATGGTTTTATTACTTGAGCAAGCGCACATCAAAGATAAGACAATTCTATTTCAAAGACGAGTTTCTCACTCCCCGCTGTTTGCGCTAGCTTCTCCTGAATTTGCTCATTTAAAGAAAGGATTTCCTGCATCTTTGGGGTCTCAACCCTTGCTCTTGCAGTCACCCCTTAGTCGTCCCAGACATGAAATAGAAAGATTTTTTCATGAGAATCATTTACCTGTGAATCTTGTTTTAGAAACGGATGAGAACACTTTACTCAAAAATCTTGCAGTGGCCGGAAAGGGAGTGACCTGTCTCACTGAGGGGTCTGCTGCTCATTGGGTGAAGTCCAAAGAGCTTGTTGTCTTAGGGCAATTGCCAGTGTTTTTAGAGCTTTGGCTGGTGGGTCCCAAGCGTAAAATGGTGAATAAAATTGCACAAAAGCTCCTTAAGGAATTCTCACTCGAGTAATCTTCTCGGGTATTTCGTATTTCTTAGGAATTTCGATAATTTTGACGAATAGAAAGGGTGAAATTTTCAATCCTCCTTTCTATTCTAATAATTAGCAATTTGGCTTTTGGCCAAAATCAAACCCCACAAAGCTCTGAAGAAATCATTAAACAATCACAAGCTCAGCAGCAATTTGAAAACTGTGAGAGTTCTTTTACTAATAATTCCGGACTCACACTTAATACCCTTAAAGGTGTGCTTGGGAATTGCAAATTTAGACCGATTGATGCTCAAGACGTCATTTGGAATCAACTTCCAGGTATTAATACTACAAAAAGTTTTCAAAAAAATCTTGAGGCCCAAAGGAAAGCCGCTCAAGAGATGATTGAAAGAAAAAACCGTGATGATGAGGTTGTTATCACAGATAACATCATTCGTTTTGATCAAGTTCGGCCTGAAGTTTTCCAATCTGCAGGATTTGCTCTGGGACAAGAGGCGACATCGCTTTCCCATTCTGTCACTGAGATCATGCTTTATTTAGAAAGATCAGATAGTTTGGAAGAATTTGCAAAAAAACCAAAGAAGAAAATGGGGCCCGGCATCGAAGCGCTTGCAGAACTCTCATTCCTTTCAAGTCTGGTTGATGGAAAAAATATCAATTGTGCTCAAAATATGAGTTTTGAAAAACTTCCAGCGAATAGCAATGAAGCGACAGCTATACTTTGGGATGTTAAAGGGAAGAACTATTCAAACAACACTGAATCTGCTCTACAGATGTTTCTTGGATTTCAATCAAAATCCGATATTGAAAAGGTCGATGCCTACCGGTGGAAAGACAAAGATGGGATCTTCCATTATTTGTTCAGAAGTAAGGGAAATGGAGAAGATCGCTGGGTGCTTGCAAACTATGATGTAAAAACAGGAAGAATGAAGCTTCGCAATTTCAGAATTGTCTCAAGAGAGATGATTGCTAAAATTCATTCTGATCGAACGATTGGATTTTCACCTTTGGGGTTCTCCACTCGAAGTGACGGCGAGGGATACTCCACAGAGTTGAGTGGTGCCATAGGTTTTGAACTCAATACCTATAACGAATCCCTGCCCTGGGGGGGAGAAATTATGCTGCCTACAAAGAGTGTGAATCTCTCTCAGATCAAGCTCATCCATGCAACCAATCAAATGTACAGCAGTCATGAGATAGATATTAGTAATGATCGTGTGGATCTAACGTCTAATATGGCTCCGATTCAAAATTCCAACTGGCAAGCCAATTTTCATGCTGGAGTTAAGACTGATTCTGGTGAATGGCGAACAGGAACAAGTGTGAGAGTCGAAAATCTCATGATGGGAATTGATCGCTCCAATGGTGGAAAAAATTATGTAAGCTTTGGAGTGGTAGGGGATGACAGTTATGCCAAGATCGAGACGGATGGTCGAAGTGCAAATAGAATTATTGCGGGCAAAAGTCTCAGTAACACGAGAAAAGCGGCTCTAGTCTTTAAAGCCGATTTAGATAAAAGAGCCTATCAAGTTCAAGTCGTCGTTTTTCTCGATTAACTATTTAGCTTCTCTCATCTTCCATAAGAGCTGAGACAGATATGGTCTTCTTGTTTCCCCAGTTGCGACCATAAGTAGCTTCGTGATTTTTAAGTTCTCAGAGTCCGTGAACAGTAGGATGAGTAACTCTTGGATATAATCCGTATCAAGCGTGACATAGTTATCCGTACCGATCCCAAGCTTAACACCTTTTTTCTCCCACCATGAAAACGGATGGTCTTTATAGTCTGGAAAACTATTCGTGAGTTTATTATTGCTTGAGGGAAGAGCAATCAGGGAGACACCTTTGTTGATCATACGATTTAAAACGTCATGTTGGTAATGCTCTACTTCTCTTGCTGTATGAAATTTCACTTTAACAAAAAGTTTTCTCTCCTCATCCGTAAGTATTTTTCCTGCAAAGATTTTGTCACGGATATCTTCGTGTTCACGCCATTCCATCTCCATAAGCTCTTTGTAGTCTGCACTTCCTGTTTTTACAGGATGACCTTGCTCGTTGGCGGCAATTAAACGTAAGAAGAATGAATGGTAATAAAAGTTTGGGTTAATGCCGAGTGACAGCCCATGCTCCAAGGTGTCTATGTGCCAGATGTTGAGCGCATTATCTACGGCCTGAACACCACACTTCAAAGTGTGCCAAGTTTCGCCGTGGTGAGAGCGAATGCGAAAGCCTTTATAATGAAGCTTCCTGAAGCCTTGTTGCATTTCATTGAAATGCCCTTTGCGATAGAGATCACGCTCATTGCCAACAGTATCGACTTCGCAGAGATGCTTGTTGAGTTCAGGATATTTTTCGATCAAATTGAGAATCTGATCACACTGATGATTAAAGTGCTCTTTTTTTGAAGAGTATTTTTTATTATCCCAGAAATCGGCTTCTTTTCTGAAGCATGGACTTAAGACAAAATTGAAATGAGGAACTTCTCTACGATACTGCATAAAGCCTTCATAGAGACCCAGAACAACATCCTCTTCCGTTAGGTTTTCAAGTCCAGGAATATTTTCCTCCGCATCAGATGAAGCGCGCGAGAGTGTAAATTTCAAGCGAATCATTCCGACGTTATATTTCTCATGCAGTTCTTGGGCCATATGATAAGCGGCTTTGCGATGCATTTCCCTTGAAGTCAAAATGAGTTTTGGAAGAAGTAGTATCTTGAGATAGCGATCAAAGAACTCATCATCTTTCAGACGAATGAGTTGATCAACATCTTCTACCGTTTTAATATTCGCACTTCCAGATCCCCAAATTTTCTCAATCTTCTCTACATAGATCTCACGATGCGGCCCTTCTAAGAGTTGCATGAGATGGAGAAAGATAAATTCAGCGGTGAGTGATCCCGTGAGATGGATATGCTCTTCAATGTAGGGTTTAGGAAATCTTTTAAAAAAATCTCTCAAAGCGTAAGCAACTGGATGTTGAAGCAGGGTTTTGATGTCTACTTCATCTTGCTGGAATCCAGAAAGTAGGCGCCTGAATTCAACTAAGGTTTTCTTAATGAGTGGATTATCGTCACGACTATCGCCAATAGTGGAGAGCTCAAGTGTATCTGAAAGAGTGATCCCATTCGTCTCCGAGATGATTCTCACGAGATGATCTGTAAGCCCTTCTTGAAATTTTGTCATAGATCTTCCTTAAAAATTTAATCCCTGACTGGCCGCTCGAGGTGTTCCGTCTAACAGTGATTTAAACAACTCTCGATCTAAGTTATCATGACCTTCAAGGTATAATTTTAATTGCGGAATCGAATCAGCTCCCCAAAAAAGCTCTTCAGTTGCCACAAAACTTGGAACTCCAAAAACGCCACTCGCGGTAGCGCGTGCGATATTGGCCTTGAGAGCTTTTTTTGCCTCGGGAGTAAAACTTTTCTCGTACAGCTCTTCTGCCGGAAGATCAGCCGCTCTGAGAGCTGCGATCAATTCATCAGGTTCACCCATATCAATGCGCTTCTGCCATCCTGCTTTCCATAAAGTATCAATGACTCTCTCTTGCAAGGGGCCTGCAACTTCTTTAAGTGAAAGTCTCAAGGCATAAAGAGAATTAAAAGGGTGAGTCTTTGGAGTCGTGAAGGGAAGGCTCGTTTTTTTTGCTTCACGAATACATTGCTTGAGCAAAAATTCTCTCTTCGGTTGAACCTCACCAGGGCCTTTGATTCCCCAATGATTCAAGACTGGGCCCAAGGCCACTGGAAGCAATTCCAACTTGGCGGGGATCTCTTCTCTTCGCATCCAGGCGAAGTAGGAGAAGGGTGAGAGGTAATCAAAGTAGAATGGAATAGATTGCATATGTTAGACCTTTGCTGCCACTTCATGTTGCCACTTTTTTGGCACGACGGCGAGTTTAGAGGGGGCCTTGAAGTAGAGATAAGTTCATGAAGATCAAAGGAATTTGACATTTTCTTCTTGAAATCGCCAAGTCGCGTTAAACTGCCATCCACCAGTTCAAACAAATAAATGTATTTCAGTATCGTGTGGGACGTTTGTTGAAGTTGCACGTAAATGGTGAACGAATACTGAAATCAACCCGTGGGACGACGTCCTTCTGGGGTATCTTATGAGTTTTGTACGTCTATTTCAGTCTCTGCTCGTGGTTTTCTCTCTTGTCTCGTTAGTGTCATGCGGTAGTAACGGCGGCGTTCAAATTGTTAAAGGTCTTAAGGTTGAGACTACAGTTGTGAACAATGAAGTGACTCTTCGCGTTTCATCTGACATCGATTTTGGAAACATTATGTTTCCAAGTTTGCAGATCCCTGTGATCCGCAATAATCGCCAAATCGGTACAGTTTCTATGGTTCCTGTTCTTGGTTCTAAGACTCAATTTGTGATTGAGGTGAATGCTTCTGCGCTTGCTGATCTAAACGTGGGCCCAGTTCTTCTTCCAAACGGTACATTAGCTCCATTGATCGGAACTAATACTGCGATCTCAGTTGATCTTGGATCGAAAGCGCAACTCTATGTAGCGGCTGCAACGAATGCATACGCTCTTGGTGTAGCGATTCCAATTTCTGGTCTCGATTCAATCGGCCAGTCTCTTGGTGGAATTAATTTCTTCCCAATGTTTGCCATTGATAAGGCCACTGGTGCAGCTGGTATTTTTGCAAGCAATCAGCCAGGTAAATCAGGATTCGGATTCTTTGTTGATATCACTCAATATGTTCAAGGTTTGAACTGGGGTGCTCCAGCAGTTGCTGCAAGTTCAAAAGCCATGAAGGCTCAAGCTCTCTTAGCAGTTGATGCTGCAAGTTCTATGCGCGAAATCTCATTGGATTATTCAGAGATTCGTCCAAGCTCTTCTCAGGAGAGAAAGCTCAACAGCATCCTTTACAACATGAATCGTCGTAAAGCTCAGCTTGCAAGATAAAATGGATTTTAAAGTCAGATAAAAAAATGAGGGCCCCAAGATGGGGCCCTTTTATTTGAACTAGATTTTGCGAGTGATACGATTTTTTGAAAGAGTCTTACGACGACGCTTTTCTGCGTTCTCACGCTTCTCACGATCTTTAATTGATGGCTTTTGGTAATACTCGCGAGCACGGTATTCTTTTACGATTCCGTACGCATCACAAAGACGTTTGAATTTCTTCAAAGCCTTATCAACGGCAAAGCCGTCACTGATTTCAAGTCTTACGTTTTCTCCAGAGTCTCTGTGTCTTTCGGCCATGAGTATCCTCAAATAAAGTTGATGATTAGTCTTAGGGGCAAGAGATTAACATATCTGATCTAAAAGGCCAGAATTGTTAGTAATTTGGATGCTGCGAAAGGTCGAATTCAGCATAAAGAGGAAAATGGTCTGAAGGCAGAAGTTTTCTTTGGGCCTGCTCAACCGGAACGGGAAGGGCCATTCCTTCTGAATTAAGGTAGCGAGCAAATACGACTGAGTCTTGGATGAGGATTTTTTGCGCCGCCTCATTCAAAAAGAGGTAATCGAGCTGTTGAGCGATTCGCCCCTGAACCGAAGTCCTGAAATAGAGATAACTAAAGCGCTCCTCTTCGGGAATGTTCGATAAAGCCACGGCATCTTTCAAATTTGAGCGGTGATAGAGAGGTAAAAATTCGGGCTCAGGATTCGGCCAGCGGGCATCTCCATTAAAGTCTCCCCCCAAAAGCAGAGGAATATTGGGATCAAAGCCGCTGATAATTTCTGCTAGTCCATGGACCTCGACAGCTCTGCGAGTTCTGCCTTCAAAGTCCTCACGATTTTTATCCAATTTAGATTTCAAATGAACGAGAAGAGTATTGAACCAAAGCTTTCCATTGAGGCGCATCTCTAAAGAGAGAACATCTCGTGAAAATTTTGTGTATTTGGGATGGGGGAGTATGAGTTCTCGGCGACTTTTGATTTCTACTTCCCAGTCACCTCTCACGAGATAGCCCATATCAATGCCACGATCTGAATTTCCCTCAAGAAGATGGCACTTCCATTTTGATTTAAGAAAATGTTCATTGAAATTTTCCAATGATTTAAGTCCTCCGACTTCAGTCATAAAAATTAAATCAGGATCGATGCTGTTGAGGGTGAAAGCCAAATCTCGGGTTTTTTGCAGGGGTTTATTGTCTAACATGCCTGCATTGGCGAGCTGCCATTTCACTTCGGTCATCTCACTCATGGCCGTCCCATCCCATCTCTCGAGGAAAATAAAGAGATTTTCAGCATTCAAAACGAGAACCTTGAGGGTTTGGGGAGCTGAATTGGAAGGTTTTACCATAGAGAGCGAACCATTTTTGTTTGTTTTACAATTATACCATTAGGGAGACGTTATGAGATTGCTATTCGTGACATTTTTTTTCTTGGTGAGTGCAACGGCTTGGTCGCAAGACAAATGGTCCGTTCGTTTTGAGCCGCTCTATGGAATTGAACATGTGGCCAATCGCTATCCTGAACCGGCACGCTATAGCACACGATCTTTTTTTGGCTTAAGAGTTCTGGCCGGCATCCCGATGCTCTCTCTCGAACTTGAGGCGAATCAATCCAATGGACGAAGAGACTATCCTTCGGACAATCAAAAAGTAGAAGATCAAGTGCAACGAGGGATGGTGGGGTTGCGCTCAACATATGGCCTATTATCTTACTTAGGTTTTTATTTGAGGGCCGGAGCGAGGGCCACCAAACAGAAAACCACAATTACGGATACGACCAATAACTCGCAAGTTGTTAAAGAGCCGCCCATCGCATGGGATCCTTATGCGGGGACTGGGTTACAGTTTGCGTTTGCACAAAATTTAGCACTCAGTGCAGGGGCAACTTGGATTTTTCCTGATGATGGAAAGCCAGATGTGCAGTACACTTTTGGTTTAACAGTAAAATTTGGGCAGGTAAGATAGCATTGAGACTTCATTTTCTTTTTTTTCTAATATTCATTTCCGCCTGTGCCTCAGATCCTCGACAAGATATTGTTATCGATCAAACACCGATCGAGCTCTCAAAAAAAGAATCCATTACTATACGATCTAAGGCGAGAGCGACCTGGTTACAGAGGAATAACAAAGAGAAGCTTCTTGAATCAATTTCTCTTTGGGAGAAACTATCTCGTACCTCAGCTGCTGACAAAGAAGTCTTTAGCACTCTTGCTCATGGCTATTTTCATTTAGCTGATGCGTATGAAGATGATATTGAAATAAAGAAAACTCTTTGGGAGAAAGGATTAGATTTTGGAGATCACGCTCTCTCTTTGAACCCCAAGTTTGCCAACGCCCTTGCTCATGATCTGAAGTATGCCGACGCCTTACAAGAATTAGAAATAGACGACATTGACTCGATTTATTGGACTCTCGCTAATTTAGGCAAATGGGTTCATTATTCGGGCTTAATGACTAAGTTTAAATATGAAAAACGAATAAAAAATTTATTGAAGACAGTCGAGCGCTTAGATAAGAATTACTTTTATGGTGCCGTCCCTCGCTACTGGGGAGCCTTTTATGCAGGGGCGCCAAGATTTTTTGGAAGAGATCTTAAAAAATCAGAAGAGTCATTCCTCGAATCAATAAAAATCGCGCCACAATATCTGGGAACAAAAGTTTTGATGGCCGAGGTTTTGTTCATTCGCACGAAAGATAAAAAAAGATTTAAGCAAGTATTAGAAGAAGTCGTAGCGACATCAGATAAAATCGACAAGAAACTTGTTGTGGAAAATCAAATGGAGAAAGCCAAAGCGCAAAAACTCTTGGCGCGAATCAGTGATCTCTTCTAATTATTGAAAAAGATAAATAAGATTAGCCGGAACTCCGACGGCTAGTACTCCACCCATCAAAATGGCCGTACCCACGAGAACAATGGCGATAGCTTTGTAAGGCAGTGATAAAATTTTTGTTTTCATAGATCTATCTTAATAGAGAGGTATTTTAGGGTCAATCAATCTTGACCAGGAGTCGATTCCACCGGCCAAAGAAAAGGCTTCAAGATCTTTTTGAACAAGAATTTGAGCGGCATGAAGGCTTCTCACACCATGGTGACAATAAGTGACTATCGGACCCTCATCGTCAGGTATCTCACGCCATCTTCTCTCAAGTTCTGGGAGAGGAATCAAAGTTCCTCCGATATCGGCAATTTTCTTTTCCTCTTCAAAACGAACATCAACCAAAGTAAATTTTTGGCCTTCATCAATCCACTTTTTGAGTTCTTGGGCCGTAATTTCTTTCATGTGTTAAACACTTTTGAGTTTGCCGGCACTGATTGAGTGAGCCAGTAGTTTCCGCCGATAACTGAGCCTCTCCCCACAACAGTCTCTCCACCTAGAATGGTCGAGTTGGCATAGATGACGACATCATCTTCAATCGTAGGGTGACGTTTAATATGTTGCATTCTCTTCTTTACACTCAAAGCTCCCAGAGTCACACCTTGATAAATTTTAACATTTTTACCAATGATGGATGTCTCACCAATCACCACACCAGTTCCATGATCAATGAAAAAGCTCTCCCCAATTTGCGCAGCTGGATGAATATCAATGCCTGTGCGTTCATGAGCGTATTCAGACATAAGGCGCGGGAGGAGAGGAATTTCTAATTTAACTAAAGCATGGGCAATTCGATGAGCGGCGATAGCGTAAAATCCGGGATACGAGACGATTACTTCTTCTATTGAGTGAGCGGCCGGATCACCTTGGAAAGCCGCTTCGGCATCTTTATCACACAGGGCCGCAATTTCTGGAATTCCAGCGAGAAAGGTTTGAACAAGTTTCTCAGCTTCAAGGCCAGGCTTTAAAGTTGAGAGAGCAGAGACTGCGCTGATGAGTTTTTTTGAAATATTATCAATCGCATGCTGAGCATCATTGGCGTTTTGCAGCTGAATTCGTCCTCTTTGGGGATAGAGGAGGGCAATAATATCTTCCACCGTACAACGAAGCTCTGAGACATTAAGCGTCAATTGCCCCTTAAGTGTGCGATCTTGATAAAGAAAATGTGCAAGTTCAGAGGACATGACATACCTTTTGCGGTAAGTAAGAAGCCTTTAAGAGTTTTACCGTTTGAGTCTAAAAAACGCAATCTGTCCTTGCTTGGAGATGACTATGACTTCAAAAGATCAAGTTTTCGAGAATATTAAAAAAACTGGGCTCTTGGGTCTCATTGGAAATACTCCAATGATTAAAGTCGAAAGTTTGTCGAAATTGACTGGGCGAGACATTTTCATGAAGTGCGAAAACTTCAATCCGGGCGGCACGATTAAAGATCGTCCCGCTCTTTATATGGTGGCCAAGGCCATTGCTGACGGAAGACTCAAGCCCGGCATGACCATTGTGGAGGGTACAGCTGGTAATACGGGAATTGGTCTCGCGATGGTAGGTCAATGCCTAGGTTACAAAGTGATTGTTGTGCTTCCTAAGGGGCAGGACCCATCGAAGCTTAAAAATCTGGCTCTCTATGGAGCCGAAATCGTTGAAACAGATGCGGTCATGTATCCCGATGAAAAGCATTTCTTTTTAGTGGGCAAAAAAATTGGCACTAGCTCTCCTGATTACTGGTGGGCCAATCAATTTGATAATCCAGACAACTGGGGATCTCACTATGAGACGACAGCACCAGAGATGTGGAAGCAGCTGGATGGCAAGATTGATCATCTCGTATGCGCCGCTGGATCAAGTGGAACCATCGCGGGCGTCTCTAAATTCTTTAAAGAAAAAAATCCTGCGATAAAAGTCACTCTTGTAGACCCACACGGCAGTGGTCTTTGTGCCAATGTTCATAAGAAAACATGGGATGTAGATGGGACCTACACCATGGCCGAAGGAGTGGGCATCACTCGTCCTACAGAAAATTGGGCTGCCGCTTCAGTAGATGACGCCTTCACGCTTCCTGACCAAGCTCTCACTAGTCTTGCTTACTGGATTCGTCATAAAGAGGGACTAGTCATGGGAATGTCCTCGATGTTGAATTTATCGGGCGCCTTTAGAACGGCCCTCAAATCACCAAAAGGCTCTCGCCTCGTTACCTTTATGTGTGACGGTGGAGATCGCGCGACCGGGAAGATGTATAGTTCAGAGTTTTTGAAAGAAAAAAATCTTGATCCAAAAATTCTTAGTGATCAGGAATTAGTGAAGTATTTCGAATCACTGTGAAAGTGCACAAGCCGCATAAAATTCGCGGGCCCTCAAAAAGAGCGGATGCAATGGATCCTTTTCTAGTTTAGGGTTCTTCCTTGCTTGAGAGAGAGCATTCTCGACAACATTTAAAGCACGTTTCGGCTGACCATTATGAGCAAAATGGGCCGCAAGGCTGAGTTGTGATATTCGATCTGTGGGATGAAAACTTAATACTCTTTCAAAATACATCTTATCATTCTTAAAGGCAGCCGCATAGTCTACGGTCTGGAAACTCAAAAGAAACCATAAAGAGACGAGAGTGAGAGTTTGAAAGCGTTTAGGAAGAAGAGAGATGAGCCAAAGTTGTATCATGATAAAAAACGGAAGGACTAAGTAGTAGTGCTGTTCACTGATGTAGGAGTAAGTCATATAAGGAGCAATAATAAAGCCGATGAAAGGGACAAGACCTAGAACGATTGCAACGATAGAAAAAAGAGCAAGCTTAGATTTTTTGAACATTCCAAAAAGGATTAGTGCGAGTGCTAGTCCATAACCTAGATAAGCCTTTGCTCCAAGTTTTCCACTAAAGGATCCATGAATTGGTGCAAGTGGGTAAGTGAAAAAAGGTTTTAAAATATACTCACCAAGAGTTTGAACAATGAGCAAAGCTTGGCTCGTCTTTACGTCTGGCTTCGGCTCTTCGTCTATCGGTTGGACTTCTACGGGAGGATTGGTCGTCTCAATATTAGCCGTGACGGCTTCTGTGTCCGCAGGTGGAGTTTCTTGAAGAATTGTTTTTTCATCTTTTGGCGTTGAAGAATCCAAAACATTTCCAATTGAATTGGGATCATTATTGTTTTCGAGTTTCTGAAGGGCAATTTTTTCAATATCACTCTCACAAGGACCTTCAAACTCTTCTTCCGGCTTAGACATCGGTTCAGGTTCAGGTTCCGCTTCGACAGTTCTTTTTTGATCAACGATTGTTTTTGATTCAGCGACTCTTTCTTGAACCATATCATTGGTATAAATGCGCCAGGTAGAAAATAGAGTTATTAATAAAAATGGGAGCAAATAGAGTTGTCTGCTTTGAATTTTTCTTTGTTGATACACAAGAAAGAGAAGAGCGATCCAGGGGAATGGCAGAACAGATGATTTCGAGAAAACGGAGAGAGTGAAAAGCAAAAAAGAGGCAACGTAGTAGCTTTTCTTTTTTGTTCTCCAGAATCGCAAACCGGCATGGAGACTTAAGATAAATAAAAAACCACAAAGAACGGTTTTAAATTGAACGATCCAAGCCACACTTAATAGGTTCAGTGGATGGAACCAAAACAAAAGCATAACAGGGATGGCCCAGGCCCGTCGAAAATGTCGCACGAAACTTCCCAAAAGATAGCCGTTACTAAATGTAAGAGAAAATTGAGGCTATGCCAGTAGAAAGTGTTGTCTTTAAAAATGGAATAGAGAAATGCCAAAGAAGAGTCAAAGAGCGGCCATATATGAAAGCGCCAATAAACAGTATGGTCGGGAGTGTGATTGTAGAAGCGCCAAAATATAAAATGATAATCATCCCAAATCGGCTCACCAAAAAAAGTTTGTCCATAAGCGAAAACGAGGATGAGGATGACAAAAAAATAAAAAAGGATTTTTATCGCTTTCATTTCTTCTCCAAAAATTGGAGAAGTGAGAGGGCATTCTGTTTAGGGGATGTTCCCATTGTGAAGAGATAGTGAGAACTGTTCTGCCAGAGTCTGATCGCAGACCATACTCTTTTTAGAGCAATGCTAAAGAGTTTGAGCCAATCAGAGGGAGTGCTTCTAATAAAGTATTCCAAAATCATAGGAAGCCCAATTCCAATGACCATATGTTCACTCAATGCCCTAAAAGTTCTGAGAGCGTCCATTGTAGAGAGATGAGATTCCGGCGAACTCCATCTTTGGGCAAGAATGAGAATGGCCTTAGAACTCGGAGTGTTTTCAGCAATAGGAGAAGGCAGTTGATCAAGTGGGATAAGCCACTTATCTGTGAATTGCTGACGCTTGAAGAGACTGAATTGAGATTTTTTTTCTTCAAGTTCAGATGGCAAATGATCGACTCCAAGCCTTAAGGGGAATGGATGAACTCGTCCATTTGAATCAATTAAAGGCGTATCATCCGAGATGAGAGAGACCCCAGGCAGCTTTGCGATCTCCAAAAATAATGTTGTTTTGCCCCCTTTAGAAGGGAGCATCACTATCACATCCTGAGATCTGTATCTAAATGAGCAGGCATGGACTTTGTGAAAACCACGAGAATCGAGATCCTTTCCAGTGAGGGAGAGAATCATGAGGTAAGCAATTTCATGAATGAGATCTGAGTCATTTGAATAGATGATTCCTTCATTTTTTCTGTAATCGTAAATACTAAGGGCTTTTCCAAAGTAATCATTCCATCTCACTGCTCCATCGTCATAGGTCAGAGAGTTTTGTGAGATTTTATTGGCCGGAATTCTAGGAATAATACCACTGGGAGCAGAGGTGTGATGGAGTGTAATGATAAAGTCAGGTTTAGAAATGGAGGGGGTCAGAAAATACTTAAATTCAATTTCAAGCATCTTTAGTGTTGAAGCTTGCTTTGACTGCACACGAATTGTGCTACCATAAATATTAATATCAACCGTTTGGTCCATAGTATGATCTCTGTTCTTATCATAACCCGAGAGCGCACAGCTCTGCTAAAAAAATGTTTAGCCTCTCTCTCCACTTGGGGTGAGATACACCCGGTTGAGGTGATTGTTATTCTCAATGGTGAAGACCCTGAGACTGAGAGTTTCCTTACTCAATCTAAAATGCGCTCTCTTCAGTGGCATAAGACTAAAGAAGTCTTGCTACCAGGGGCCGCGAGAAACTTCGGCATCAATTTTATCAAAGGTGAATGGACCTTTTTAATTGATGATGATGCTCGGGTAACGCCTGGGTACCTTGAATATTGGATAAAGCTCGCTCGCGAGTTTCCGCTTGCCCAAGTTATTGGGGGACCTGATTCGCCACCCCCTGATAGTGATGGAGTGCCAGTGGCGGTCTCAATCGCACTTGCCTCACCACTATGCAGTGGAGCCACTTACAAAAGACATTATCCCGTTGGGCTTAAACCAGAGAAAACAGATGAAACGACGCTGACATCTTGTAATCTTTGGATCCGCTCACATTGGTGGCATAAAGGAATTAGGTTTCCAGAAAATTATCGCAGAGGCGAAGAGACGGTACTTTTAAGAGATATTCAAAAAAGAACGGATGAACTCTGGTGGTTTCCAGGCCTTTCAGTTTGGCATGTGAGAAGAAATAATTTTGTCTCTTTAGCAAAAGCAAGTTGGGGTGGGGGATATTTTAGGGCACGAGTTATCAAGGAGAGTGGTGGAGAGAAGTGGTATTTTCTCGCTCCACTTTTTGTCATTCTTCATTTCTCAATCGTTGCGATGCCTCCCTTCTTTGTCTTTCTTGCCTGCTTTTGGTTATTGATAGTGGGCAGTATGTCGATCGCTCTCTCTTACAAAATGAAGAGGCTCAAGCTATTTCCAATCGTCATTTTTCTCCATTGGTGGATCCTCTTTAATTATGGATGCGGCTTTTTTCAGTTTCTTACTGAATGGGGGAGAAACGATGAGTGACGCAGGCAAAATGACATGGGAAGAATTTGTTGAAGTAAAAAAATCTCAACCCCTGTTTAAGTTTTCTGTCATTACTGGATCGATGGTCCCAGTTCTTCAGGTAGGCGAGACTGTGGTTGTTGATGTGGATTCGACAATTGATATTCACGATATCATCGTGTTTTGGCAGGATGGAAAATTAGTCTGTCATACCGTTTGGCGAAAAAATAGAATCATACGAGATGAAGGTGAAGAGGTTTGGGTCACAAGAGGGATAGCCTCAAACATGATGGACCTCTCCATCAAAAAAAGTGAAATACTGGGCAAAGTGATCAGCCATAAGCTCCCACTGTGGTGGAAGCTTAAATTAAGATGGAGAGAATTAAAGCTCTTCGGGCAATCTCAACCTTTCCACTAATAATTCTAAGAGCGCAGGAATAATAGGGTAAGGAAGAGAGGCTTTTTTATTCAATGAAGTTTTCTTGTGAAATAAAAAAGGTGAAAAATCAGAATCCTCACATTCTGCAGTGTAGATCGTAAGATTGTGTTTAAAAGACATTGGCCACTCGCCAATTTTCTTTCCCTTGAAGCCCGGATATCTCGTCCGAGGTTGAGTCTGAGCGGACTGAGAGTAAACTAAATTATCAACTGCACATAAACTCACCCCACCAAAATACAGATCTGTGTTGATGTAAGTGATATCAGTCTTAGAACACATGGCCTTAAAATCTAAAAACGTGAGTAGTTCAGGTGCATTCTTAAAATAATTTTGAAAAATGGACATAAATTCAAAGGATATTTTCTTATCTGTCCAAGTGTGATCAAAAGGTTCGTTTCTAGAAGCGATATAGGCACTCAACGTGGCATCTTTTGGAAAACGCTCAAGCCACTTCGGCATGTGATGCTTAAAGTGCTGCCAAGATAAACACGTGTCAGAAACCATAGAACAGAAAACAAGTCGCTTCGTTTGTTTAAAGGGTCTTGGATTTTCCATGCGATAGGCTAACACTTTTGCTCTCCAAGCATCGGGAACTAAAAACAAGAGATCTGCTGGAACTAAAAATGTGGCGACATTACCTTTAGGTGAAGGAAATCTTAAAAAGAAATCCAGCAACATATGTGCGCCGTCTCTCAGAAGTACAACTTTAAAGTATTCTAAATGCTCTTGAGTTTGAAAAAAACATGAAAACATCGCATTGAGAGGATGGTAAAAGTCCTCACTCGAAGGCCACATGCGACCTTGCATATCGGTCGGTAGATCTGCATGAAGGGGGTTATCCCATCTGAAGGTAAGAAAGTGACGTGAAGCTTCGACTTCTTTTTTTAGATTATCTAACATAGTGACGATAGACCTGCATGTAGAGTTTGTTGAAGGTGTGCTTCTTCATATCCGTGAAGGTATTAGAGCGATTATAAAGTTCAGATTCAGCTGCTTTATGAAGAGTTTCAGTGAATCCTTTAAATGGAGTAAGATTCTTTAATCCAGCTTTAACGATTTGTGCTGCGTTTTCGATACCAGTCCATTTAAGAGAGTTTTTTTGAATAAGACTGCGATTAAAGCCTTTCGCATTCTCGTACATAAAACTTAATTCTTTCTCGAGTGATTTGATATGAATGAGTTTTCCCTTAGGCGCAATTTTGACGGGCACTAACTTAATGGCCTCTTCTAGTCCCGGTTGAACAAAGCCTTCAAAGCCTGCCCAGTCAGTAAGAATCAGCGGGAGCCCACAGGCCAGTGCCTCTGCACAACTCATTCCATAGTCTTCATCATTATGAACACTAATGTTCACTAAACAGTCTGCAGCATTATAGTAAGCAGTTAATTCTTTATTGGGTCTGAAACCATGGAACTCAAAATATTTTTTTTCTTCATCTGGTAGTTTATTTAAAACTTTTTGCAGGCGATGGAAGTATTCGCCTTCATATTCGCCTTTAAACAACCAAGGTTCACCAATCTTATCTGTGTCACCTACAAAAACCATCTTGGCATTGGCTTTGGTTTCATTTCTCCACTTCGCAAATGCGGGGATGAGTTGATGAATCCTCTTCTGTTGAGAGAGGCGACCAGTGAAAATGAAGATGACTTCTTTGTCGCTCCATCCATAGCTCTTGCGAGCCGCTAGGCGAATTTTTTCATCGAATCCGAATTCGCTGTCATCAACAGGGAAGGGGCAAATAGCGAGTTGATCTTCAGGGATAAACTCAGTCAACATCGCCTTTTGTCTTCGGCTGGCTGCATACCAAAGAGTCTTTTTATCTTTCATCATCTTCTCAAAAACTTTCCAGTGCTTGAAAGTAAGGGTGAAGTCTCCATAGAGATGGAAGATATAATCTGGGGTATGGCCCATTTCCTCAAATTCATTGCCCAACCACTGCATGATATAAATGGGATGGGGCTTGTGATCAAGAAAGATAACGACATCTGGCTTAGAGTCTCGAGCTTTTCTCGCGCTCTCATAATACTCAGTATCTTCAAGATATTCAGAGTAATGAATGGGGATTATTTCAATGTCTTTGGCGTTCACTTCATACGCCTTGATCAGATTTGAGACAATCTTTTGGCAACTAACCCAAGCCGAAGGTTTAAAAGAATAAATAATACACACTTTAAGCATGAGACTATTAGAAAACGCAAACATGAGTTGGACAACTAAAAAAACACACAAAGAGCAATAGTCGGGTAATAGTAATCCTCATTCCGTCATGGCAGCATGTGATCATGAAAATACTTCTTCAAGAATCAGTGAATCAATCTGTCCCAGTCGTCTTCAAAGGTTTTGATCAAAAACTTTTTGAAGCTCTTACCCCTCGCCCCTTAAGAAAAAAAATGATGCGCTTTGATGGATGTAAAGTAGGGGACAAACTTGAGATTTCTATGGCCACGGGGACTTGGATTGGAGTTATTACTGAGCGAGTCGAAACCGATAAAGAGAGCTATTTTGTAGATGTGGGAGAGAAGCTCCCTTTTCCATTTAAAAAATGGAGACATAGACACATTGTAAGACGAGGAGAGTCAAAGACACTTATCATTGATGATATTGAGTATCATACATTTTTCATTGGTGTAGATCTTCTCTTGTTCGCTCCTCTTTGGGTTTTTTTCAAATTAAGACATCCGGTCTATCGCAGTTATTTCTCAGGAGATAAAAAATGAAACTTTTTTTATTGCTTCTCATTTTTTCATCCACTCTGCATGCTCGAACAATTCTCTTCATAGGAGACTCATTGACAGAGGGGTATGGCATAGATCAAGAGGATGCTTTTCCTGCCCAAGTAGAAAAGCTTCTTCACGGGCAAGGGAAAAAAGATATCAAAGTCATTAATGGGGGCATTAGCGGATCAACCACGGCCAATGCCACTCAAAGGGTGAAATGGTTTTTAAAATCCAAGCCTGACATTTTGGTCCTTGCTCTGGGGGCCAATGATGGACTTAGGGGATTAGAAGTCATAGAGAGTGAAAAAAATCTTAGCAGCGCCATTAAACTGGCCCAAGAAAATAAAATAAAAGTGCTCTTAGCCGGGATGAAGCTTCCAAGAAACTATGGGGCTGAATATAGAGTGAATTTCGAATTAATGTTTAAAAGATTAGCTAAAAATTACAAGGTTCCATTGTTAGACTTTTTACTTGAAGGTGTCGGTGGGGTGCCGGAATACAATCAAGCAGATGGAATTCATCCAACAGCAAAGGGACATTTGAAAGTCGCCCAAAATGTTGTTAAAGCCCTGGAGCCTCATTTATGAGTTTATCAGTTGAGAGTCTTTCTAAATCACATTTTCAAGCAACCAAGAAAATTCAAGTCTTAAATGAGTTAAATCTTCATGTCACGGCCGGAGAAAGTGTGGCCATCGTCGGTAAATCCGGGAGCGGGAAAAGCACTCTACTCTCTCTCTTGGCAGGACTCGATCGTCCAGATACAGGTGAAATTAAAATTGGCGGAGAGCTTTTAAATGCGCTCAACGAAACTGCTCTGGCGCGAATGCGTGCACGAAAAATGGGAATTATTTTTCAACAGTTTCAACTTGTCCAAACTTTAAGTGCACTTGAAAATGTCATGCTTCCTGGAGAAATTTTGGGAGACCAAGATGTTTCGACTCAAGCATTGGCTTTATTAAAAGCGGTGGGTCTAAGCGAGAGACAAGATCATTTCCCGAATCAGCTCTCTGGTGGCGAGCAGCAACGTGTCGCAATTGCACGGGCTTTAGCTGGAAAGCCAGAAGTTTTACTTGCCGATGAGCCGACGGGGAATTTGGATGTTGAAACTGGTGCCAATGTTATGGATCTGTTGTTTTCATTGGCCAAAGAGAAGGGGACATCACTCATCCTAGTGACTCATGATCCAGAAATTGCCAAGAGATGTGATAGAATACTTAAATTAGAAAAGGGTCAGCTTTCTGCATGAATAAAACCCTTTGGATCAAAAGAGAGTGGCAATATTTTAGATCTTCCCACCTTCTTATTGTTGCTACAATTGTTCTAGGCCTCTCTGGTGTTTTTCTCATTGAAAAACTTAAAGACTCTTTTCTCACTTCTCTTAGGGATCAGGAAAAAGAGCTTCTCTCTTCAGACTTTGCTCTGACTGCTCGAAGACCACTGAATCAAAAAGAAATTGAGCTCTTTGAATCAAAATTAGATGGAAAAATTGAGAAGACTTACAGTGTCCTAGACATGAGCTCCATGCTCTATGCTCCGAATCAAGAGAGCTCTCATTTAGTAGAGGTAAGAGTCATTGAACCTGGCTTTCCATTTTATGGAAAACTTGAAAATAGTGAAGGGACACTAAAACTCAATCCAGACCATTCTCTGTTTAGCGAAAACTGTCTTTGGCTTCATGATGAAGCTGTCCGACTCTTAGGTATCAATTTAGGCGACCCCTTATTTCTCGGCGAAGGAGAGTTTAAATATTGTGGAAATGTGACAGTGGATTCAACGCAGGGGTTTCGTGGATTCTCCCTGGCCGCTCGTGTCTACTTAGGACGCAGTAATCTTGCAAAAACTCAACTTGTGGGAGAGGGAAGTATCGCGAGCCATTCTTTTCACGTGAAATTCAATCAACAAGTCGCTCAAGAATCTATCGATCGCTGGCAAGAAGATTTGATACGCCAATTTGATGATCCTTCAATTCGAGTTCAAAAGCCCACTGATAGTAGCGAGCAAGTCGCGAGGAGTGGAAAAATTTTTGGTGACTATCTTCAACTCGCCTCTCTCGTTGCCCTTCTCCTCTCAGTGGTTGGGACATTTTACTTATTTCGAACTCTCGTTCTTCGAAGGCATAAAGATATCGCAATCCTTCGCTCTTTAGGAGTTTCACCTTCAGAATCAAGATTACTTTTGCTCCTGCCTTTAGTTTTTGATTTTTTGATATCTCTTCCAATGGCCTGGATATTCTCGACTGTGCTCTTTCCCATTATGGGAAAAGTGATGTTCCAATTGTTTGGGGCTTCATTAAATGACGTTGGATTTCCATGGCAGATTTGGCCCAGCCTTCCTCTGATTTTCGGTCTTATCCTTTCCGTTTTGCTTCCAAGTATCGAAGAGTCTCTGCGCACACCTATTATTGGCCTGATTCATAATCAAGACAAAATGAGTTCTTTAAGTAGAGTTCAAACAATCCTTTGGTCATTACTGTCTCTCGCTTTCTTTATTCTTCTCTCCATCTGGGCGGCTCACTCATGGAAAATTGGGCTTCTTTTTGTAGCAGGGTTAATTGCCTCATTGATTCTCCTCATTTCTGTGAGCTTTGGTGCAAGCTATCTAGGAAGGATCACTCTTAAAGGGAGCCAAAGTCTCTCAAAGCCATTTGGCTTGATGTTGGGGTTGGTGATTAGAAGATTAATCAGAAGACCCGTAACGACTGTGCTTACAATGGTCGCCTTGGGTCTTGGTTCCGTATTGGTCTCATTCTTAGGTCATCTAGAACTCTCACTTAATAAAGAGTTTAGTCTCACCGCAAAAGATAAACCCACCTTATTCCTATTTGATATTCAAGATGATCAAACTCATCTGCTCACTGAGTTCTTAAAAAACAATAACACTGATCTGCAGGCCCTCTCTCCCATGGTAAGAGGAAAGCTTATTTCAATTAATGAGAAAATTTTTAAACAAGATGAAAAGGCTAAGTCCTTTCAAACTCGTGAAGATGAAATGAATTCACGGTTTCGCCAAAGGATGATGAATCTGAGTTGGGCCGAAAAACTTAATCCAACAGAAAAACTTATCGAAGGTGTAGAATTCAAAGACTCTAAAGTGGCAGCAGATGAGTCCGCCATTTCACTCGAGCAGAGATTTGCCCAACGTCTCGGCATCAGTTTAGGTGATAGGTTAAAGTTTGAAGTCTTAGGAATGCCTGTGATTGGCAAAGTGGTCAATATCCGTTCCGTTAAATGGACCAGCTTTCGTCCTAATTTCTTTATTGTGTTTGCCCCTGGCGCATTAGAAGAAGCTCCAAAAACGTGGCTCGCTTCGATTGGAAAACTCTCGGCCAGTGAGAAAGCAAAACTGCAAAATTTGTTATCAAAAAAATTTCCTAATATCTCTGCGGTGGATGTTGAGCAACTGGTTGCAAGGATTTTGCAGTTGTTCGAGAGATTAAAAAAAGCCCTAGAGCTCATGGCCTATTTCTCATTTGCTGTGGGTATTATTGTGGTCGCTGCGATGGCACAGGACCAAGTCATTCGTCGCCAAAAAGAAGTTATGCTTGAAAAGGCCCTGGGTCTCTCACCCCTGCGTGTAACGCTAATGGTCTTAGGTGAGTTTCTCCTCTTAAGTTTCATGGCTTTTTTGTTCGGAGGGATTGCCGGGGGAGGCATAGCTGGTCTTGTGACTCATTTTATATTTGAAGGGACCGTCATTTGGAGTTTAAAAATATTAATACTCTCAACTATAGGTGGGATGACGCTTGTGTCTATTCCGCTATTGTTTATGGGAAGGCGTATATTCACCTGGCGTCCTGCTGGACTGCTACAGGGAGCATGAAGTAAAATAATCCCCATCCCAGGGAGCTCTATGTTCGGCATTGATCTCAGCCCCGAAGGTCTGTTGACCTTTTTTTCGGCTTACGCTTACCAGCCTTGGTTAGTGTATGGGTTCATTATTATATTTATGCTCGCAAGTTCTTTTGGTTTTCCAATGCCAGAAGAACTTGTTCTCGTGAGTTCTGGTCTCGTCGCATTCTTGGCCAAACATCCTGAAAAATTTCCGGCCCCAAGCCCTGATGCCACGCCCGTTAACATGTGGACTCTCATGGGAGTGTGTTTTTTTGCAGTCTATTTCTCAGACACGCTCGTTTACAGTATTGGCAAATACTTAGGGAAATATCTTCTCAAATATAAGTGGATGCAAAGGCAAGTGAGTGGAAAAGCCTACATCACTGTTCAGAAGTGGTTTGAGAAATATGGATCTTGGTGTTGTGGCATTTTTCGTTTCACACCTGGTCTTCGCTTCCCAGGTCATATGTGGTGTGGAATGGTTGGAATACCTATGTGGAAATTCCTTCTAATAGATGGAGTCGTCGCCTTGATCTCAGTTCCCACTCAAGTTTATCTGGTCGCGACTTATGGCGAGAGTATTATTGGCTATATTCAAGAAGCGAAATACATCTCTGCGGTTATCGCCCTTATTGCCTTTATCGTTTGGTTTGTTCGTCGCAAAATTAAAGAGCGTCGAGAGAGGTTGTCCGCTCAACAAAATCCTGAGCTGCTTTAAATATTCTTTTTTTCCTCTCAGCATCCATCTTATTAAGATTACCCATCGCTGCTCCCATCCTGGCATTCTTTTTGAAAAAATCTTCATGCTTTTCCATGAATTTCCAATAAAGACCATCCATGATGTCACACCAAGGACCTTCCTTATAATGCGACATCTTACGAATATAATTCGAGCCGCAAATATAGGGCTTAGTCGCAAAAATGCCACCATCAGAGAATTGTCCCATTCCCCAGACGTTTGGACCCATTACCCAATCAGCAGAATCGACAAACATTTCCATGAACCATCTATACACTTCATGGGGATGAACTTCGCTTAAAAGCATAATGTTTGAGAGAACCATGAGCCTTTCAATATGGTGGCAATAGCCTAAACGAGAGACTTTTTTGATAGTGTCATCTAAAGGCAATAGGCCCGTGTCTCCTGTATACCAGACATCTTTTAACTTCCTCTTGTGAGAAAAGAAGTTCGATTCTCTTTGAATATGGTCGTAGTTTCGATAAATGCCGAAGATGAACTCTCTCCAGCCAATGACTTGTCTCACAAACCCTTCAATCGAGTTGAGAGATACTTCCTTCTCTATTAGCTTTGGAATTTGAGTCATTAGAAGTTCAGGGGGCAAAAATCCTATGTTCATATATGGAGAGAGGACGGAGTGAAAGACGAAATCACTTTCTTGAGAGAAGGCATCTTCATAAATACCAAAGTTCTCCATCCGATGTTTAAAAAAATCAGCGGCCCAGATTTTTGCTTCACTTCGAGAGGTCGCAAGCCAGAAGTTTTCAACAGATCCTGGATGGTCTTTGAAGTGCTTATTGACTAATTTTTTTACTTCATTCAGCTCCTCTGTCTCCACAATCTGAGGAGGAGTAGGAGGGGAGATATCTTTGGGTAATTTCTTTCTATTTTCAGTATCAAAACTGTATTTACCCCCAAGAGGCTTGCCCTTTTTGTCCATTAATATATTTAGACTTTTTCTTTGCCCTTCATAGAAGGTTTTCATAAAAGGTTTTTTTGTACCTTCAACGTAGCCAGAGAAATCGAGTCGAGTGGTTATGAATTTGGGAGATTTCAGGAAGATAAGTTCACAGCCATTTTCTTTGGCACAGGCAGCGATCAAGTTTTCAAAAAAAAGATCATCGATCTCATGGATATAGAGCTTACGGATTTTTCTTTTTTTTATCCAAGAATTTAAACGTTCAACGAAACTTAAAGTTTTGAGTTCGTGATAATCAAGATCATATCCAAGGCTTCTCAACTCATGAGCGAAACGTCTCATGGAAGTTAAGAAAAAGAGAATTTTATGCTTATGGTATTTATAATGGCGGCAGAGATCGAAATCTTCCGCCATAAAGATGGGTTTCGATTGATGAGGTTTCCAAACTTGATCTGGAAAGAGCTGATCGCCGAGAATAATTAAGCCTTCCATCTGACCTCAAAGGAATAAATCGCTCACCTCTTGCATGGCCAGAGGGAAGCCTTTTCTAAAGATTTGTAAATCATCCCATGAAAAGATCTTCTTTTTCTCGATAAAATGTTCTCCACTCCAAAGATGTCTAGGATGTGCCCAGCTTACTTGAGCTGAGAGGGTCATTTTTCCTTTATCTGCACTTAATTCATGTATATCAATCTTCACTCTTGAAGCCACAGAAGGTTTCTCTTCACGAGGGACACTTTTGGCAAGCTGTTTAACCCCTTCTTTAATTTGAGGGAAACTTGATTTAAGGGCGTTTCCCATATTTTCTTCAAAGCTGAGTAAAATAAAAGTTTTCTCGCTCATCTCGAGATTTGGATTATTCAAGTAACGGTATCCAAAGTTCTCCATCGTATGAATCATGAAATCGATTAAGGCTTTAGAGTCCTGAAAGGTTGTTCGAAGTTTGTTCTCCCATTCTTTTTTGACCTCTTCATTATTCATCTTCTATCCTCAGTGTATGAAATGGTATTCGCCTCGTAAGGACTTCTATGTTGCCGAAGATTACTTCTCTAGGGAAGTCGCACAAGGCTATTTAAAGGAGATACTACATTTGGGCGAGGATGCGTTAAAGGGATTTAAGCACCCCGACTTAAAAGCGAATAGATTTCACTTAAGGCCAAAGTATCCTGTCTCTCACTACATGTGTTTCGGACTTTATTGGAGTCCACTCGATTACTTCTACCATTTAGAAATTCCCGATCAAAAAGTGAAGCCGTGGGAGATTCCTGATTGGCTAACTAGAGAATGTGTAAAATTAGTGAAAGAAAAATTTCCTCATCACAAGAGCTGGCGGGCCGAAACCACTCTTGTGAATTTCTATCAGGCTTCCAAAAAAATGGGATGGCATGTAGATAAAGAAGAAAAAAACCATACGGCCCCTGTGGTGGGAATCAATTTTGGATCGAGTGCGCGATTTTATTTTGAAGACGAGGAAAAGAGTGAGAAGAGTTTTATCTTACCCGCTAATTCCGTTTATCTCTTTGGAGATTCGGCCCGAATGATGAGGCATGCTGTAGGAGCTGGGCTCAAGAAAACACTTTCTCCAGAGAGTCATGGTCTTCTCAGAGAGGGAGAGAGATTGAATTTAACAGTGAGACAAGTTAGCCCTTAGCGAAGGCTTGGCGAACCTTTGTGAGCATTTTACTGAAAACAGTGAGTGTATGGGGAGCCGAGATTTCGGCCAAACGGTGGTATCTTTGATTTAAATCACTCTCGAGATCAATTGAGCGATCAACGACATATTGTTTGGCGAGCTCAAGCTCTTTGATGCAGGTGAATTCACCTGTTTTTCTGAAATGTTCAAAATTCTGCTTCAAGCTCGGATTAATCTCCAGCATTTTAACAGTCACGAAATTCATCTGCCCATTCATTATATCGGCCGCAAAAGGCTTTCCAGACTGGGGATTAAAATCATTAACGTCGTCGAGCATTTGAAAATAGATACCAATGTCATTTCCTAAGTCGCGGCAAATAGAGACGATTTCAGAGGATTGTGAAGCGAGCTTGGCCGGAGTTGTGCAACTCCAAAGCATAAGACTTCCAGTCTTCTTTTTAGCGACCATTTCAAGTTCTTCCCAAGTGGCCGCTCCTTCAGACTTTAATTTAGCTTGGAGCCACTCGCCATCAGCTAAATCTTTGATCGCATCAGTTAAGTCTTGAATGACCTCAACCTTGCCCGTTTTTAAAAGATCGCCAATCACTCTTGCGAGAAGAAAATCGCCTGCAAGAATGGCTTGAGTGTCTGAGAAGCGATGGTTAAGTGTAGGAACACTTCTGCGTTCACTGGCTTCATCAATAACATCATCATGAACAAGAGAAGCTGTGTGAGTCATCTCGACGGCTTTAGCAAACGGAGCAAGGTCTTGCTCATTAAGCCCAAAGACTTGTCCAAATAAGAACACTAAGGCCGGTCTAAACCGTTTTCCAGAAGTATCAAACAGTGTGTTTAATTCTTTAGGGAGAGTAGAAACTGAAATTTCATGATTAAAATTGAAATCGAGTCTTGTGACCGCATCTAATATATCTGTGCCTATTTTATAGCTCTGCAAGAAGACTCCCTTTCCAGCCTCAGATTAAGGGAAATTGACCCTCCTGGCCAGAGGTGTATAAGCTTTGATTCATCTTCATTTAGGCTTACCTGTGGCACAATGCTTGGACGGAGGGTTTTTTATGAAATTTCAAGTTTTTGCGCTTCTTTTGGCCTGGAGTCTACCGGTTTTTGCCTCAAATTTTCACCAGTTGGTTGAGAAGGATATTGATGGAAAAGAGTTTAAAATGGACACCCTTAAGGGAAAGGTCGTTTTAGTCGTCAATATTGCCAGCCAATGCGGCTTTACCCCCCAACTAGAAGACCTCCAGAAATTGCAGACAAAGTATGCTGCTCGTGGATTTACCGTTCTAGGAGTCCCATCAAATGAGTTCGGAGAGCAGACCCCAGAAAATGATCAGGGCATGAAAGAATTTTGTCAGAAAAAATATAATGTGAATTTTCCATTACTTTCTAAAGGGAAGGTTAATGGCAAAGAGAGACGCCCTCTTTATAAGTTCCTCACAGATCAAGAAAAATCTAAAGGCGATATCGGTTGGAACTTTGTGAAGTTCTTAGTGAATAAGAATGGTGATGTGGTTGATCGCTGGACTTCATCAACAGGTCCATTAGCAGACTCAGTGACTAAAGAAATTGAAACCAATTTGAAATGAAAACAAGACTTGGTGTTATTGGTGCAGGAGCAGGTGGTCTAGCCGCGGCTTTGTTAGCTCAATCCCATCAAGTCGATGTCACTTTATTTGAATCGCACTCTCAGCCCGGAGGGTGTGCAGGATGGTTTGATCGCGGGCCATTTAATTTTGATGTAGGTGCAACAACTCTAAGTGGAATTGGAGAAGGAAGACCTTTTAGCGAATTTCAAAAACTCACCGGTGCACCTCTTCAGGTGAAAGTCGTAGATCCAGGGATTGTTTTCCATTTGCCTCATACAAAAATGCGTCGCTACCAAGATAATCTTAAGTGGTTAGCCGAATTGGAGCGTGTTTTTCCAGGGATGAGTCATCAAAAATTCTGGAATGAGATAGAAGATCTTTCGGGCCGTGCATGGGGATTTCTTCCTCATGTGAGTGGATTTCCTCCGGCAAAATGGAGTGACCTAAAACATCTGCCCAGTTGGTTGAAAGGAATCGCTCTGGTTCCGTCTTTATTAACCAGCCTTGAAACATTTGAAAAAAAATATCAAACGAAAAATGATTTATATAAACGCTGGATAAATGCCCTATGCATGATATCTGCTCAAAACCACATTCATCAAATCCCTGCTCTCATTGGCTCTCTCGCCTTAACTTATCCTGCAGAAACATTCGCGCCTGTGGGTGGGATGAAAGGACTCTACTCTTCATGGCTGTCACATTTTGAAAGTATCGGAGGACAGTGGAGACCAAGAGAGAGAGTGGAGTCATTAAAATTTCAAAATAAGAATTGGAATCTTAAAACGGTCAAGAGTGAAAATGAATTTGAAAAAGTTGTCGCGAATGTAACTTCATGGTCTCTGGATAAAATGATCCAAGAATCTAAAATTGAGTCGCCTACTGAAGCTTGGGGGGCATTTACAGTTTATGCCGCTGTTAAGTGGGAAAACCTTCAAAATGAAACGTACCATCTTGTTCTTCCTGATGAATCAGAGGGAGTGGATGATTATTTTGTGAGCTTCTCTCTCCCGAATGACACGGAAAGGGCCCCGATAGGTTGTCAAACCGTCACGATTTCACAGCATACAAATGAGGCCGACTGGCTTGTCTCTAAAGAAATTTATTTAGAAAGAAAAAATCAAAGAATGGAAAAGATTTGGCAGCATTTTTTTAAGACGTTTGGAAAACCCTCCGAAGTAAAGTTTTTAAGTGCTGGGACTCCACACACATTTGAAAGATACACTTTAAGACCGAAGGGACGAGTCGGCGGGATGCCTCATCGTTGGTCATATCCTATTTGGAGATGGCCATCATGGGATCGTGGAAACAATCTCGCTATGATTGGAGACACCGCTTTTCCAGGTCAAGGGATGGTCGCTGTCGTGAACTGTGCGCTCAATTGGTGGCGAGCTTCAGCTTCTCATTTTGATTTCCAAAGGAATCGCAGATCTTAAATGCAAATCTCTTTGAGGAAAGCTGATTTCAATGTTTGCCGCTCTAAAGGCTGACTCAACGGCATAGCGGACTTCACTGCGACAAAATTGCATCGATTCAACTTGGTCTGAGTCTGCCCAAAATTGAAGTTTGAAAATCAGTGAATTATCTCCGAAGTCATCAAACATCACTCGAGGGCGAGGTGATTGTTGCACAAAATCCATCTTGCTCAGAATATCAAGGGAGAGCTTTTTCACAACTTCCGTATTACTTCCATAGGCCACACCAACTGTGACTTCAGTGCGAACAATCGCATCATCGTTAGTCCAGTTCTGCATAGGGTTTTCTAAGAAAGTACTGTTAGGAATAATCCAAACTTTACTCTCTGGCGTTCTAATACGTGTGGCGCGAGTTCCAATTTCTACAATGGTTCCAGCAATACCATTGATTTCGACAATATCTCCAATTTTAAGCGGCCTCTCAACCATGAGAATCAAGCCTGAGATAAAATTGTTTACGATGTTTTGAGAGCCAAAACCAATACCGATAGCAAGTGCACCACCGATAACTGTGAAGATTGTTAGCGGAATACCAGCAAAAGTGAGCGCCACGACGACGAACATAGAGAAGACAGAAGTGTGAACTAATTTTTGATAGGTACTTACCGCTGACTTATCATCCACAAAAGGAATGACGAGTTTTTTCATCACCCAGTGAGAGACAATTTTTGAAAATCTTTTAGAGAAACCAAGAAGAATGAGAGCGGTTGTGATGTTTCCAAGCGAGAGTTTGACGCCTTGAACAGCAAACACTTTGTGATTCCAAATCATCCCCAAAACTTTGATATATTCCAGTATCTCGCTCATAGTCACAAACTCACTTTAGAAATAAACTTATTCACTCAACCTTGCGCCGAGATTAGAGAGCAGTCAATAGTGTTTTTATCCGGTGCGCAGAACTCTTTTGTTTTACGATCACCATCTTAAAAGCTTATGATTTACAGCATTATTGCATTGATTTCAATCGAAGGAAAAAGCATGCGCTTAATTGATTACGTCAACCAAGGTGGATCGATCACATGGATATTGGTGGCCATGAATGTTATTGGACTCTCATTAGTCCTTTGGCGTTTTTGGGTACTGTGGGACTTCAGAAAAAATCTCTCCTCAAAAGCGGACTCATTAATTGCCGAACTTCTTGCGGGCCCTTCAAAAGGTGCTGATGCTCTCTCCCTAGCAAAAGATTTTATCGCAGCAAAAGTTTCTGAACTTGAGTATGGAATGATCATGATTCGAGTGATTGCCACAATTGCTCCACTCTTAGGATTGCTGGGAACAGTTGTAGGTATCTTTGAAGCTTTCCAAGTGATTGCCTCTAAGGGGTTAGATAATCCTGGAGACTTTGCTTCTGGAATTTCGCTTGCCCTCATCACCACTATTGCAGGTTTGATCGTCGCGATTCCACACTATATTGCTCATAACCTTTTAACTGGTCAGCTCGATAAGCTTGAGATCTCTCTTGAGCGAATCATGCTTCCAAAAATTTCTGGGAAGTAAGCCGTGTCTAGACGTCAGAGAAGAGAGCCCCTTACATCAGACTTAACACCCATGATTGATATGGTGTTTTTGCTATTGATTTTCTTCCTCGTTACTTCAGTATTTAGAAAGAAAGAGCTCGCTTTACTTTTAAAATTACCTGAAGCCACACAGGGTAAGGGTGATGATAAGAAGCAGAAAGATTTAACTATTGAACTTTCTGATAATGAAGTGGCGGTTAATGGACAAAAAAGTTCAATGGATGATCTTGAAGGTTGGTTTAAAAAGTCTGAACCCTCAACGTTGGTCAATTTACGAGTGGATGGGGATGTTCGTTATCAGCGTTTAGTGAAGGTTCTCGATCTTCTACGAACAAATAAGTTGGATAACATATCGTTGATTACTGATAAGAAAAAATAAATCGGAGACACTCATGGAATTGAGAGCTCATATGTCTCTTCCTCAAAAAGGAAGATCACAAAAAGAAACTCTAAGTGAAATGGAAGAATTCCGAGTCACTGATGCGAACTGGAGAAAGGGAAGGACTTTCGGTTTAGTTTATTTTCACAGTCCTGAACACCAAACCCTTCTCGAAAATGCTTATAAATTATTTTTTAATGAAAACGCTTTAAACCCTATGGCGTTTAAGAGTCTTAAGCGCTTTGAGCATGAGACTGTGAGAATGTGTGCAGATCTTTTTCACGGCAATGAGGAAACCGTAGGGTGTCTCACTACTGGTGGAACAGAAAGTTTAATGCTCGCAGTAAAAACCTATCGTGATCGTGCAAGAAAAACTCGTCCTTGGATTACAAATCCTGAAATTATTGTCCCTGAAAGTGCGCATCCTGCTTTTGATAAGGGGGCAAACTATTTTGATGTGAAGCTCCGTCACGCGAGTGTCGGGCCAGATTTTAAAGTAGATCTTGATTCAGTTAAAAAACTGATTAATAGAAACACTATTGCGATTGTTGGATCTGCTCCTCAGTATCCTAATGGTGTGATTGATCCAATTGTTGAACTTGGCCAAATTGCGCAAAAGCATCATCTTCCTCTTCACGTAGATGCCTGTATTGGATTTAATCTTCCGTTTATTGAGAAAGCTGGTTTTCCCATTCCTGCTTTTGATTTTCAGGTTGAAGGCGTCACCTCTCTCTCGAGTGATCTACATAAGTATGGTTTCGCGGCTAAGGGAGCTTCGGTTCTTTTATGGCGCTCGATGGAATTTATGAAGTATCAGTTTTTCGTTTATGAAAATTGGACGGGTGGGATCTATGCATCGGCCAGTATGCCAGGAACAAAAGCCGGTGGCTCTATTGCTGCTGCTTGGGCTGCTCTGACCACATTAGGTGTGGAGGGTTATGTCGAAGAGGCTAAGAAACTCATGAACACCTCTCAAAGATTTAAAGAGGGTATAAACAAGATCCCAGGGCTCAAGGTCTTGGGTCACCCTGATGCGGGCCTTCTCTCTTTTTCAAATACTGATAAGCGATTAAATATTTATGCGATTGCAGATCAGCTCTTAGAACGTGGGTGGTCTATCGATCGAAATCAAAAGCCAGAGAGTCTACATATGACTCTCTCTCCGCCTCATGCTGAAATTTGTGATGAGTTTCTCAAAGATTTAAGAGAGTGCTGTGAGTTGGTTGCCGCTCATCCCGAGTTGGCGAGTTCAGGAAATGCGGCCATGTATGGGATGATCGCAAAAATTCCGTTTCGTGGAATGATTAAAAAATCGGTTTTAGGAATGATGGAGAAGATGTACAGCGCGAATGCCTCTATGCCAGATGCTCCTAAGGATAGTGTGGAGAGCTGGAGTGATTTAGCGGAGAAAGTAGGGGTGAAGGCTTTAGAAGTCACACGTACTATTGGCGATGCTCTTGATAAGGCCCGAGGTAAATAGTGAAGTGGCTTTTGCTTTTGTTCTTCATTTCTTGTGGGCAATCAAACAATTCAAATTCGCTGACTGAGCAAAGCCAGGGGGAGCCACTCCCGGAACCTTCTCCAGTCTTGTGCCGAGAGGGATCTCTACCTCAGTCGCTGATTCGAGATGTGGACTATCTCTCGTTTCCAAACTTTGGTTATCGAGGAGTCGGTCGCTGTCGCGGTCATGCTCTATTATCGCAAAAACTGTTACTCTTGATGCGCTTTGACCCTACTCTTCAGTGGAACTGTAGTGAAGAAAATTGCCGAGAATTGGTAAGAGAGTATTTAGAGCGAATTGAAAATGATGAAGTCGTCATTGTGCCGGGCTTTAAGAGTTTGGCCGCTTTTTCAGCAGAACCCGTTGTTCAGTTTGTAATGAAGTCTCACATCATCTCTTATGGAACGCGCTATTATGCCAGTCCCGTTCCACTACCCAATGATCGGCCAAGAAGCTTAAGCGTTTTTCAAGAGGCCCTAAGAAGAGTGCGCTCTCATCATGTGCCTTATATTGCTCTTAATGGAGCTCAGGTAGGTGATCATGGAGTCCTGGCTTACAAAATTTCTAACCAGAAAGGATTCAAAGTCCTTTGTGTGAGAGACCCAAATATTATTCCAGATTTTGAAGAGCGCTGCCAAAATTACATGTTCGTGAGCGATCAAAAAATACGCTACGTAAGATTTGATCGCCCTGAAGACAATGTAGAGCTTGAACTCACAGATGATGAAGATAAGAGAGTGAAGAGTTACCGTCAGGTCCTATGCCGTTAGAGCACAGGACTTTCAGCTAATCCGTCTTCGATCCCTTTGTTTATCACTGCACATGCATTGTGAGAGTGAAGAGATTCAAAATGTTCAAGAGAGACAATCCAGTCCGTAATGCGAGCATCCTGGTTGAAGACTTTGTAGAGTCTCTTCGAGGCATGCTCAACGAACATAGGATTTGATCCATTGAGAATGGCAAAAGCCTGCTCATCAATTCTTTTCACAAGACTCTGAGTCTCTGTAGGAATGGCCGTTCTTAAAAGCTCAATCAAATCTTCAATTCCAAAAACTGCATCTTTGGCAAGAATGACTTTAGCTGTCGCACGAGAACGTTGACCGTGGGCCACACCAATTCCATTTCCTTCAGTTGTAAGTCCTGCTGCGTAGTCAGACTCATACTGCTTGGCCATTGAAAGTGAGCAAGGACAAGTTGAAGAATACTCATATTCGAGAGTGATGCTGCTGACAAAACCTTTAGTCTTTGTTTCTTTAGCTTCAACTATAGTTTTGTAATACTGCCAACCCCAGTTATTGCTTTTAAGAGAGAGCTGTTTTACAGGGTAGCTCAGTTCAATCTTTAATGAAGCCGCATCAAGTTTCTCTTCATAATCATAATCTCTTAAATCAGTGCGATAACGATTAAGCACAGTTTTAAAAAAGTTTTGATTCACTTGAAGATGAGAGGATTCGTTTTGCAAAATAGAGCAAAGGCGACTCATGTTGATGCCCGTTTTTCCGGCCGGACAATTCACATACATGCTGGCAACGCAATCATGATTCATGATCGAGCCGTCACGATGCTTAAATGTGAGGGGAACTCTAAAGCGATTAATACCGACCTTAGGAATCGCTATGCCTTGGCGGTCTGGAACTTTTTGAAAATCATTTAAGCCTGTAGAGTCTTGAACTTCACAGTTTAAAACTTTTTGAGTTAAAGCGAGGTCAGTCGTTTGAGTATTCTCGGCCATACAGAAGTCCTTTGTATGAAGTCCATTTATCCCACATAAAATATATGCCTCGTTACGAGTTAATGAGGAAGGATAAAGACAACATGTCTTTCCCATGTCTAATACGCATTAGCAAAGCGTTAAGTTACTTAGACTTCTAAATTTGAATAAATCCGCATGTTTTTGCCTTATTTCTAAATATAAGTTCTGTTTACTTGCACTTATAGTGATTTTGGGCTTAAAATCGCACAAACGATTGATTCAAACGAACGTTTGAATAAGGATGATTATCATGTATTTACTTCTTTTTGCTCTCTCTCTCACTGCTCAAGCTCAAGCGCCACTCTCTCTCTCAGAGAAGTCGCTCTCAGAGCTTTCTTTGAATACTTCTCCTCGCTGGGATTCTATTGAAGCGGCATTTTTGGATGCGAAAAATCAAACTCAGCAGCTTAATGATAAGTTTCGTCCTGAGATCTTTTCAGAAGCTCAATATTTAGAAACACGCGAAAAGGCGATTATTCAATTTCAGCCTATTTGGTCTCCGCTTAAGACTGCTCAATTGGGAGTGAGACAGAATTTTAGAGGAGGAGTTGGATTAAGCGCAGCCATGGGAATGGATCAAAGAAGTGCGACCACTCAGAGCGGAAAATTCGATAACGTCACTACTAATGTTCTGCGCTTAGATTTGACCGTCGATTTATGGAAGGATTTATTTGGTCGAATTAGCAAGGCTCAATCTAAATCGGCTGAGTTCTCTCAAGAGAGAGCGAACTTAGAGAAAGAGATTCAACAAAAAGCCTTTCTTCTTACTTTGCGAAGAACCTATTGGTCACTTGTGGCCAACAATGAACAGATCCAAGTCTATGAAGGCTTAAAAAAAATCAGTGAGCAGCAAGTGGCTGACGCGAAAAGAAGACGCGGGGCCGGAGTTACTGATGATGGTGAAGTGGCAAGATATGAAGCTCAGGTGGCTTCAAGACAAGGCTCAGTCCTTTATTATCAATACCAAAGAGAAATTCTTCTGAAGCAACTTAAAACACTTCTGCCCGATTTGCAGGGAAGAGATGTCACTCTTGCCGAGTATAATGTTCCCAAAATGATTCAAACCGTTCTCGCCTGTACTGCGGTGATCGCCTCCCATCAAAAAGTTCCCTATGAGTTTACTAAATATGATGAGGTCATAGGCCTTCTTAAAAAAACGCAAGGTGAGCAAGCCAAACTTGCTTCATCTTATGATGATGTGAATCTGAAGTTCATCGCTTCCGTTCAGGAAAAGGGTGTTGCAAGTCAGAGCAATGGAAACAATGTGAATAGTGGCTCTTATGGCGCGGCAGTCGATGACTGGAGAAATAACAATAGAACTGGATACTCGGCCGGTCTGCAGTTAGTTGTTCCTCTGGGGAAGGGTGATACTCGTAGCACTCAGGAGTTATTGGCCAAGAAAAAGTATGATGCCCAAATCAATCAGAATGAGGCCGATATTGAATCAACTCATAACCAATTGGTTAGAGTGATTGGTATTTTAACAAGTGTTGTAAAATCACAAAAAGAAAATACAGCGGCCCTTGAAAGAAGACTTAAAGTTCAAAACAGAAAATTCTTAGAAGCAAGAGTCTCGGTGAATGATCTGATCTTAGATCAAGATGCCCTTTTAAACTCAAATCTCACGACAATTAATACTCAACTCGAAATTATCAATACTATCTTTGATTATCTTTCCGTCTTTACCGAAACTCCTTGTGAGTTCAATAGGATTTAATATGAAAAATATCGCCGATTTTTTCATCAGAAATTATAAACTCACTCTAGTCCTTATGGGCTTTATGTTGGTCATAGGTCTGCAAGGGATTCGACGCATGAATGCCGAATCTTGGCCTGCTGTGGATTTTGCTATCGCCACGATTACAACTCAATATAAAGGGGCTTCACCTGAAGATATTGAAGCACTTATTACAAAACCGATTGAAGATGAAATTAGAACTGTTTCGGGTTTAAAAGATGTCAAATCCATCTCGCAGATTGGTCAAAGTCAGATCATCGTCCGTGTCGATATGGATAATGTCGATGAAGTGAAAGTCATGGATGATTTGCAAAAAGCTGTTCAACGCGTATCGAAGCTTCCAGCAGATCTTGAACAGCAACCAGATTTTAAAGAGATTAAAAGTGCTGAGTTCCCGGCAATTGAAATTGCAGTCGTCGGAAATGGAGATAATCGCCTAAGAGATAAAATCGCTGATTCTCTAAAAGAAGAAGTGGAAGATATTTTTGCAGTAAAAGATGTGCGACCTACGGGGTATAGAGAAAGAGAGTTCACCGTTGAACTTGATATGGCCAAAATGAAGCAAATGAACATCGGCGTGGCCGAAGTTCTCTCAAAAGCTCAATCTCGCAATATATCCACTCCCGGTGGAGACATGAAAGATGCCAACACCAAAAGGCTCGTTCGATTAGATGCTAAAGTAAAAACAGCCGAGGAATTAGGCGATCTCGTTATCCGTTCAAACTTTGCCGGTCAAATTGTGCGTTTGAAAGATGTCGCTAACGCGATCGATGGGGCTAAGGAGCCTAGAACGCTGGCCACTTGGAATGGAAAGGATGCCGTTCTCCTTATTGTAAATAAAAAAGCCGGCGCCGATACGATCAAGCTTGCTGATAAAGTTTTTGAGGTCGTTGAGAGATATAAGAAAACTTATGAAGGCAGTGTTGAGTTTAAAGTCTATAATAATGAAGCCAAGAAAGTGAGAGCGAAGCTTGATACTTTAACCTCCAACGCCGTTTCGGGTCTGATTGTCGTTGTCGTTTTCCTATTAATCTTTATTCCTGGTTGGGTAGGGATCATGGCTTCAATGTCACTTCCACTGGCCATCCTAACGACTCTTGGTGTGATGCCACTTTTCGGATTAAATCTTGATTCAATCACTATTCTCGCTTTGATTATTTCAATGGGCATGCTTGTGGATAACTCTATCGTTATCACTGATAACTTTGTGGCACTCAGACGTGAGGGCATGGCGACTCATGAAGCTCTTGTTAAATCGGTGACTGATCTCTGGGCCCCAATCACTGCGACCGCTTTTACAACGATTGCGGCGTTTCTTCCGATGCTCGTGACTAAAGGGATCATGGGAAAATTCATTATGGCCATACCGATTGTGGTCACGATCTCTCTTTTGATCTCTCTACTTGAGTCATTCTTCTTTCTTCCTATGCGTCTGTCATTTGTAGGCAATCGTGTCAAAAAATTGGATGCAGGTGGAAAAGATTGGTTTATTCCCTATCGTCTCAAATTTGAAAACTTGATGCGTTTAGTGATTAAGCGCCGCTATCTGACTGTCGGTGCGATGTTAGCTTTAATTGTGGGATCGATGATTCTCAATAAAGTAGGAAATAAATTTATATTATTCCCAGCTGAACAGACTGAAATTTATATGGCCCGCATGCAAACACCGGTGGGAACTCCAAAAGAGAAGACCAAAGAGCTGACAGCTGAGTTAAGTCGAAAAATTCTCGAAGTCATGGGTGAAGACGTGCGTGAAGTCGTGGCCCGTGCCGGAACGACGAAAGGGCGTCCGGATGATGCCAAAGGTGGCGAAGGTGATAACCAAGGGATGGTCACTATTTACGCATCTGATAATGCTAAATTCAATATTCCTTATACCGTTTTCTTAAAAAAACTCAGAGATAATATTGATACAACAAAGTATGGAAGTGTGGTTTTTGAAGAACTCGTCAATGGCCCACCAGTTGGAGCTGCCGTTTCAGCAACTTTTAGATCCAACAATGCGCAGAAAAACCAAGAAGTCATTGATTTGGTCATCAAAGAACTTGGGGCCACTCCTGGTATTCTTGATTTGAAAATTGAAGACGTCGTGGATTCGGATGAAGTGCTGGTAAGAGTAGATTATCCCCTTGCTGATCGTTTAGGAATAAATGTGGCCGACATTGGCACGACAATCCGTACAGCGATGGGGGGATTACTTGTGTCTGATGTGACGTTAGATAATAAGGAAGTAAAATTAAATGTGAAGTTTCGCGATATGGATCGCCAAAACTATCAAGATTTAAATCTTATTCCTGTGATGGATAAACAAGGGAACTTAGTTCCACTTTCAAAAGTCGCAAGCTTTGATACTAAGCCAGGGACACCTCAAATTAAGCGCTACGATTACAAAAGAGCTCGCACAATTACTGCAAGTGTAGACGGTGTGAAGATGACCTCACCTAAGGCCAATGCCATTTTAAAAGCGAAGTGGCAGGAGCTCCAATTAAAGTATCCAGAAGTTTCCCTTATTCAAGGGGGAGAAAACGAAAGCACCGCAGAGTCATTACAGTCACTCTTCGATGCCATGATTCTTGCACTCATTGGTATTTTTGCCTTGATGGTTTTCATGTTTAGATCATTCCTCATGCCATTTGTGATCATGATGACAATTCCATTGGGACTCATCGGCTTCTCCGTTTCCTTCTTCTTTCATCAAAGACCCATCAGCTTCATGGCCTTGATTGGTATCATTGGTTTGGGTGGAATTATCGTGAACTCTGGTATTGTATTAGTGGACTTTATCAATTCAATGAGAAAAGAAGGGAAGCTTCCGCTAGAAGAAATTCTTGTTCAAGCCTCTGGTCAACGTGTGCGTGCCGTTATTACGACGTCCCTCACCACTATGGCAGGGTTGTTTCCAACGGCCTATGGAATTGGCGGAGCTGATTCCATGCTGATTCCTATGACTATGGCGATGGCCTGGGGACTAACAACAGGAACAATCTTTACGTTAATATTTGTTCCACCGGCCGTGGCCATCATTGAGGATTGGATGACTTTCCTGATGAAGCTTCCGGGATTGAGAAATTTTTCTAAGGTCGCTCATAGTGTTGAGGATTCTGTCTTAGATTCAAAGGCGACGGTATGACTGAAGAGCAATTAGTCGATACAAAACACAAAATTCTCACGGCGGCTCGTGAGCTTTTCTCTATCAAGGGATTTGACGGAGCCTCCGTTAGGGATATCGCTAGTTCTGCAGGGGTCAATATTGCGGCTGTAAATTATCATTTCACGAGTAAAGAGAAGCTATTTTTTCAAGTCATAGATATGGTTTTTAGCGAGACGACTGAACATATTCGCCAACGTCGTCAAGCGAGAGCAGATGAGAAGGTCGAGGATTTAGCCGTTTGGATTTTTGATTATTTCTTGGAGCGATCGGATGTGCTGCGTTCTGTTTTTAAAATGATGCTCTCTGAGAAAGGCTGGGGTCCAGAGCAGGTTTGTGGAGATGATGAAAAATTTGGACCGCCTGGAGGATTAGCGCTTGCTGAAGCCATCCAAAATGAGCTGGGACACGAGATTTCAGAGCAGAATATGTTTTGGGCCGTGAAGATGATTTTCTCTAATGTTGTGCATCTCTCGCTTATGTACTCAAATCACTTTTGTAAACTCCCACAAGATGATTTCCCATTTCATGACCGTAAAACGCTCGAAAGTGACATCCGTCGTTTAGTTCGGGTGGTGTTAAAAGATCTCTAGGGTGTCTAAGCTTTAGACACCTTTTTATCTATATGTCGCCTCGTTAAACAAGCTAACAATAAGTAATTATTACATTCTGAAAGATTTTCCTAAAGTTAGCCCGCTTCTTGCATAGAAATGGCATGCAATGGATTTTTGCGTGTTGGACTGATGGATCAGTCGCTATGAGGGGAAGCCTTTATGCGTTTGATTTTATCTGCTCTATTCGCTCTAATCTTTTCGGCTGTGGCCGGGGCGCAGTCGACGCTGACTCAAAACTTATCTGCCAATAAACTTCCAACATATTCTGGAAACTTAGCTTTGGGTTATAACTCAAACTTCTATAATAGTGACACGTACAGTGCTTATCGTACTGGTTCTGCTGACTTAACTCTTAACTACCGTGTGAAAGATGCAAATATTATTAGAACTTATATCGGTGGCTACAAAGAGGTTGATCAGGGTCAGGAAAATAAATTAAATGATGGATTCATCGGTTGGGTGAACAACTCTTTCTGGCACAGAGCTGGAAAGCTCACTATCGGCCAGCAAGTTCGTATCTCTCTTCCTTATAGTAAAGACTCAAGAGTCCGCGATACGAAGCTTACTGGTGTCACAGTGGTACCAGTTTTCATGGTCAATGTGGCCCCGGCCTTCTTATTTATTTATCAGCCTCAAGTCACTAAAAACTTCCACACTTACACGGTTAACCGTGCTGGCACAAATAATACAGAATACGCGATGAACCATACATTTGTGGGCTCATGGAGCATCAATGATAACTGGTACTTTCAGCCAGTCTTTGTTTACGGCAACTCGTGGACATATAAAGGTGGCCAGAAAGATCCAACGTACCAAGTCTCTGGAGAACTGGGTCGCTCAATTGGCCACAGCATGACTCTTGCTGCTGGATGGGCCAACTCAGGAGCCATACGTAGGTTCCAGAATGGTAGTGATCAAAACATTCAAGCATTCGATAACAAAACAGCATCATATTACGCAGCTTTATACTGGATATTTTAAGGGAATAAAGGGGAACACTGTATGAAAAAGACTCATTCTAAAATCCTATCACTTCTGGCCATTGCGGCGATCGCAGCTGGTTGTGCAAAGGAAAAAAGCTATGAACAGGTCTACAAAGAAAGCGTTATTGAAAAAAGCGCTCTCTCTACTGACCCTAATGATCCTTATGTCTATGTCCCATCAGTAGGAGAGACTCCTAAAGATGTAACTGCATCACGCTCTTTCTGGTTAGGTGAGCAAAAGCTAGTCACCTTTAGATATGAGGAAGATAAACTTATTGTTGAAGAACTTCCAAGAGAGACACGTTTTTCTGGAAACAGAAATAACTTCTCTCCAGTGATGCAATTTAGCATTGATCATAAAGACTACCGCTGCAAAAAAGATCAATACAAAGAATGTTCAAACCAAGAAGAAGAAGTCGATGACAAGCCTTGGGCTCAGAAGCGCTTTGTTAAAGTTGACTTTGCTTCATTAGATCTTGTTGAAACAAACACACTTCCTGAGCAGTTAACAAACGCGTTTCAAGGCTGTTTTGGTGAAGGTCAAACAGTCATTAAAGAAGTGAAGGTCGAAAAAGATGCACTTAATATCCATGTGACTAAAACATGGAAAGCCAATATGGAGTGTGCTGATATCCAGTCATTTGATGATCTTCGCAACAAAGCTTTTACTGTTAACTACTTCTATTCATTTGTTAAACTCTCAAAGCTAGCTTCTCAAGATTACGAAGCAGCGAAGTACCCATTTGAAGACCAGAATACATTTGGATTCTTTACTACAGATGTAAAGAAGCTCACTGCTGATAATCGCACGACAATTGATTCAAAACAGACTTTCATGAATCGTTGGAACCCAAATCGCAAAGAAATGACTTATTACTTAAGCGAAGGGTTCTATAAAGAAGGAATGGAAAGCGTTCGTCTTGCCACTGAGCAAGCGATGGCCACTATCAATAACTCACTTGCTTCTGCTGGTGTTGATCTTAAGATCAAGCTTGAAGATGGAAGAGGCAAGAGCATCGGTGATGCAAGAAACAGCTTTATTATCTTAGTTGAAGATCCACAAGCTTCAGGAGTTATCGGTTACGGCCCAGCGGTTACAAACCCACGCACTGGTGAAATCGTTAAAGCTCAAACTGTTATGTATTACGGAACTATGCGCAAGTATATCCAGGATACATATGATGAATTATTAGAAGAGCGCGCTCGTGAAGAGCAAGTTAAAGCTCAGTCGGAAGTTGCTGCAAATGTAAAAGTTGAGGCAGGAGCTCCGATCAGTTCAGAAGAGAGCTTGAATCTTCAGTCTCACAGAAACTTAGTTTCAAGAATTCAGACTTCTTCACCTGCTGCGACAAATCGCCCAGTAGCAAGAAATGCAAATCGCAACGTAAGAATGTCTGTTGATATGAGAAAAGAGATGTTTAATCCATCTCGCCGAATTGAGTTAAGCCATTGGGAAGATCAAATCAAGAATGCTAAGAATCTTTCTGAGTCTGATCTTGCAAAAGCACGTATGAACGAAATGAGTCATCACTGCTTCTACCACGCAAGCATGGTGAACTGGCATGATGCGATTGCTTCAGAAATTTCTGCAGAAGCTCTTGGCATCGATGAACTTAAGCCTTGGAATGATTTGTCTGATGAAGAAAAGAATAAAGTGATCGATGTGTTAATGCCAAATGTATGGGTTTCAACTCTTGTGCACGAATTTGGTCATAACCTAGGTCTTCGTCACAACTTTAACGGGTCAGAAGATAAGGCAAACTACTATAACGCTACTGAGAGAGCGAGACTTGGTATTAAGAGAGATATCACTTACTCATCAATCATGGACTATGCTCACACAAGTTTGAACCAGCTTTCGATCATGGGTAAGTATGACCTTGCTGCTCTACGCTTCGGTTATAACCGTGAAGTTGAACTTAAAGATGGATCAATCAATAAACTTCCAAAAGATGTAACAATTGAGACACTTAAGAAAAATGGACAAGATGCAGAGTTGAAAGACTTTATGTTCTGTACAGACGAGCACGTAGAAGTAAACCCGGGCTGTAACCGCTTTGATGACGGATCTGGCCTTAAAGCAATCGCTCAGAACTTCGTAGATTCTTACAAGAAGAACTACGCGAAGAGAAACTTCCGTAACCGCCGTGCTAGCTTTGATTCTTACAGCGGTGACGTCAGTTACTACTTTGGAGTTGAGTTTACTTTTGAATCTCTACGTCGCTTCTTTGAGCTTTACGATAGAATTACTGTTCAGTATCCATGGTCTGTTGATGTGAACTGGGATGAAGAAATTGCGAATGCACCAGATGAGGCTACACGCGAAGTTATGCGCTCTAACAAAGAATTCTTTGTTGGTTTGAAAGAAGCTGCACAAATCGCGGCAGACTTCTACCTTGAAGTGATCACGACTCCTGATGTTCACTGTGCAGTAGCGAACAAGCAGACGAACCGCCTTGCTGGAATTATTCCTCTCGCAGATATTGGAAAAGGAGCTGATTCTTGTTTCTCTGATAAAGTAAAACTTGCTCCTCAGTATGCAGTGATCGGTCAGACTGGTAAATTCATGAACAGTCAACGTTTTGAAGAAACGCTACCAGGTGAGTTAAATGCAGATCCTTCTCAAATCTCTGTACGCGGAATTTGGGCCGATAAAATATTAGCTATCGATTACTTAACAAAGCGTGTTCTTGGTATTTCGACCTTCGATGATGTTCGTAACAACTTCATGGATTACCCAGCTTTTGCAGGAAAAATCCAAGAGACTCTTGCTGGATTCCTTACGGACGGTGTTGAGCTTGAGGCGGAGTTTACTTTAGCTGATGGTACAACCGCTAAAATTCCTCATGTCTTTGCAATTGGTAAAACACATGAAATCAAGCGTTCTTTCCACTCAGGCTTGAACCGCTACTTAGGTCTTAACAAAGTCATGACTGATTACCGTGAGATCATGATGAGCACAGTTAAGAAATCATTGAGTGGTGATGCTGATGATATCGAAAGCAAACTCGGTCAGTTCTACACATATGACCTGACTCGTGAAGACATCTCTAAGCCGATCAATATGTCTTCTGTTGCTAAGTCTGCCACTTTCAAAGACGCCCAGGGTCGCTTTGTAGGTCGCTTCCATGCTACAGAGTCAAACACAATCGCTCTTGAACTAATGGAGATGCGTGAAATTCGCCAGTCACTTGAAAAGTTTGAGAGAAAAGATTTAATTCAGGTTTACACTAACCGTGCTTCTAATAAAGTGCCTGAGCAGATTCCTGAAGAGCTTAAGGTTGCTTACGAGATGCCTGTTGAAAACCTTTTAGCTTTCCTTCAAGGGACGCTGCCTGAAGATGATCACCTCTTGAGAATGTTCTTGATCCTTTCGAAGTAATAATCAAAAGGGCCCTTCGGGGCCCTTTTTTTATACCATTCGCTGCCACACTAATCTTAAATCCATTGTTGTTTCAAGCTTCTTCATGGTTTGGAAAACTCCACCAAGCTTGCGATGAAGAAAAATCAAATTTTTTGGTGGAGGAGAGAACTTAAGCATCTTAGCGAAAGCTATTGAGGCGTCTTTAGAGTTTTTAGAATACGTTTCTTTTGAGAAATCAAAATCTCCCTGATGCCTAAAGGGTGCAATGACCACATCCATCATGTGAAGATAGGAGTCTTTCGCATCTTGGGACTCTCTTGGGTCAATGAGACCAAAACCTTCAGAGATTTTTAAAAGCTCTGCTTTTTCTCGCCTCATCGTGAGATCAAGAATTGAACGATAAGTTTTTCTGAATTCTTCGTCATAAACTTTACAAGCCCCAAAATCGAGAACTACAAGTTCACATTTATCGGTGACTAGGAAATTTCCCCAATTCGGATCTGTCTGTACTAGACCGCATTCAAGATACTCATGAAGAAAGAGTTCCATCATTTGCGTTCCGATAAACTGCTTATCTTCTTTACTTGCCGTCAATGTCCAGTCTTTGAGAGACTGAGCTTTGATATAGTCCATGGCCAAGACTTTATTTGTTGAAATCTCTCTAATCGGTGATGGAATGACGAATCCATTTTTATTCTTAAAATTCTTCGAATATTGCTCCATGAAATCAAGCTCTGCTGTATAGTCGGCTTCTTGATGCAAAGTATTTCGAATTTCTTCAAAGAGTGGAGAGAGCTCAATCTTTTTATCAGTAAAAAATTGCAGTTTCGTCACTAGAGATTCTAGCATCGCAACGTCAGAATCAATTGTTTGTGAGATGCCCGGGAACTGAACTTTAAGAGCGATCGTGCGATCGTTATATTGGGCCGTGTGAACCTGTCCAATACTCGCCGAAGCAACTGAGGTTTGAGAAACGTGTTGAAGTGATGAATACTTCTCTTTCAGTTCGCTTTTAAGAATCTCTTCAATTTTTTCAATTGAAAGGGAGCTTCCTGAAGATTGAAGTTTAGAGAGAATTTCCACCACCTCAGGAGGAAGGTATTCCCCGGCCTCAAGACCTAAAAGCTGTCCTGCTTTCATAGCAGCGCCCTTCATTTGAGAGAGTGTCTCAACTAATAAACGCGTTTGTTCTATGCGGGCGGCAAGTTTTTTGGCCTGATCCATGGCCCCTGGAAGGCGATGTCCAATTTCTTGGGCGGCCATTTTTGATGCCATCTTAAGAAGCTTTGAGCCACGTGCCCATTTTGATTGTGGAATATCCATTCGATGAGCTTATCTCAAGTCCTCTTAGGCGTCCTTGTTGTTTAAGATGTGTTCAAAATAGTATCGTTTTGACCCTGGTGGTGTCATTTTTCCTTACAAATATTAACTCTCTAAATGCGTGCTTCCACAGAGTGTAACAGGAGGTTAAAACATTATATTGGGAGTCTGAATGCGAGAGCCATGGAGAAGTTTTTTATATGTCATATTAGTGGGAACACTTCCCCTGGCGTTCTGGTATGCACTCTGGCCGCACAGGA
>JAIEMA010000001.1 GCA_019752535.1 Bacteriovoracaceae bacterium
TTTGATTCTTCGTCGATCTGATTTTGAAAGGGATCAAAATTCTGCGCTAAATATTGAAGTCTCTTCTGATGAAGAGCAATCGTCTTTTCAGAATGTGTGCGTTTCAAATTTGAAAGAAATCTCTCAAGTGGATTCGTCCTGGGTGACGACTCATTTGCAGGGGTGTGAAGTTGATCAAATTGCATGGTTCTTTTTATGCGACTACATGCGCAAAGTCAATGAAACGAGGCCCTCTCATGACGATCATTTTTTGTTTAATTCTCCTCGCAGCAGGCTCATGGGTGATCGCGAGCTTATGGCTTAATGAGAGTCTAAATTTTAAGGTTAAGCGCAGCAATTCAGCAGATCAGCTCAACCTATGGCTTCAAAAATGGCAGCTCATGTCCACAACTGGTGGGTCACTTTCAGAATTAGGAGAAATTCCTGAATTTAAATTCTTCTCACGCCTAGCCGAAGCTGGTCTGAGGCATGCACGCACATTTGGCAGTTTTCCAAGGGATCTTCTTTGGGAGTGGCGTGATGGTCTGGCCAAAGAGAGGGCATTTGAGAAACGTTGGCGAGCGGTCAATCAGAGTGCCTACGCTCAGTTTTTAATTTTTATTTTGATCACATGGAGTTTTGTTTTTATCACCTCAGGCTCAATTGAGATTCAACTTCCATTCACCATTTATTTAGGAATGATCGTTCTTCAAATCATGGGGCTTGTGTTCTTCCCTTGGGCTTTGAGCTCAAGTGCGAGAATGCGTCTTAAGGGATTTAGTGAGTTGTTGGAGAGCCTCTATGTTTTGCGCTCTTTAAGTGGTGCTGGGATTGCTACAGCTCAAGTCCTGAGCGAAGCGAAACTTGAAAATTTAGTTCAGACAAAGATCACAAAAATTCTTGTTGAGCGTGTGCTTAAAATGGCCCAAATTTTTCAAAAACAAGGAGGGGCCCTAGGTAGGGAAGCGCAAATCCTATTGCAGGAAACTTGGTTTTTACGTGAGGAGTCTTTGACACAATTAGTGAAATGGGGTGAAGCAATAAAGCTGGTTTTTCTTTTGGTTTTCTTTGCAGGGGCTTATTTTCTCTTCCTTTTAGGGCTGGTATTTGAGCTTTTGAAGTCAAACTAGTCTAATTAAGCTTCTTTTGCTAAGGTGGGCCACTCTTCAAAAGGTGGTTCTATGTCAGATAAAGAAATTATCTTTTCCCTCTATAAAGCTGGAAAAGTTTATCCTAACAAAAAACAAGTCCTGCGCGATATTTCGATCTCATTTTATTATGGCGCTAAGATTGGTGTCTTGGGTCTTAACGGTGCGGGTAAGTCTTCACTTTTAAAAATTATTGCTGGCACTGATAAAGATTTTATCGGTGAACTTAATCGCTCAAAAGGCATCACTTACGGCATGCTTGAGCAAGAGCCACAGCTTGATCCAGAACTCACGGTGCGTGAAGTTGTTCAGCAAGGTCTTCAGGCCATCGTCGATATCGTGAATCGTTATGAAGAAGTGAACAATAAGCTCGGCGAGACCATGAGCGATGATGAGATGAATAAGCTCCTTGATGAGCAGTCTCAGCTTCAAGATAAAATGGATGCTGCGAATGCCTGGGATCTTGATTCAAGACTTGAACTTGCGATGGAAGCTCTTCGCTGTCCACCGTCTGATCAAAAATGTGGAGTACTCTCTGGTGGTGAAAAGCGTCGCGTGGCCCTTTGTCGTCTACTCCTTCAGGAGCCAGATGTTCTTCTCTTAGATGAGCCTACCAACCATTTAGATGCAGAGTCTGTCTTCTGGCTTGAGCGCCATCTTCAGTCTTATAAGGGAACAATTATTGCGGTCACACATGATCGCTACTTCTTGGATAATGTTGCTGGTTGGATTCTTGAACTTGATCGCGGTCATGGAATTCCTTACCAGGGTAATTACTCTTCATGGTTAGAACAAAAAACAAATCGTCTGGCCAAAGAAGAGAAAACAGAATCAAAACGCGCTAAGGCGATGGCCGAAGAGTTGGAGTGGATCCGCTCAAGTCCAAAAGCTCGTCATGCAAAGTCGAAAGCGCGTATCGCTAACTACGATAAAATGTTAGCTGATTCAAAAACTGAAAAGCGCAACGAGACAACAGATCTCTATATCCCACCAGGCCCTCGTTTAGGTGATATCGTGATTGAGGCCAATGGCATCTCGAAAGCCTTTGGCGATAAAGTTCTTTATGAGAATCTTTCATTCAAGCTTCCTCCAGGCGGAATCGTAGGCATCATTGGTCCCAACGGAGCTGGTAAGACAACACTCTTTAAAATGATCACTGATCAACTAAAACCTGATGCAGGAACATTTAAAGTCGGAGATACCGCAAAAATTTCTTACGTCGATCAAGGCCGTGAGATGGATTCGGATAAGACTGTTCTTCAAGAGGTGAGCGGTGGCGCAGAGATTGTGAAACTTGCTGGCCGAGAGATGAACGTAAGAGCTTATCTTGGGAAATTTAATTTTTCTGGTGACGACCATTCAAAACGTATTAAAGAGCTCTCTGGTGGTGAGAAGAACCGTCTTCACCTTGCAAAAGTTTTAAAAGAAGAAGGTAACGTTCTTCTTCTGGATGAGCCGACCAACGATCTTGACGTTAATACCCTTCAGGCCCTTGAGCGTGCTCTCATTGAGTTTCCAGGATGTGCTGTGGTTATTTCCCATGATCGCTACTTCCTCGATCGTATTTGCACTCATATGCTCGCATTTGAAGGTGATTCAAGTGTGGTCTGGTTTGATGGGAATTTCTCAGACTATCATGAGGATCTTCGTCGCAGAAAAGGCGCACAAGCCGATGTGCCAAGTCGTGTGACCTATAAGAAACTGACCCGCGTGTAATTTCTTTGGGGAGCTTAGGCTCCCCAAATCACATCATAAATGGGCTGATCAAGATCGCAGCCATAGACCTTGATGATTTGCTTAATTTTTCTTTTTTCTACATACACCACGTAGCCCACATTCCTGGCCACTAACCTTAGAACCTCTTGGTAGCTCATGTCTTTGTTTCCGCTTGCGAGAACAAAAAGTTGGGCCACACGAAGCAGGGCATCCACTGCACTTGAAGCATGAAGTGTGCTCATTAATCCTTTATGTCCGGTGTTCATGGCCAACAAATAAGGCACGACTTCATGAGAGCGCATCTCTCCAAGCAAGATTCGATCAGGCGATAATCTTAAGGCATGCGCGAGGTAGTCCGTTAAGCTTCTTCCAGTCATTCGAGAAGAGAGCATGCGTGTAAGCCTAGGAGACTGGCAGCTGATCTCTTGAGTGTCTTCAAGTATCACCACATGATCTTCGGGATCTAAGTGCTGGAGCAATGAACTGAGAAGTGAGGTCTTTCCTGAGCCTGTGGCTCCTGCGACAAGGATATTTTCTTTCTGTTGAATCAAATTCTTTAAGATCTCTTCTCCATTAGAATCAATCTCATAATCTTTTAAAGGGTAAGAGACTTGCGCAAGCTGTCTTAAAAAGAGTTTCGTGCGTCCTTGTGGAGAGATAGAGGAGTGAAGAAGTGTTACTCGCCACTGGGATTGATTGTATTGAAGAAATGCACTTCCACAGGGATGAGTATAATTAAATTCAAGTCTCATGCGAGCAGCTAAGGTCTCGGCCCAAAGATCCCAATCTTCCTCATCAAGGGGAGATGAAATCTTGCTGCGTATATTGCCTACGGATTCAATAAAATTCGGTCCATGACAAAATATTTCCCTTACGTTTGGATCTATGTTTTGAAAAACCCAATCCATCTCTAGAGTTTTCACCCATTGCTCTAGACCAATCGCTTGAGTCTCAGGGAAATCTTTATGCCAAAAATCTTCTAGCATTCCCAAGCTTGGGACAGAGCCTTTATCGAGAAACTTTCTCCACTGCGTTCGTGCCCAAGGGATAACTGGGGGTGAGAATGTTTCAACAGTATTTTCTTTAAAAAGAGCGAGCATTAGTTTTCCTCTTCAATGATTAAATAACCTTCAATGCGCTTATAGGTAGATTGCTTTCCTCGTGAGCCGAAAAGAACTCGTAGCAGTGGGACATCCTTTAAGCCGGGAAGATGTTTTCTGTCCTCACCTGAGCTTTTGTAGCCAATATGAAAAAGCTTATACACCATGCCGGGTTTAACGATCACAGACGATTTTTCTTTAGAGCCACTGATCGCTCCATTACTTGGACGAGTGAATTCTGTTTCATAGTCTAAAGCCAGATGACCATCTCTCTCTGACACAAGTGTTGTGATTTTAAGACCAGCAAATCTCCAGTCTATGGGGGCCATCACAACGCCCTGACCTTGTGAGATATTTTGAAAGGGAATTTGCGCTCCCACTTCGATGACATGGGGTTTTTCGAGTCGCACTAAGGTCTCAGGTTCTGCAAGTGTCGACATATCAATATTATTTTCAGCTAAGACGATTTGATTATCAGAAATCAATTTTTTTAAACCTTGATCAAAGAGATCTAAAGGCTTTGCTCTTAAGGCAGAAAGTCCAAAGCTGATCTCTTGGCCGTTCATACTTTCAATTTGAATGAGTTTAAGTTTGAGTTTTAGATTCCCACGTGCCCAGCGCGATTCACGGGAAATAAATTTCACCCCCCAGCGTGCGCTCAGTGCTTCCATAATCTCTTTCCCCCTTACTCCTGATTCATGAGTGCACTCCATATCCAGGTAGCGTGTGCGACATGAGACTCGAGTGATAGAAGCATCAAACAGATCACGGTAAACATCAGTCACAATCAGGCGTTTTAATTCAGCAATGGCTTCAACATGAAAAACCACTCGATCTTTGTGCTGAGTTTTCAAAAGTTGAAGATAGCGCCAATCTTCGAGAGTTTTTACTTCACCATCTACCACCATGAGAGGTCCCTTGAGATTAAGGGTGAGGCCTAAATCTTTGAGAGTTTCTGCAAGCTGAGTGGTTTTTAAGAAGCTAGTTTTTGAGAGGACGTAGACCTGAAGTTGTTTTTTTCCATTTTTGTCCCAAATGACTAAGTCAGAGAATCCAACCTGGCGGCCCTTGATAAGTAATTTTGTGCCCAAGAGGCGAGTCGTGAGGACATCTTTGTTGCCCACAGAGTAGTTTTTGAGCTTTTCCAAGCCAATTTCTCGCTGTTCACCCTTCGCAATGATTAAATCTTCGCTTGTTGCAGCGCATGATTCTTTGACAACGCTGAGAAGGACAGCTACAACCAATGGACTTAATTTAAGCATCCAGGAGCATCTCATGGCCTCACGTACCGCTATTACTGAAGCACGCCGTAAAGCAAAACACCGCGCAATGGGCGCAAAACGCAAAGCTGCTGATCGCAACAAGGGAACAACTCCTAAGTTTGCTATCCACGAAGGTGCTGCACCTAAAGCTGCTAAGAAAGCTGCTACTAAGTAATTTTCCTTTCTCATAAGAAAACCCTCAAAGTTTCTCGAATGAATGATGGATCCACGGTGACTTCTTGTAAGTCGCCGTGAAAGTCCACGCACAAATGCCAAGACACTTCTTGTCTGTTGGGTATGCATGGTTGTGAGCTAGAAATCATTTCTATAAATTCTCGTGGAATATGAAACTCGGATTCCATTTTATCTACTAGATGCTGAGCATGTGCATGCTGATTCATCGGATAACTCATCACGATGACCTTTGCCTCACATAGAGCTGGCAGTAGAAAGAGCAGACTAATAAGCAATTTCATAATTTCTTCCTTCTTTTTTTTCTTGGATAGCTTCGATACCTGCGATGTAGGGTATAACGGACCATTCTTCATGAATTAAAGACTGATGGTGTTCTCGATATGTTTTTTCAGGAAGCCATAAAAAGATTTGCTCATTCTCAAGTTTTGAGAGGATCGCTGTGGCAATAGGCTTTCCTGATTTCTTTGAAAGTATTATTTTTTTATTTTTCTCAAATGCTGTGTGAAGAACTCCGCTTATTTTAATTTCAATATGATTTTCGGGAATCGCTTGGGAGACATTCACCTCGGGATCTGAGGGCCAGCAGAGTATAAGTAAGAAGCTATTAAAGGATAGCGCCGCTAAAAATATTTTAAGTGCGAGTTTTTTTCGACTCTGTTTAGACTTTTGCATTTATGCTCTCCAATTTCTTCCATTCTGTTTCAAATCTCGTGATGTCATCCTTCATCGCTTCAACATGCTTTTGATGAATGAAATGTTGTGTCGCTAAAAGGCTACTAAATGCACTTACCCATAAAGCAAAGAAGAGAATTTGGCTCATTCAATCCTCCATGTGGCTTGTCTCTCAAGGGGTGAGATCAGATTCATAGAAACATTAAAACTCATCAGAGGCGTAACCTGTCGCCAAGAGAGTTTGTTTTTTCTTAACTGGGCTACATCTAGTTTTCGGCTAAAGAATAATTTGTGTTTATAGGGAGAGAGTGTGGGCTCGAGGTGAAATTGACATCCGGACAATCGTTGTTGGATGGCATTCTTTTCATAGTTCAGGAATGCCGCTTCTTGTAAGCCCATTAGAATTTTTTTGGCTTTCTCCCAGTTTAAAGCTAAAAGCCAACCCGTTCCGGGAAAGAAAAGGGCGATGCCCTGTGAGACTTTTCCGGCCGAGAGCATGCGGTTGACTGAATTGACTCTTGCGATGAGTTGATTGGTTTGAAGAATTGTTTTTTTTAAGCACAATACTTGTTTGTGGTGAGCTCTTGTATCTTGCAGTCTTTTTTGCCAGACAACTGCCTGAACACCAATCATGATCGCCATAAGTAGTAGTAAGACGAAACCAGGGGCTTCGAGGAACCCTCGATTATTTAAAAGATTATTCATGAAGCTTACCCCTGAATGACCAATGAACTTGAGGCCCAAGGCAGGCTGAGCCCCAGGAATAAGTTAGAGGAGAGCTCGTCATTGAGGCCGACACTCGTCTTATTTCTTTTCGCCAAATCTGAGAGGTGCAAAGAGATCGACTACTTAAAACAAAGAAACTGAGCGCACAAATCAGCATGCCTGTGGTCGTGAATGTGGACGTCAAAATGCTCATTTTTAATTCACTTCGATATTGTTCACAATTTCAGTTTTCATCATTTCAACTCGCTTTTTGATCACACCACCGAACTGCTTAACTGCGACCAGACACATTATTCCTACTAGTCCTGATACGATTACGTACTCCATGAGGGCTTGGCCTTTCTGATTCTTTTTCACTAAGTTCATAAAACTCCTTTGTTTTATTGATAGGGGCAGAGCGAATAGACCACGAAGGCATGATTTTTGTCGTCAAAAGTGGGGCATGGTTGAGCAGGAAATTCAGGTATGAAACAGTGATTGCTCCAAATGGAGTCAAGGGGTTAGAATAATTACATGGAAGATAATGCGAAGGTTTTCGTTTTTGAAAAGAAAGAGATTTTTCTTATTTTTGTATTCGTGGTGATCATGAGTGTCACTTGCTTTACCTTGGGAGTAAATCTGGGGAAGAAGCTTGCGCTTGAAAAAGCGGACATCACAAGTGCAGATACTAAAGTGGTGGAGATGAAATCTTCGGTTGAAGAAGATGCAGACTCGACTGGCGATATGCCGAAGATGAATGATGAAGAGAAGCTTGATAAAATGATGGAAGATTCAAAGAATCGCCTCAATCAAGAACTTCAGCAGGGTTTCAGTAATGAAGAGGGCGAGAAGCCAAAGACTGAAGAGGCTACTACTGCTACTGCAGCAGTACCTGTCACAAAGCCAGCAGTAAAGGCTTCAGAAGTAACAACTGCGACTGAACAGACCGGAAAATATACAATCCAACTTGGAAGCTATAACTCAATGGATGAAGCCAAGCAGTTTGCAGAGGGCTTTACTGTGAGAGGCTATAATCCCATTATCAATGAAGTCATCATTGCAGAAAAAGGGACTTGGTATCGAGTCTCTTTAGGTCTTTTTGAGACGACCGCTGCTGCTCGCGAATATATCAAGAAAGAAGCGACTCTATTTCAGGGCCAGGACTACGTCATTTCTGAAATCAAATAACTGGAAGCGGGTAAGTCGCATCAACCCGCTTGAAAGTTTCATCCACAGCTTTTAAATACACACTCTCAAGGGTCACTTGAGATGGAAGTTTTAAATTTGTGTGCTTCTCGACAGAAGCCTGAAAACTTTTGGCATCAGTCGCTTCAAAAGCGGCTTTTTGGATCAATGTATAGAGCTCTTCACGATGACCCTTCCATTCTGGAAGAAGAGAGTGAAGATAAAAACTAGAAAGAGACTGATAAGCCGACTGAGCCTTCGCTTTCACAACTTCTTCATTAATGTGAAGCATATCAAGTTGTTTTGAAAGTCTTCTTAATGAATAGAGCCAAAGACCACAGAGATCGGGGAGATATAATCTTTCAGCACTGGAGTGAGAAATATCTCTTTCGTGCCAGAGTAGAACATTTTCATGAGCGACAGAAAGATAGCCACGCATCAAGCGAGCAATCCCTGAGAGATTCTCGGCTGCAATGGGATTCTTCTTATGAGGCATGGTCGATGAACCTTTCTGACCAGGCGCAAAGCCCTCATAAAGTTCATTCACATCAGAGCGGTGAAGATGACGAATTTCAATTTCAAATCTCTCTAGAGCTGAAGCAAAAAGAGCGGCCAGCGAGACAAATTTAGCCAGACGATCACGAGGAACGATTTGGGTCGAGACTGGCTCACAACTTAATCCCACACGTTTTAACACATCAGCTTCAAGCGCTGGGGAGAGAATGGTGTAGTTGCCCACTGCTCCGGACATTTTGCCTGTGATTTCGTTTTTCGAGAAGTCTTCAAGTTCACTAAAACGGCGGCTCATTTCGGTGTAAGCGGATAGAAACTTTTGACCAAAACTCATGGGCTCTGCATACATGCCATGAGAGCGACCAATGGTGAGAAGATTTTTATGTTTCTCGGCCGTCTGTCTCAATTGATGCAAAACTTTTTTATAAGTTGGAAGAATCAAGTTGATCGCATCTTTTAATTGTAGAGAGAGGGCCGTATCGATGATATCTGAAGATGTACAGCCGAAATGAAACCACTTGGCTTCAGAGGGGTCTAGATTTTCAGTAATGCTGGTACAAAACGCAATCACATCATGATGTGTTGTCGCTTCAATTTCATTGATGCGAGCGGGATTTATTTTGGCTTTTGATTGAATGGCCTGGGCCACACCTTTGGGGGCGACATTAATTTTCTCCAAACTTTCTAGAAGAGCGATCTCGACCTTAAGAAAGTTTGAAAACTTTGCCTCTTCACTCCAAACGGCCGTCATATCTTGTTGTTCGTAGCGAGGTACCATTAGTAGAAGAATCCTAGTTCTAAGGCAAAGGTATACCAGCCTAGAGAGAGATTTCGATTACTCTGGGGTCCTTCGACCCAAGAAATGTTGTACGTGAACTTACCACCATAGAAGAAACTTGTCCTGGTGCGCTTATGAATTCCATAATCCGCTGTCATCCCGTAACCTCTATAGCTGTCACCGGTAAATCCCTCAGCTAGAGTGTTATAAGTCGCAAAGGCTTGAACGGATTCAAAGACATTTTCAGTCTTAAGAAAATCGAGGAAGAATTTGAAGCGGTAGCCAAAACCAAGGCCCATAGTGTTAATCGTTTGATTTGAATCATTAGGGCGCTGGAAGGCTGCTTCGCCACCAGTTGAGCGATTTTGAGTGATCACATCCCATTTGGTCGCCGAACGGCGGTAGGTCGCTCCCCACCATAGCTTATGCCAAGCATCTGAGCGCCTGAGCCAAGTGACTTCAAGACCTGTGAGTTTTTTTAAATACTCATATTCACCGTTGAGATGAATAGAAGCGGAGAGCTTATTGCGATCACTTCCGGTGTAGCGACGCTGATCACTAATACCAAGATCTGAGTTATAGGCGTAAATGAGGCTTTCATCCCATGTATATTTTTCTTTTCTGCGCTTTTGAATGTCTTCACCTGAAGGATCAAGCTCATCTGGTGAGAGCTCAAAAGCTTCATCGGGATTCTCGTAAGCTGAAAAGACGGGGAGTGAAATCAGGAGAGTGAGTAATAAGTATTTCATTATCTCACCGCCAATGTTTCAAAGTTATCACCTGGGAGATCATCTATACCCACAGTTTCAGCGAGCTCAAGTTTTTTGACGAGGTGATCAAGCTTTACGTTTTCACTATTAATTTTTGAAATGACCCAGTTATCTAGAGAGAGCTTAATTTGGGGAAAGCTGGTTCTTCCGGCCGTATAGTTATCAAGCGTAGTATCAAAATTTGAGCGTGCATTCTTGTCTTGGTACTCCGCAATTGTAACCTTTTGCTCCAGGTAGCGAACAGTGCGAATAAGAGTGCGGATTTTTACATCGATGGCTCGCTTAGAGTTAAAATATTGAATCTCTGCAATTCTCTTATCGAGATAGGCACGTTTGTTGACGCGTGAATTAAATAATCCCCCCTCGCCAATAAGTGTCCAAGTCATATTCACAGCAGCTACCATTTCAACATTTCGGCCAGTCGGGGTGGAGCGATTCCAGGTGTTACCGTTTGGTCCAAACTGTTGCTGGTAGGTTCCGACGCCTACGGTGAATTTTGGTAGAGGAAGATTATCCTTGAGAGTTTTCTCGTAACTTCGCTGAGCTGTCTCGTAAGCGACTTTCGCATCTCTTAAACTTGGAGCCGTTTCAACGGATTGGCGTAAAGCTTCTTCGGCCGTCGAAGTCAGACTTGTGAATTTAAGTTGCTCCACAGTGCGATAGCTTGGGTGGTAATCATCACCCAAATAGTTGGCCATGCGCTCTTCTTCTTGGCCCACATCATAAAGTGATTGTTGATACTCTGTTTGGGCACGTAAGAATTCACTTCGCGTTTGGTAATACTCCATCGCCGGAATTTTTCTCAATTGCAGTTTTTCACGAGCGAGGCGATGAATGAATGAAGCCTGGCGAAGTTGTTCGCGCTTAATTTTTACAATTTCTTTGGCCCGAACGAGAGAGAAAAATTGAGCAATCGTTCCGAAACGCAGCTTACGGCGCGCTTCAGTTAAGCGTTGAGTTTCTCGATTCAAGATCTGTTTACTATTTAAATAGTTTAAATAATCGCGGCCCCAATTGAAGACCGTATAATCTTTAATGGTCAGGCCAAAATTTCCACCCGGGGCCACTTGAGAGCCAAGGCCTGTGGTTTGGCTTTGAGAGCTATAAAAACGATCGTATCTTTGGTTAGCCGCATTTAGTTCTAAGGAGAGATTAGGCATCCAAAAACTTTCAACTAAATCTTGCTTAAGAAGATCGATGCTGGCGTTTGTGTTTGTTCTTACTTGCTCGAAAGGATTTCGGCGCAAACTCTCTTCAATAGCAGAACGCAATTCGATCACACGTCCAAGATCACGCTCTTGCTCAAGGGGGCGCGAGCGTCCATTGATGGATACAGGTGTAGTTTGAGGGGCTGCTTCGGGAACAGAATCAGGCAGAGGAGGGGGGGCCTCCTCTGAAATAGCTGTGTCCCCTGGAACGGCTTCTGGTTCAAGATCATCTTGAGCGTGAACCATCGTCGCAAGCAGCATCAAGGCCAATAAGGCGATGAGGCGCCAGGATACCAAATGTCTCTCCCACGTATGTGGTTGTGTGTGTCAAAGTGATCTTAACAGTGAAGGGGGGCGGTAGGTAAAGTGTAAGTTTTCTGACGCTTTTAGAGATTTATTCCAGGGCAGCCTGATCGAATGATGGATTCTTCCATGCTTTGAACTTGAAGTGTCGCCAGATAAAGTTCGTTTCTCACAGTGATTTGATTCGCCTCAAGGCGCTTGCGCATAATCTTTCGCATTTCAGGAGTTTCCTTCAATACTTTTTGGTTACGCTGAAGAAGGCTGCTGAGTTTTTGACGAACTTTTATTTTATCAGTGCGGTCTTGCATTAATTCTTTGCAGCGAAGCGAGAGATTGGGATCAGTGATGATGTCCTTAACAACGCTATTTTGCTGAGCCAGGGCGACCACGCAAAAAGAAAGAGTCAATAATGTGACGATAAATCGTTTCATTCTTCTATTATAACGTGTGGTGTCCACTAAAGTGCAACCGGTAAATGGTTGTCTGTTAGCTTTTTGAAGGCCTATATTGAAGTGTCCAACTCTTGAGGTCTTATGCAGTCTGCCGTTGTCCTGATTCCGGCCCGCTTTCAATCCACTCGATTTCCGGGAAAGCCTCTTGCACCCATTGCAGGAATCTCGATGATTGAGAGGGTTTATAACCAATCCTTAAAATCAGGCTTTGTTTGTTATGTTGTGACTGATGATGAGCGTATAGAACAAGCTGTGAATGCATTTGGTGGCAAGGTTTTACGGGTTGACGATGATGTGCCCTCTGGCTCTGAGAGAATCGCCCTGGCCTATCAAAGATTTCTCAAGTCTACAGATTGTGAATTTGTCGTGAACGTTCAAGGTGATGAGCCACTTCTCAAAGGCGAAATTTTAAACGATCTCGTGAAATATCATCAAAAATCAGCCTTTGATGTCACCACACTCGTTCGTCCTCGCAAAAGAAGCGAGAGCGACTGGACGAATCCTAATGTTGTAAAAGCGGTGATGGGAGTAGGCGGACGATGCAGTTATTTCTCCCGCGCTAGCGTCCCCTTTGAGCGCGATGGAGCTGAGGCTCCTTGGTATCAACACATTGGAGTTTATTGTTATAAGGTCGAAGCGCTTTTAAAGTTTGTGAGACTTCCGGCCTCACCGCTTGAGCAATTAGAAAAGTTAGAACAGCTGCGCGGTATGGAGAATGGCTTAACTTACGGCGCACTTCCAACAAATCAAAAATTAATTGGTGTCGATAGCCCTGAAGATATAAAGAAAGTTGAGGAGGCCTTAAGTGAGCAAGCACAGTAAGAAATATATCTTTGTAACGGGTGGAGTGACGAGCTCTCTTGGTAAAGGGTTAGCAGCTGCTTCTATTGCGGCCCTCATTGAGAGACGTGGTTTTAGAGTCAATCTTTTAAAGATGGATCCCTATATCAACGTTGATCCAGGAACGATGAGCCCTACTCAGCATGGCGAAGTTTTTGTCACTGATGATGGAGCTGAGACAGATTTGGATCTTGGTCATTACGAGAGATTCACAAGCCTCACACTTTCCAGAAAAAATAATTTCACGACCGGACAAGTTTATCTTCAAGTGATTGAGAATGAACGTGAAGGAAAATATCTTGGAAAAACCGTTCAGGTGGTTCCGCATATCACCAATGAGATTAAGCGCAGGATACTACTTGCGGCCGAAGAGTGCGATCTTTTGATTGGAGAGATCGGTGGGACAGTGGGTGATATTGAATCTCTTCCTTATCTCGAATCCATTCGCCAATTCGCTCATGATGTAGGAACTGAGAACGTCCTCTTTATTCATTTAGTTCTTGTGCCTTATATTGCTGCGGCTGGAGAGTTAAAATCTAAACCTGCCCAGCACTCTGTAAAAGAGCTTCGTGGCATTGGTTTATTCCCTCACATGATCATCTGCCGCTCAGATCGCCCGATTGATCAGGATATATTGGATAAAATCTCTCTCTTCTGTAACGTTTCAAAAAAGAATGTCTTCCAATCGATCGATTTAGATTTGATTTATAAAGTCCCTCTTGAATTCCATAAACAAGGACTTGATGAGAGGATCACAGAAATTCTTAATATTTGGTCCCCTCAGCCGAACATGAAAGAATTAGAGCAAGTCGTCTACAACGCGACAAATCCAATTCATGAAGTAGAGATTGGGATTGTAGGCAAATACACCGATTTAATTGAAAGTTATAAATCTTTGGATGAAGCGCTCACGCATGCAGCGATTGGGACTCAAACAAAACTCAAGCCAGTTTATATTGATGCTGAAGAGTTAGAGAAAACCAAAGATTTAAAAATTCTTGATTCAGTTCATGCGATTTTAGTTCCGGGTGGATTCGGGGCCCGGGGAACAGAAGGTAAGATCCTTGCCATCCAATACGCGCGTGAGAAGAAAATCCCATTCTTTGGCATTTGTCTTGGCCTGCAGCTTGCGATGATTGAGTTTGCTCGCCATAAAGCCGGTATCAAGAGTGCCACGTCTATGGAGTTCTCTGAGTCAGGTGATTTTGTTATTCACTACATGTCTGGTCAGCGCGACGCTCAAAAGGGTGGAACGATGAGACTTGGGGCTTATGATTGCAACATCGTAGAGGGAAGTCTTGCTCATAAGATCTATGGCTCTCTCACTATTTCAGAGAGACATCGTCATCGTTTAGAAGTGAATAATGAATATGTAGAGCAACTCAAAAAAGCCGGAATGACCATTTCCGGAACAAATAAACAACTTAATTTGGTTGAGTTGATTGAAATTAAGGATCATCCTTTCTTCATCGCTTGCCAGTATCACCCAGAATTTAAATCACGCCCTGTAGCCGCGCATCCATTATTTGCGAGCTTCATGAAAGCCGCGATTGTACAGAAAGAAGGAAAGAAAGCATGAAAATGGATTTTTTTATCGGCCCCTGTGTACTTGAGAGCCGCGATCTCGCCATGACCATTGCCGAGAGACTCGTTAAAGATCTTGACCCTTTTAAGAGCAAAATAAATCTGCATTTTAAAGGTAGTTTTGATAAGGCCAATCGTTCTGCCTTCACCTCTTATAGAGGGCCAGGTTTGGATGAAGGTTTAAAGATTCTACAAGAAGTCAGTCAGACATTTAAAATTCCGACGATCACTGATTTTCATCTGCCTGATCAAGCTGAGGCCGTGGCATCTGTTGTGAACGTACTTCAAGTGCCAGCCTTTTTGTGCCGTCAAACTGATATGATTCACGCCGGCTCTCTGGCCTGTGTGAAATTTAAACGCGACCTTAAAGTGAAGAAGGGTCAATTTCTCTCTCCAGAGGAAACTAAAAACATAGTTGATAAAGCCGTCTCAGCGGGAATGAATAAGGATCATATTCTTCTCACAGAACGTGGAAGTTCATTTGGTTACAACAATCTCGTTGTTGATATGGCCTCTTTTCAAATCATGAAGTCATTTGGAGTTCGTACTGTTCATGATGCCACTCACTGTGTTCAACGCCCTGGAGGTCTTGGCACGGCAACAGGTGGAAAGCGCGAACAGATCCTGACTTTGGCCAAGGCCGCTGTAGCAGCAGGCGCTGATGGTATTTTTATGGAAACTCACCCTGATCCCACGAAAGCACTCTCTGATGCCGCCACAGCTCTTCCACTTGAACAAGTGAAAGCTATTGTAGAGAAACTTTTAGCGATTAAAGAGGTTGTAGGATGATTGATTTTAAAGCACTGGCCAAAAAGCATGAGTCAAAACTTAAAAACATAAAAGTGGCTTGTTTTGATTTAGATGGAATTCTCACAGACGCTAAAGTTCATTATGACGGAGAAGAGGTTGGATTTAACCGCTCGTTTTGTGTTTATGATGGCTATGGAATGAAGCTTCTAATGAATGCTGGACTTAAAGTCGGTGTCATCACTGGTGGAAATTCAGTGAGTGTCCAAAAACGCACGGAACAGCTTGGTCTTGATTTCTGTTATATGGGAAATGAGGATAAGGTCGGCGCTTTTAAGGATGTGATGCAAAAGTACAATGTTAAGGCCGATGAAATTCTATATATGGGAGATGAGCTCTTTGATATCCCCCTTCTTAAAGCTTCAGGATTTTCTGCGACAGTTCCAAGTGCAGGACCTGAAGTCCTGGAGATGGTAGATTATATTACATCTCGCAAAAGTGGTGAAGGGTGCGCAAGGGAAGTGATAGATATGCTTCGTTATGCTCAAAACATTCACCCAGTTCTTGAAGATATAAAACTATGAAAATTGAAACAGGGAAAAAGATTTATCGCACTTCAATGATTGCTCCCTTGCGCTTGGTCCTTCTAGGATTAGTGGCTTTCTTTTTTCATGATCTCTATTTAGGAACTTTTCAAGAAGATAAATTTCTGTCTGCTGGTGCTTTCAGGCTTTTAGATGTGGCCCGCTTCCATTTGAAATATCCGGCTGAGTTTATATGGCTCTCGACCCTGAGCTTACCTCCATTTCTTTATTATGCTTTTATTCGTGGTGTGCGCTTTTATGAAAAAGGCTATCGCTTTAATAAAGGTATTCCTTTTTTAAATTCTTGGCACAAATACGAAGACATCAAACAATATAAACTTTTAGCCCCTAAAAGCACTCTCGCAGTCTTTACCAACAGTGGAGATATACAATTAGTTGTCGATGGAAATATTGAAAGAGTGATTGCTATTCTTGATCAGCATGGTGCCAAGGGTGACTTAACTCAAGATGCTTATGTGAAGCTTGTTCAAAATTTGAGAAATTTTTGTTTGCTTGTTATCGCTTTCACAATGGTGCTTTATGCGGCGTTAAAGATGGGCTGGTTTAGATTTATTCACTAAGCTCGAAAACTAGCGGCTTTATAGAGTCTGTTCATTAAGGCCCTCCAGTTTTCATCTTTTCTCTGCTTCTCATTGACCATAACCAAAATTGCGTCATGCCCTGGGGATAGATCTCTTAATTGCTGATAAAACATTCTAGCTTCGAGGACAGGATCGTTTCCTAACTCTAAATGAGCAATTTTTGAAAACGTTTTCTTGAGCTTCTTCTGTGAGCTTTCGATGACTTCTTCTTGCGGGATTTTCTCTCCCACGATAACTGGAATTGAAGGCATATAATGGTGTTCAAGCTGTCCAGGAGCGACCGGACTCTCAGCATAACCTGTCTCTGTTGGAAGACCTTGGTCTTCTAAGATGTCATGAAGAGTGGCCGCGGTATAAAATCCAGGACGATAGACAACTAATTTCCAGCGTGAGCCAGCACGTGTGACGGCGGCGACTGTGGATTCAATTCCCACGTCACACGGGCCACCATCTAAAATGAGAACCGAGTCTCCAAACTCTGCTCTGACGTGTTCAGCACTTGTGGGTGAAGTCTTTCCAAATTTATTAGCACTCGGGGCCGCCAGACCATGAAAGTCTTTAAGAAGTTCTAAGGTGAGTTGATGGCGAGGACAGCGAAGACCTACATCCGTTAATCCCGAAGTGATCAGTGGATTCAGTGTATGAATTTTTGGAGCAATTAAGGTTAGTGGCCCGGGCCAGCATTTAAGCGCTAATGCCGCATGAATCTCAGTCCAATCAGTCGTAAGTGACTTGGCTTTTTCGATGCTATCGACATGAACGATCAAGGGATCAAAGAATGGTCTCTCTTTGACTTCAAAGACTCTTTTAATGCCCTTTTCATTTTCTATATCAGCGGCTAAACCGTAAACGGTCTCTGTTGGGATGGCGACAACATCGCCCTCTTTTAGTCTTTGTTTTGCTTCACTCAATGGCATTCTCACTCACTCCAAATGGATGCAGGCTGTCTTGTGCCATTTAAACGTTTGTAATTATCAATCACTCCTAAGCCTCTAAACTGACCTAGAGTGTACTGTGTAGAATAGGGCATTCCGACTTTAGATGTCGCGTAGAATGAACCATTCACAAACGCATTTTCACCAAACAATACTTGGAATGTAGCAAGATCATCAATTTCTTTTAGTATTCCTGCCATCATTTTTTTGAGTTGTGCTAGCTCGTAGCGTCCAGTTCCAGTCAAAATGCTTTTGTATTTCTGGTAGGGTTCTAGAAGTTTTTTTACACAAGAGGATTTCTGATTACAGAGTTGATTAAATTCCTGACTGACTTGAGCTTCGGTGAGATTGTTAAAATAAACCAATCCATCTCCCATCACCCGCACATTCGTTGTGACAAGCAGCGGCCCTTTCAGATCGCCATTGCGTACAAGAGTTTTTAAGTCGGCAGGCAGCGTAGTATAGCGATCGATGTAGTTCTCTGCATCTTTTTTATAAGAGCGATCCACCCAACGATCTGTTCTCGCGGCTTCATAAGAGAGTCCCACGGTCATTGAGAATTGTTCATGATTCTCTATTGTCATTTTGTCAGGATCTGGAGATTGAGCGAGAGTCGCTTCATATTCAATACTTATTTTTCTAGTGAAAGCGGCATCGTTTCTTACACCCGTATTAAATTGAAAAATCCTAAAGATAAAACTTGAAAAAAGTCTGCTCCAAAAATTTTGCACCAAGCGAATGGATTCACTATAGCTTCTAAAGAAAGTTTTAACGACTTGATCCTTGATAACTCTGACTTGCTCCATTGAAGACTTCTTAAGATTTCCCCAAAGAAGGAGCATGGCCCTAGAATTTGTCGCTGAGTTTTCACCTTCATTAAGACTTAAAACATAGGGTTCAAGGAATCGAATTTCAGGAGCGTTCTTTCTTAACAGAGAGCTGAACTCTTGAGAGGTTTCTGACCCATCACTTAAAGCCATTTTGTTATTTTCTTTAAAGCTGAGTTGGAACTCTTTGTTCTTTTCTGCTTCAAATGTGAGATCGTAGCTTAAAAGAGTAAACTTAATAATTTTAAAAAAATCCAACTGCAGAGCAGCTGATACACCAGCACTTTTTTTCTGCGCTGACTTATGTGAAACCCTTAGGAATTCACCAGGAATATTAGTATCTCCTGATTTTATGCTTTGAAGAATGAGGGTCGAAGTGTTTGTGAGATCAACAAGTGCGCCTGCTGAAAACGAGAGACCGTACCATGGAGGACTTTCAATTAAACCACCAGCTCCAACACTCCAGGTGTCTTCACGCTTTAAGATCTTCCCCTCATCTAGTGCCAAGGCACCTTGAGGAGTGTGGGCAAGAAATGGAAGAAAGAGATATCTGAAATCAGCTATAAGCGCTTCACTAAAGCTTGGAGCGAAGTGATAGGTCGTATAAACACGCTTAAAATTTATTCCCGCAAATGCGGCTATCTCACTGGCCGACATGCTTACGGCCCCGGCTTCAGACATTTTTCCGAGGAATGTGGTGGCTTCAATGACCACTGTAAAAGTGTCCATGACGATCCAGCGGCTTTGATCAAAGAGATCAGGCGAGATTTGGCGATCCACATAAAGCCCGAATCCACCAAAAGGTTTCTGCCAACTGAAGCCCGAAAAATTTTGGACACCAAGATTAAATTGATTGTTAAACATGTTCACGCGGTCCGCTTCACCTTGGCCTATGCCCTGGTAGCGTGCATCGAGCCAAGTTCGAATTTGACCGAAGAGTAGTGACTCTTGGCCATCTGTGGGAGTAGAGCTTTTAGTGTTCAAGTGCAAATTGTTTTCTTTATGGGCTGTGTTGGATTGAGCTATTTCCTGATCAAAGAGAAAGGGAATCAGTTCATGAACGGGATCGGCCACAGGAGCTGCTTTAAGACCCATTGCTTTTAACTGATTCTGGGATTGCATCTTAGCAATGAACTCAGGTGATAAGCGAATGTGGGTGAGTTCTAAGGGATTTTCTGCAGCTAATAGGACACTCGAAAAGAGCAATGCTACAATCATTATGTATCCGCGCCATCCGTGCATATTTGATCCTTCTTGGAACTGGTAGTTTCTTTGTCGGTCAGATGGGGCATGAATTTTAGGCCCGCTAACAGCTTGAGGAGAAGCCTGTTTATGAGTGACGCTAACCATGAGAAATTCCGTGAATTAATTGATAAAACTCACAATTGGCCGGACTATTATGTATGGAAATTCATTGTAAAAGCTGAGGCACATGATCAAGTAGTGGCGCTTTTAGTTGGGCACGAAATCACTGTGAAAGAGTCTGGAAAGGGAACTTATGTGAGTATTAATGCTAGAAAATTGGTTAATACAACAGATGAAGTTTTAGAAATTTATAAATTAATCTCAGAAATACCAGGTGTACTTAGTTTATGAAGCAATATCAAACAGCAATCGTTTTAGGGGCCGGAGCCTTTGGTACATCCATTGCATTTGTTCTCGCTCAAAATTTTAAACGAGTCATTATTAAAGTTCGATCAAATGATATCTATGAAGAAATTAAACGCGGAGAAAATCACACCTATCTTCCTGGCCAACAAATTCCTTCAGAAATTGTTCCGGCCCTCAGTTGGGAAGAACTAAAAAGTTTAATAGAAGGTGAAGTTGAATTAGTCGTTTCTGGTCTCCCGACAAGTGCGATTCGACCATTTTTCAGAGAGAACGCTGATGAAGTGAAAAGTTTTTTGAAAAAGGGTATTCCTTTTGTTTCTCTCGCTAAAGGGATTGATACCGAAACACTTGAGCTTCCTGATGATATGTTCAAAGACTATCTCGCTGATTATGAAGATCAGTTGACCTATCTCTCAGGTCCCTCGTTTGCCAAAGAAATTTTGGACAAACAGATCACTCTTGTGAGCCTTGCCGGACGTTCTCGAGTCACACTTCTTAAGGCCAGCGAAATGCTACAAACCGATTTCTTTAAGTGTTTTCCCACTTATGACATCAAGGGTGTGCTGTTAGGGGGCGCGCTTAAAAACGTCTTAGCTATTGCTGGTGGTATCATTGAAGGCTTGGGTTATAACCATAATACCAGAGCGGCGATGATTACTCGAGGCATTGTCGAAATGCTCAGATTTGGCGTGGTATTTAACGCCAGACCAGAAACTTTTTATGGTTACTCAGGAATGGGGGATTTGATTCTCACTTCCACAGGAGAGCTCTCTAGGAATAAGCAATTTGGTATTGAGGTTGCTAAGGGAAGAAAGCCGGAAGAAATTATTAAGGCCACACGCTCTGTGGTTGAAGGGTATAAAACGACAAAAGCAGCGTATGAGCTTGCTCAGAGATATGACATACGTTCAAAAATATTCATTGGCATGTATATGGTCTTGTATAAAGGTTATGCCCCTGATCAGTTAATAAGTGAGCTGATGAAAATGCCCGCCAAGTTCGATGGAGAATAAAATGAAGTTTATCATTCTACTTCTATTCATTTTTGGTTGCTCTTCACCTGTTCCAACTGAAGACACTGATATTCCTTTTTGCAAGGAAGATACCGAATGTACTCTCTACCGATCAAAGTGTGGGAAGGTGAAGGCTTTTAACGTGAAATACTCTCACTATGTTGAAAATGAGTTTAAGAAGCGCGAGGAAAAAATGGAATGTGAGAACTTTCCTGACACCAGACGCTACGGCGTCCGGTGCGAAATGAATGCCTGTGTCTTAGTTCAACGCTGACTGGCCGATGTTTCTTTCTTCGGTTGAGTCGTAGAAGGTGAGCCTTTGTCTTGTCTCTCACTTCTTCCATCGTCAACCACTGCGCCATTGCCTTTAATGTCAAGGGTACAAACTGCACTGAGACCTTGGAGTGGCTTTTCTGCCTTCTTATGTAGAGATTCAAACTCATCATAGCTTACAATATTTGAATCAGTACCAGATCCATCTCTCATGAGAAAAAGATCACTTTTTTCACCTTGTGACCAACCAACCACGCCTGAAATTTTTTGGCCTTCAAGTTTTAAATCAAAAAGAATGGCTTCCTTGATTTTTTTATTTTGTGTTCCACCAGCCATCGCTACAACAAGAATGGAAACATCATCAGCTAATTGCATTTGTTTCTTTTTACAGAATTCCTCAGCCTCAACCTTCGATTTGAATTTAGCTTTTGAAAATTTATAAGTCTTTTCATCGCGAAAGTTAAAAGTATCACTTTCCAGATCTAGATCTTTCTTTTCAGAAAACCCAGTAAGAGAGAGAGGATTTGAAGGATCTTGTGCATAAAGATTAATAGAAGCAGCCGAAAGAATAAGTGCTGCCAGTAGAAATAATGACTTCATGAAAGACTCCTTAGTGCCTGCTTATCGGCTTCAAGGCTCGAAAGCTCGAGTCTTTTCGTTTTGATGAGTTAAATCCGACTCTTATCTGCCTCTAGGATTGATCGAATCATGGTAGTGGCTCTGACGGTTGGAGTTGTCGGAGTGAGAATCGATTGAAGAGCAACCAAGACCCAAGGCGAGTGCGAGTAGAATGAAGACAATTTTCATATTTTTCTCCTGTCACCATTATATATCGCACTATGTATATCAAATCATTCAGTTTATTCTTCGTTAAAAACGAACAATTGGTTCGATTTTATTGATCATTAATTTGAGTTAATAACTCTTGAAAACAAGGTATGTTTCAGATGTTTCTAACAGGAGCGAAGCCTATGTTTAAGATTTTAGGGATAATGTTTTTTTTGGCATTAAGTAATCAGCATATTTTCGCTCAGTCTCAAGAGATTGTCGCCACAGATCCCAAACCAAGTTTACTCTCTAAAGTTGTCGATAATTTGTCTATCGGATATTTCTCAGAAATATTAGGCCCTTCTCTTTCTTCTTTAAGTGAGAGCAAGTATCCCGATGTCGATAGCAAGGGAAATTTCTCAGAAGGCTCTGAGCCCATTCAAGCTTGGAATCAAATTTCTTTTGGATATAAAATAAACTCCGTTTGGAAAGCCATTTTTAATCCTCGATTCACTCTTCATTTAGGAACACGAAAAGATATACCAGCTGATGATGGTGTGATGAGAACTGAAGACTTTTTAGTAGGTGCTCAAGGAACCATCTGGAAATCCGGAGATTGGTCACTTTGGGTGAGACCGGCCTATCGACTTCCTACCAGCAGGGCTACGATTGATGCCAATTGGAACGGCCAAGTTGAATGGCTTCATATTATTGATAAGGCGCCAAACTCTTCAACTGCCTGGGGAGTTGGAATGTGGCATATGGTGAGAGCCTACGTCCCTTCAGAGGCTTCGGTGAATGAGCGCTGGCGCATGTATATGGCGCCATATGTCAATTACACGTTTAATGATAAATTTCGCTATGATTTTTATTATGAAAATGAAATACAACACAACGAACCGTTTGGTGAAAAGGATTACCTCTTTTCCAAAAGAAGTCTTCAGTCCGCATTTACTGGTATAAATTGGAACATCAACAAATCATTTAGTGTGTTCCCTTTTCTGCGCTTTTATTCGGTAAGAAAAATTCAACAAGAAACAATGGGTGTGGGGACCTGGATTAGTGCCTCTCTCTTTTAAGGAAATATATGAAAATCATTTTACTTCTTCTCGCACTAGCTCTTAACACATTGGCCATCGCCGAGGATGCGGCACCCTCACCATGGGGAATGAATTACTTCTCTTTTTGGGAAGGAAACTCCCTTTACAGTGGTAAAACGGCAACCAATGAAAGAGGTGGAAGACTTGATGATGGTTTGCAACTTTTTAATTTGATCTCTACCACTTATAAAGTGACTGAAAAGTATTCAATCGATCTCCAAACTCGCTTAGAGCACATTGCTATTACCTACAATGGAGACACAAAGCGTGGCGCTCCGACTCGACCATCATGGCGCTTTCAGGGCTTGAGAATCGGAATTTCAGGTAAGCTTGCTTCTGGAGAAAAGTGGAGCCTTAAAGGGGCTTTCAATACGGATATACCTGAACTCAATGGCCGTGATGCAAGACTTAGAAAAACGATCTTTAATCCTGGCTTGTTTACGGGGTTAAACTACACGTTTACTGACAGATGGTCATTGTATGCCATTCTTTCTCCTCGCTATTTCTTCTACACCGATAATGATGCCGTAGAGCCTGAATGGACGGCTGCTAAGCGTGACCCAGGTGAGAAGCCAAGATTGATTCTCGCTGCTTCTCCGACGATAAATTATGCATTAAATGACAAAACAGGATTGAGAGCTGGATTAGATCTTTCTTTCAGACAATTTGTTGAGAGTGACCCGTTATATTTAAAGCGCTGGCCAACCTCGGCTTCAGTTGGGCCAACGTTTAATATTTCTAAAAGCTTGTTTATTTATCCGTATGTTCAAACATGGCCATTTGATGGTCAAAAGATGACCATCAAAACGACCTCTTACGGTGCGTGGATAAACGGCGTTATTTTTTAATGATTAAACTTGCCGAAGAAGTTTTGATGAACAGCTTCTTCATGATCTTTAGCTGAAGCAGGATCTCTCTTGCTAATAGAAGTAGAGCAAGCACCAAGGAACGAGCAAAGAACCAATAGAGTAATTAATTTCATAGAAGCCTCCGGTTAATATCTTATCGGAGGTTCTATGGAATATTTAAGGACTCTCTAACTATTGAGGTTTTAAGGCTTTAAGTGGTCTTTAATTTTCCCAATTGAGATCGTCTCTCCTAATGAGATGATGGTGCCATCTGGCTTTTGAATGAAATAAGCCGGGACTCCAAATATTCTAAACCCTTTCAAAAAATTGGTAATCGTGTCGTCTCTTTGGGTCCAGTCACCTCTAAGGAGAACTATATCGTTATCAACTGCGAAGTTTTTAAACTCCTGAGTATCGAGAACGAGTTTTTTATTCACTTTGCAGGTTAAGCACCACGCGGCAGTGAAATCAAAAAAGACCCATTTCCCTTTATGAGTCTCCAGCATCTCTGGGCTCCAAGGCTGCCACAGGTTTTCTATATCATTGGTGATCGTCCGGTCAGCAGGCTTTAAAGGGAAATTTTTAATTGCCCCAAGTACCAGGGCAAATGGAAGAAGAAAGAAGAGTAGGGCAAGGCCTGTGTTTTTTGAAATCTTGGCCCTGAAAAAGAAGGCAAAAAACAGAGAGATAAAAAATAAAGCTAAAGGCCACATCCAGAGTGCAGGATCTACTAAATTTAAAAAGACATCTGAGAGCCATGCCACTGTGACTAGCATTGAGAGGCCTAGAAAATATTTTAATTTCTCCATCCAAGCACCTGGCTTAGGAATAAAGCTAATCAGTGTGGGAAAAATGGCAGTTAATAAAAATGGAAAGGAGAGGCCTAAGCCAATGAAGGCAAAAATCAAAAAAATCATGGCGTTACTGTTTGTGAATGCAAACGTTAAAGCCGTGCCTAGAAATGGTGCTGAGCAGGGAGTTGAAAGGATTGTGGAGAGAACTCCAGAGAAGAAATCGCCCGTGAAGCCATCTTTAATTTGGGCATTACCAATTGATTTACCACCGGGGGTAGTGAACTCGAAGAGTCCAAAGAGATTAAGAGAGAGTACAAATAAGAGTCCGATCATGGCTAACACGAAGAGAGGAGATTGGAGCTGAAAGCCCCATCCGACGGCTTCTCCGGAACTTTTCACAATCACAATTGAAGTGGCCAGCATCAAAAAAGTACTAATCACTCCTGCACTATAGACAAGATTATGCTGAATGACTCTTTTATGAGGAAGGCTTTGGTATTTAATCATCCCAAATAATTTGAGAGATATAACAGGCAACACACAAGGCATAAGATTTAAAATTAAGCCGCCGGCAAAAGCAAATAGCAACATAAACAGCAGCCCCGCTTCATCTGGCTCTTGAGAAGGAGCAACTGATTCAGTGGTGCCCGCAGTGAGGGACTGTTGAGATTTAAAATGATCTTCTAGTCCTGTTGAAGTGGTAGAAAAACTTGAAATGGATTTTTCAATAATTAAACTTTTTCCGTCTTTGTCTTGGTAGATGAACTTAACGTTCACTTCAGGTGAAAATTTACCATTGCTAGGCAATGGATAGCTCGGTTCTTGGTATTCTCCATCCCAGTCAACAGTGAGTTTTCCATGAAGACTATTCTCGTTTGGATTAAAACGAATCTCCTCACGCTTAAATGTGAGAGGGGGAGCTAAAAAGGGAGTGAGAAGATTTTTGTCTTTGTTGTAGCTCTCTTTAGGATAATTGCTAACGGTATAATCAATTCTTAACGTTTTCTCACCATCTTTAGATACGTACAGTTCAAGATTTTTGGGCCAGCTTGAAACTTGAGGCAGAGCTTTTAATCTTTTTTGAAGTTCATCATCTCCAAAACCAGAGCGTCGAGATTTAACAACCACTTGATCATTCTTTTCAAAAAGCAACTCTGCATCCTGTCCACCAGGCAAACAGATATCTTTGCAGATCAACCATTGAACTTTAACTTTTAGATTTCCTACAAGGTTAAGTGGGATTTTAAAAAAATAGGTCGGGTCACCTTGATAGCCATAGGTGAGAATATCGCCAGCCTCAATATAGCGATTTGGCGTTGGCCACTCGAGTTGAACAAATTTTTGCTCGACTCCATCAAGTTCAAATTTAAATTGAGTAGCGATTCCCGCATCGCCCGGATTTTTCCAGTAGGTATGCCATTTCTCTTCATGCTTAATTGTGAGAGCAAGTAACTTTTGTGTGCCGCTCAAAACATCCGATCCGAGCACAGCATGGTCTTCACGTTCTTGAGCGAATGAAAGAAATGAGACAAACAGTAATAAGAAAGCGAAAATCTTCATGAAATAGTTCCCCTTAAGGGTTTATGCGTGAAAACAAGAAATCGTGACATACCTCAAAAAATTATATGCCTGACTGAGGAGTCAGTCGAGACATTGGCGCTCTTAGGAAGGCTAGATTTAGTCGCTGGAGTCTCTATTTTTGTTAAACGCCCCGAAGAGGCTCAAAGCCTCCCTAAAGTGTCGGCCTTCACCAACTCAAAAATTGAAAAAATTGTCGAATTGAAGCCCGATTTAATACTAGGTTTCTCAGATATTCAAAAAGATATCGCTAGGGATTTAATTGGAGCAGGACAAAATGTATGGATTGCCAATCAGCGCTCCATCAGTGAGATCTTGGATTACATTCTTTTGCTTGGACGTTTAGTGGGGGAAGAGTCCAAAGCCTTGGCCCTCGTTGAAGGATTTGAGCAGAAGATTGAAGAGATAAAATTAAGTGCAAAGAGTTTAAAATTTCGACCAAAAGTGTATTTTGAAGAATGGGATGATCCACAAATTTCTGCCATTCAGTGGGTGAGTGAGCTGATTGAGATTTGCGGTGGAATAGATATATTTAAAGATCGCTCCCGAGGAAAACTCGCAGCGGAGAGATTTACCAAGCAAGAAGAAATTCTAGAGAGAAATCCTGATGTTATTATTGGGTGTTGGTGCGGAAAAAAAGTCAGACTGGAAAGTTTTAAAACGCGACAGGGATGGAGCTCTATTTCAGCTGTTAAAAATGATTTAATTTTTGAATTAGAGCCAGAAATTTTTCTTCAACCGGGGCCTGCCCTATTCGTGGATGGTCTTGAAATTATGCATAATTTAATAAAAGAAGTGGCCTTGAGGGCTTGACGTTTTTTTATAGGGTATTATGTTGAGATTATGAAAAAATTGCTTTCTTTGTGTCTCTTATTTTTGAGTCTTGAATCTCTTTCTATGACCCCGGAAGAGAGAGCCATTCGAAGGGAAGAGTTGCGCCGACAAATGCATCACAAGATGCTCAATGGCATGCTGGATGATCCTGAAAGAATTATGCATCAAATGGATAGAATGATGGATGATCTTTTAAGAGATTCACTTTCTGATATGGAAGACCTGCAGAGAGATTTCTCACAAATGAGAAGTCTGCAATTTGCACCAAGGGCTTCAGTAAGAACTGAGTGGAGTGAGGATCAGAGCGGTCGAATTTTAAAAGTGATCTCACCCAATAAAGAGACAAAGATGGATGTTCAAGTTTTGAATGGAGTTGTTTCTATTAAGACTGAGCAAAATTCCACACATTACCATAATCAGATGTCTCGCACTCAACTTGTACCAGGTGACTGTGATGGGGATAAGGTGAAGATGGAGGCAAAGGATGGAGCCCTCGTATTGCATTTTCCTTGGAAGAATAAATCGATAAAGCCCATAAAGGACGAGAGAAAACCAATTCAGTCAAATAAGCAAAATGTAGACGTCTGAGTAGTATAATCCTCTAAAGTAATAGGTTAGAATAACCGATAAGAATGGCAATCCAACCTAGGAGGCCACGATGAAATGGGTAACAATTCTGCTTTTGACTTTAACTTTTGTAGGCTGTGCTCATCAATTCAGAGACCGTAAGATTTCTTCTGTTGAAGAGAAAAACGAAGAGCAGTTTCAAAGACGTCTCTCGATTGATCCACGCGGAAGTCGCTACTAGTCAGCGATCCCAATCCTCGATCTGAGAGACCTCATCTCGGATACGTTTAAAAGATTCTAATCTAGAGTGAACCACGGCATGTCCGTGGTTTTCTTTTTCTAACGTATGAAACCAGCATCCTTTACTCGATTCTTCGTGTTGGCAGTTGCTAAATTTACATTTGACGGCGCCATCAGCAATATCTGGAAAGCAGGAGAGTAGTTCTTCTTCCGATAAATCTGTAAGTGACATGGATCTCACCCCAGGTGAATCAACGAGCGTGAAATCGCCGCATTCAACTAGTTCAGCCCAAGTGGTCGTATGCATGCCTTTGCCAACTTTCCCAAGATCTCCACTAATAAGTTCGGCTTCACCTTTTGACAGCTCAGTGATGAGACGGCTTTTTCCGACTCCTGATTGGCCAAGCAAGATCGCTGTATTATTTTTTAAAATCGTATGAAGCTCGTTAAACCCTTTATCTAAAATCTTTGGTTTCCAATTGGGGTTTTCTGCGCAGACTTCAAAACATTTTACTCCAAGTGAGCCTAAGCGTTCGACCTCGAAGGCGAGATCAAACTCATTTTCATAAAGATCCATTTTATTGAAAACGAGTAGAGCAGGAAGACCCCATTGCACTGATCTCACGAGATAGCGATCAACAAGTCCCCTCTTGTAGGTGGGCTGACCGGCACTGACGACTATGAGGACAGCATCTACATTGGCCGCAATAATTTTCTTGGTGTGTTCGCGAGGAATGTTTCGAAAGATTTCTGACGTTCTGGGCTCAACACTTGTGATTGTCCATTGCGTTTCACCATCTGGTGTCAGCTCAACGCGATCACCAACTACGAGGTGATCGTGTTTTAAAAGCTTGGCCAGAGCGGTTGCAGAAATAATGTCGCCACGTTCCGTGAGACAGTCAAAGATGCGTTTATTAGAGCTGAAAATGCGTGCTTTTAATAACATGTGAGAGTGTTTTAGCACGTGTAATTGAGTTTGACATTTAGTCTGTGAAAACGATAACTTATGAGAATTCCTAGGTTAGGCACCCATAGCTCAGCTGGATAGAGCAACCGCTTTCTAAGCGGTCGGTCAGAGGTTCGAATCCTCTTGGGTGCGCCACTTAAAATAAAACGCCACCCATAAGGGTGGCTTTTTATTTTCAAGACATGTCAGAGGATGAAGAATCTCGAAGAGGTTCGACAAAAATAGCAGGAGGCTATTTTTGGGAACCGAGCGTAAGCGAGGGAGTGCGAAGCACCTGAGGGCAGTGGCCCGAAGTCTATCCTCTTGGGTGCGCCACTTCTAAAAAGCTAAGCTCAATCATCTTTTTGTCTGATGGCCGCAATTCGCATTATTTAAAGAGAGACTTAAATTAACTCTATACCTAACCAAGGAGTTTTTATGTCTAACTATTCAATCTGGCTCGATCATCAGCACGCCTATATTTATAAGTTTGATCTCGAGGGAATGGAAGAGATGACCTTCAAGTCAGATTCATACGGCGGAAGTAATGAGAATCATCAAGCCGATGAAAAGTTCTTCCATAAACTTGCTGGAAAGCTTGAGAATGCTGACGAAGTCGCTATCTTCGGTCCAGGAGTAGCCAAGGATCAGTTTAAACATCATTGTGAAAATCATCATCATGCCAAACTTGCGAAAGCGATTGTTGGTGTCAAATCGATGATGGCCCATCCCACTAAAGCGATGATCATCAAAGAGTCTCATGACTTTTTTAAGAATTTGCACATGTGGACAAAGAATTACTAATTCTATTGAGAGGAGCTACTTATTGAGTAGCTCCTTTCTTTTTATTTTGTACGTTGCCGCATCGACTTCTCTGAATCGCTCTTTAAGAATATAAAGAAGTTTACCCTTCTTTGAGTACATTCTCTTTTCCGTTCTCATTTCATCAGATTCAAACTGCCCAAATCCTTTAATATAAGATCCATTTTTTAATTGAATGTCATACGTCCATTCTTCCCAACTCCAGGGAGTGCCTTGAAATTGAACGAAACCCATAAACGTTTTTCCATGGTCTTGGACTTTAAATTTACCGTTCTCATCAATTTGAGTGAAGTTCGTTGTGATCTCTTTGGCTTTACCGATTTCTTTTGTGGGTTGAACAACCTCTTCCATAATCTGTTTTGCATCGGGATCCACTGTCCGTCTGACGATAGAGAGAATTTTACCCATTGGTTTCGTGGCTTTTGGCTTATAGACCAGCACTTCACCCGTAAAATGCTCTACAAAAGCAGGATGCTTCCCAGTGAGTGCATGAGTGCATGAAAATAAGAAAAGAAAAACGAACCACTTCATTTTTGAGAATCTCGATAAATTTCGGCGACTGGATAGTCTCCACCAAGTTCTTCAAGGGAGAGATAGAGGGTTACGAGCATGACCCCTAAAAGAAGAAAGTCAGTGGTGAGTTTTACTTTTTTCTCGAGCAAAAAACTAAAAACACTTTGAAAAGATTTTTGGAACTCATCGAGCTTAAACTTCATTGGGGCATCTAACGCTTGGCCGAAGTGAGCTTTAAAAAGGGAAGCCATCTTTTCTTTATCTTCTTCGCTCCAGGATTCTTGCACAAGTCCAGAGAGTACAAGACCTCTTTTGAAGAGTTCATTATCTTGAAAATAAAATCCGTTATAAAGCTCTCTAATTCCCTCTACAAAACCATCTGTAAATTGCGCCCAAAGACTTGTGGGATTCCAGCCATATCCTTTTTCGGAGACACTGAAACCGCTTAAGCGAAGATCAAGAAACATAGGGCCAGTTTGTGTGATTTGTTTGAAATAGAGTGAAAGAATTTTTTCACCTAACATCTTTCTCGCTTCAGGAGTTTGGGGGAGCTTGGGGGAGGCTAGAGAGAAAGTCATTTGGTCAGGAAGCACAGGGGCAAGCGTGCGGCGCGCCTCGTCACTACCTTCCTTGGTGAGCAATCTTTTAGACAATTGGGTCGCATCTTTGCTGAGCGCACTCCAAGAGACCACATCAAAGAGTATGGTTGGTACATGTCTAAGCAATTCTTTGAGAGCTCCTGGGAGCCATGACATAAAAGACATGCGATTATTATCTGCCGGAAGTCATAACAAGGAAAGTAAATGTCCCGTGTCTTTATAGCTGGAGCCTCAGGATTTATTGGCCAAGCCCTTATTCAAAAGCTGCAGGAAGATGAAAGTCTCTCTCTCGTGGCCATGTCTCGCCAAAAGATAGCTTCCAAGCATGAGCGCCTCATTTGGAAGCAAGGTGATCTCTTTTCATTGAAGGATATTGCAGAAGCTCTTGAGGGCTGTGATCAGGCCATTTATCTTGTTCACTCAATGTTGCCTTCGGCTTCATTAGTGCAAGGAACTTTCTATGATCTTGATCTCATTTTGGCCGATAATTTTGCCCGCGCATGTAAATTAAAAAAGATCTCGCATGTCGTTTATCTCGGGGGCCTCATGCCCGAGGATCAGTCACAGATGTCTTGGCATTTGAAAAGTCGCTTAGAAGTGGAGCATTGCTTAGAAGGGTGCGCTCCTAAAATTACAATTTTGAGGGCTGGCATGGTCATAGGCCGTGGTGGCTCATCATTTGCTATTCTGAGACGCCTGATCCAGAGACTTCCAGTTATGCTTTGCCCGAGCTGGACATTAACAAAGGCACAGCCAATTGATCTTGAAGATCTTCTTTCAGTTATAAAATGCTGCATGAAAGATGAGTCAGTGAAGGGGAATATATGGGATGTCGGTGGACCAGAGGTGATGACTTATCAGAAAATGATGAGTCTTATGGCCCGCTCTCTCAGTAAATCTCCGCGCATGATTTCTGTCGGAACATTTAGTTTAAACATGTCTCGCTTCTGGGTGACCTTAGTCACTGGGGCTCCAAGAGCCTTGGTTTATCCACTGGTTTTGAGTTTGCGATATGCAATGTTGGTGAACCAAAAAAGAAGATTTCCAAGAACTGAGTTAATGCAAACGACATTTAATCAGTCTCTTGAGCATTGGGGAAAATTATCTGAAGGGGATGTACACGCCTTTCACACGCCGATTGTTCTTCGAGCTCCTAAGCATGTTCGCTCTGTTCAACGCTTGATTCTTCCAAAAAATAAAGACGCTCTTTGGGTCGCCGAGGAATATTTTAAATGGTTGCCTCAGTTTTTTAACTTCGTCATTCGCATACGAATCGAAAATCAATTGTGTCGGTTTTATTTGATTCATCCCAAGATAACGTTGTTGTTACTTGAGAAATCAATTGAGCGAAGTTCTTCTGACAGACAGTTGCTCTACATCAAAGGTGGCCTGTTAGCTGCCGAGCAAGGCAGAGGGAGATTAGAGTTTCGCGAAGTGTTGGATAAAAAGTTTGTCATTGCTGCGATCCATGATTTCAGACCAGCACTGCCCTGGATTATTTACAAGTGGACGCAGGCAGTGGTTCACTTATTCGTGATGAATGCCTTTGGGAGACATCTCAAGGAAGTAAAAGGTTCTTAATATGAAAATTGCCATTTTCGGCGCTACAGGTTTTGTGGGAACTGCGCTCACTTTAAAACTCCTCGATCTGGATCACCATATTGTGGCCCTCTCGCGCAGCCCCCAGGACTGGCCAATTCAACATAAAAATCTACAAGTCATTGAAGGTGATATCTCTGATATTCATGCAATCGAAAAAGTTCTTAAAGGCGTTGAGTGTGCTTATTACTTGGTTCATGGTCTAGCTGAGAATGATGAAGATTTTGAGTATGTAGAAGTCAACGGAGCCACTCAGTTCGTTCATGCCGCGATTAAAACGAAAATGAGAAAAGTGATTTATCTCGGAGGCCTGGGCCCCGATTCAGATCTCTCTCCTCATTTAAGAAGTCGCCAACTCGTGGGTGAAATATTAGGTTTAATCCCTGGCGCTTGCCTGGAATTTAGGGCTTCAATTGTTCTTGGTGCTAATTCAACCAGTTTTGAAATGATTAAAGCGCTTGCTCAACGTCTGCCAGTTCGTCCTTATGCTCCCTGGCTTGATACTCAATGCCAACCGATTGGTGTTGAGGATTTGATGAGTTATCTTGTCTCCGCTCTTGATGTTCAGTTGGTTGGTCATAATGTCATTGAAATTGGGGCTCCTGATGTTCATGCCTATGGAGAGCTGTTAGATATCGTTGCAAAAATTGATGGAATCACCAGGCCTAAATTCCTGCTCCCCACAATGGATCAAAGATTATTTTATCCATTAATTGATTTAGTGTTGCCAGAATTTGCGGATGTCGGAAAAAAACTTTTTATCTCGCTCTCCCATCCGACAGTCGTGACAGATAATAAAGCGGAAGAAGTTTTTCCTGAAATAAAACCTAAATCCACTCTAGAAGCTATGGAAGTTGCGATGAAGGAGTCATCGACTACTTATCCTGCCGTTTGGGAAGGGGATTTTTGGAAAGAAGTCAAAGATCACACCGTGCTCTCGACACGTCAGGGACAGCAATTATTATTAGAGAAACTCAAGATGTTCACTCTTCCTTATCAAGAGAAATTACTAAGTAAGCTTCCTAAAAGGAAAAAGAAGTGAGTGATCCAAGAGCGATAGGCATATTTGATTCTGGTCTTGGCGGTTTAACTGTCTTGAAAACTCTTGCCTCTGAATTTCCACAGGAGTCGTTTCTCTATTTAGGAGACGTTGCGCGACTTCCCTATGGAAACAAGTCACCAGAGACCATTCGAAAGTATGGCGAACAGATTTTGCGCTTCTTAGTTCAAAGAAATGTGAAGATGCTTATTATCGCCTGCAATACTGCTTCCACTGTTTTTCTCGATGAGAATCAATTTAGCGGGCTTCCTTTGTTTAACGTGATCCCTCCGGGATCTTCTGCGGCCATCGAGAGTACAAAAAATAAGAAAATTGGAGTCATTGCGACTTCAACAACGGTGAAGGGGCACGCTTACAAAAAAACACTTGAGAAAATGGATTCTCGTGTTGAAGTTCTAGAAGTGGCCTGCCCACTTTTTGTCCCGCTAGCAGAAGAGGGGATGGTGAATGATGAAGTCACTCAATTGATGGTTAATCGTTATTTAAAAAATTTGATTGCTGAAAAAATTGATACACTGGTTCTCGGTTGCACTCACTATCCCATTCTTAAAGATGACATTGCAAAAGTGACTGGCCCCGGAATTGAGCTGATTGAATCGGGAAAGGTATTGGCCAAGATTATAAAGTCACATTTTGAAGCGACAAAAACTGGCGCTCCTCAAAATAATACGGCCCAAATTAATATCTGTGCTACGGATGTCACTGTCCAGTTTGAAGAGTTTGCAAAGAAAATGATGGAGCCAAGAAAAGTGGGAGAACTCGAGAGAGTTGTTGTTTAAATTTTATCGTCCCAGCTGAATTTGGGCTTAGCCTCTTCACTATCCATTATATTTCTCCATCTTTTCACAGAATGGATTTTCTTCCAGAGAGGGTGGCGACTATCAAGTTGATCACGAGCCACAGATTTTCCAGAGCGCGAAGCATGAATCATCGTGGTGGGATCAATCATGTACGCAACGTGAGAAATTCCTTTGCGATAGGTATTTCTGAAGAAGACCAAATCACCAGCTTTGATTTCTGATTTTTTAACCTCTATAAAACGATCATCTTGCGCTTGCTCTCTTGAAGAGCGGGGCAACTCAATCCCTACGACAGTAAAAATTTTCTGAATAAAAGAAGAGCAATCCTCTGAACTTGGTTTTCTGGCGCCATAAGAATAAGGAGAGCCCTCAAACATTGAGGCGTAGTCATTCATTCTTTCTTGGTCTTCAGGCCATAGCCATGGTTTTGATTCAGTTGCAAAACAGCTGAGTGAAATCAAAACACTGAGCAAGAGGAAGAGGTTACTTTTTCTGAATACTACCATTACCAAGCTCTACCTTGAGTTCAATGCCATCTTCTTTTGACAATGATTTAAAAGACGGATCGACTATTCCTTGTCCCACCTTGAGATCAAAGCGATAAGAAAGTTCAGAATCTGCAGCAATGACCACCATTCCATTACCTAGCTGAACGAATGTATCGTTGGCCGGAGCAATGATGTCAACCTTTCCGGCATCTCCGTTAATTGTATATTTAAATTTTGCAGGAACCTTAATACTACAGTCTGTTCCCCCAACACTTTTTAAATTCATAGTGACGACTTCTTTTTCTTGGCGAATAAAGCCATCACTTGGTTCTGCAGAAACTTTACATGTCCAAACTAAGCGCGATTCCTGAGTGTAGCTCACCTCTAGCTGACCGCGATCAAATTCAATGACTACATCTTCAACTTGCTCGGGTGGAATTTCGTACGAACCTTCAAAAACATTTTTAAATTGTGAGTCTGAAAATTCGTAGGAATCACCGACTTTAAACTGTCCTAGCTGGCCATCGATATCAATGAGACCACCTAAGACTTGAACTCTGTCCTCTTTAACGGAAAGAATTGGCGTAAATTTCCACCACAAGACGCCCAAGATAAGAAAGAAAGCGATTAAGCCAGAGAGCAATGTGATAGAGACTGCTCTCTTCACATTTGGGGCCGAAGTGTATTGAAGAGGGATTTTATGTTTTAAACGAATGAAATTTGCAGCTCCACGAGGACCGCCAAGGGCCATTTTCACTTTGGTAAAATCTGCGCCCGGCATCGTGTGAGCATAGGCATGCAATTGTTGACTTAAGTTCTTTAAAGCCTCTTCTCTTTCATCAGATGAAAGCTCCGCGAGGAATTCCTCGGTCTTAAGTAAAAAATCCTGAACATCTTGCTCGGTTATTCCAGTCATTGGCTCTCCTAACGTCGTCATTATAACACCATAACTTATCGAAAAGCATAGCTGAAATGTCTCAAGTCGCTGTCCTGATTTGACGATGAGTAAAGGACGCCACGGAGGTTACATGTCAGACAAGAAAGTTTTTGATTTCGAACAAAAGAGAAAGCAATCCATCGAGCAGAAGCGCAGAACATTTGAGCGCGTGTTGTTTGACGAATTTCTTGGAGTCGATGCAGTCATTGATGATAACGGATCTGGATTTCCAGTGAAGCTTATTGATATCTCTGCTGACGGGTGTCAGTTTCAGGTTCCATTTACCGCGAAGGCAAGAAGCAAGTTTAGTGCTGAATCTGAAGTCACACTGAAGCTTTTTTTTACAAAGACGAGCTTTCTTCCAGTCGTTGTAAAAATTCGCCATACTTCTGAATATATTGACCAGAAGGGAGACGCACATTGGCGATGCGGTGGTGAATTCGATCAGTCATTGCCAAGTTTTCAAGCGCTCGCGAGCTTTGTTCAGTTTATTTATAAGTACGCTGAGTTCTCGTGCCATGACAGTGCCGCGCACAAAGTCTATTTCCTTTAATCGCCAAACGCTAATCAAAAAGCTAGAATAGGGGTCCTTAAGGACCCCTATGAAAATTGCCGTTTTAGGCCCCTCAAATGCAGCCTTGATGATGACTAGAGATCTACTCTCTTTAGGAGCATCGGTGCGCTTGTTTTGGGAAGGAGTTCTTGGTGGTGAAGAGCTTTTAAAATTGCACCAAGAAGGCGTGCTCATCAATTCACCTTGGCAGCAAGTGACAAAACGCTTTTTGCTCGCTGGCCAAAAACCCGCTGATCAAACTCGCTTCGCCGATCTTTTTCGTGTGAGCTATTTAATCAATCCAGAACCGATCATCGAGCAAAGTCAATCAAGTCAGCCAGAAGTTTATGAAAAGCTCACTCAAGAGTTTATGGCCTCGCTTAAAAGACAGTTAGAAATGTTTGAAGATGTAGATGTCGTGATCGATGCAAGTCCCTGTGTGCCCCGCAGAGAGCTTGGCCCCGGAGGCCCAGCCATTGGTGAGAATCGCCTTCGTCCTGGAACAGTGGCTTATGGTGATGAACAGGCGAACTGGAGTGATTGGGCAGGAGAGGCTCAAGAGATTGCCGTGATAGGTGATGGGCTTCAGGCGGCAAAAATTATTGTTGGATTACAGAAATGGTTCCAAGAAAAGAAAGGACGTATCTTTCACATCTCTTTAAGCCCTATTCCATTTAAAGATTTTTTTACTGAAGATCATGGACCTATCAATAATGCGCTTAATGATTTCTTGATAACAGCACAAGCAGAAGTTAAAGCAGAGAATGAGAAGTTTTTAGTTCAGCTCGAAGAATGGAGTGAGCTAGATGATTTTGTTAAAGTAAAAAAGCCAAAACCTGAACAACCGATTCCACGCTACGTAGTCTTTTCGGGCCATGTTGTCTCTGCTGTGGATCAATTAGTCGATAAAAGCAGAAGTTTTCTTACGATTGAAACCTCTCCTTTTGCTCAAGGTCAGGTGCAAGTTGAAAACAATGAACTTGAACTTAAAACAATTGGTGTTGATCGCTTAATTGGGGCCACTGGGACACGCAGACCCTGGGATAAGTTCTACAGTCTTGATTTACAAACACATCCCAATGGTAAGGATGCACTGGACTCCATGGGGATTCATCGCGAAATTGGCTTCTTTACGATTGGACACATTGATAGTGCTCAAAAAAGAGAGCGCATGATAACAGAATTAAAAAAATTATTTTCTCCGAGGAATGCATGAAGTTTCTTTTGGTATTAGTTCTCTTGTCGGCTTGTAGTAGTGAGCCTGTTCGAGTTGATAATCCTTCGACTCCTTATCAGACGGCTGGAAATGAGCAGTTCTTTTTACCAGAATTACCGGCTTGGGTGAATGGAAGTCTTAGTGCTCAATGTTTAAGATCTCAGTCTGTTCGTTACATGGATTATACAGCTCTAGAGAAAATTCACGGACTTGATTTTAAGCAGAAAGTCGAACTTCAGACTCAGTATAACCGTAAATTAAAAGAGCGTTATTCATCAAACTCGCTAGCTCTCTCTCCTCAAGAAGAATCCGTCTTATTTCTTGAAAGCCTTGAGCTTGTAAAGGGTGGCCTAAAAGATTTAAGATTCCCAACCAATAGCTCCATTCATCTTGTCTGGTTGGACAGTTTTAATAAAGAGCTCTTTGCTAAAAAGTGGTTAGAAAAATTGGGCAATAAAGGTGAGCCAGTTGTGCTTATCAGTTTATGTCAAACAGCTTCTAAAATGGAAGATTGGATCGAGGAGCAAGAGCTTGATGATTATGGATTTTACCTTTTAGGGATTGAGAGCATGGGCCCAAGCAAGGTCAATGGAGAGATGGCAGGTGGAGCCATCATGCCGCTTGATGCTTTTTTTCCCTTTCAATCAACAACACTTTGGATAAAGGGAATTCAGCCAGCTGAATTTCCCAATGGATATACATCAAAAATCGTGGAGGACACCAATGTTCGGTAAAAGCGTTAAAAAAAGTGATCATAAAGAAGAGTTAACTGGTGTCGAAGCCATATTTCATACAACGATGGGCGATTTCACAATTGACCTCTTTGTGAATGAGTGTCCGGAGACCGTTTGGAATTTTATTAATCTCGCTGAAGGCCGCCAGGAAACAGAGAAGGGCGGAAATTTCTATGACGGTCTCATCTTTCATCGTGTGATTAATGGCTTTATGATTCAAGGCGGATGCCCTGAAGGTTCTGGGAGAGGTGGGCCAGGCTATCGCTTCCAGGATGAATTCAACAAAGAACTTCGCCACAAAGGTGCAGGTATTCTTTCTATGGCCAATGCTGGGCCAGGAACAAATGGCTCACAGTTCTTTATTACTCTCGCGGCGACACCTCATTTAGATGGCCGTCACACTGTTTTTGGTGAAGTCATTGAAGGATTAGAAGTCGTTCAAAAAATTGGAAGAACTCCAACAGGACCGATGGATCGCCCACGTGAAGAAGTGCGTATTAATTCGGTAGAGATTGTTCGTCAGTAAATTATTATAAGGGGGCACTAAAAGTGCTCCCTATAAAATGATCCTTTCAACTTGAAGTTGAATTGATTCATTCCCATTGAAACGGTTGATTCCGATTCCAAATTGCAGAGTAAAGGGCGTTGTGCCCTGCTTTTGAAAAACTTCATCGGGGCTGGGCTCATTCCATTTACCCAAATAATTGAAACTGATTCCTGCAAAATTAGATTGTGGATTTTGTGCAGGAGAAAACGTCCATTTAACATGAGCATCTTTTAAAATTCGATAACTCGCTAGCTTCACACCTGACATTCTAAACACCGGTCTCTCGTTTCCATTACCAAAAGGTTCGAGGTGAGTGAGATCTCTCACGAGTTGAGGAGTGATTTCTTCAGGTTTAAGTTCTACGTCCCATCTCTCCGCTCTCGTTCTTAAAACTTCTGGAAGTCTTGCCACTACTTCTTTAAAGCGCTTCTGGAAGGCAGGGACATTTTCTTTTTTAAGACTTAATCCAGCCGCGGCTTTATGCCCGCCAAATTTAATGAAGAGATCTTTACACTCCTCAAGGCACTCAAAAATATTCATCTCTCCTGCAGCACGAGCGGAACCTTTAACAATTCCTTCTTCTTCAGCATTCGTAAGGACCACGGCAGGAACATGAAACGCATCCACCAGTTTACTCGCGACAATGCCCACAACGCCTTCATGCCAATCAGGTCGATACACAACGTTGGCCACAAGATTATCTGTGATGTTTTTTCTGACTTCTTCTTTGGCACCTTCAACAACTTCGGCTTGAATCATACGACGATCTCGATTCGATATTTCGAGATGTTGATAATGCTCTCTGGCTTCTTCTCTCGTTTGAGCAATAAGAAGCTTAAGTGCACGTTCAGGATGATCTAAGCGGCCTTTCGAATTAATCATCGGGCCGATGTTGAAAGATATTTTCTCACTAGTTACCCCTGCGGCTAATTCTTCAGGTGCAAAAAATTGCAACAATCCTGGATAAGAGCAGGTTGGAATTTGTTTTAAGCCATGACGACAAAGACGCAAGTTAACTGGAGTCAAAACGGCGAGATCACAAATTGTTCCCACAGCGACAAAAGGCAAGAGCGGATAGACACTGGGAACCGTCTTCCCATCGGCTATCAGAAGCTCTCTCATTTTTACCGCCAGTGCAAACGCCACACCCACGCCGGCGAGCGGTCTGAGTGGAGAGTCAACTGGCTCATCTCTGCGATTTGGATTAACCACTGCATAGGCAGGAGGAATAATTTCTGCAGCATCACGATGGTGATCTGTAATAATAAGATCAATATTCTTTTCTAGCGCGTATTGAGCAGTGGCCACGTTAGAGATGCCACAATCAACAGAAATTAAAACTTTGACACCGCTCTCTAGAGCATTATCAATTGAGATTGGATGAATCCCATAGCCTTCAACGAAGCGAGAGGGCTGAAACACTTCAATCTCAACTCCAAACATTTTAAAGAAATGCCACAAGAGTGCACAAGAAGTAGTGCCATCCACATCATAGTCACCATAGACCGCTATTTTTTCATTTCTATTGAGTGCATCAATAAGACGAATGGCCGCCTTTTCCATATCTATCATCTTGGTGAGATCTGGAATTTCTTTTAAATTCCAAGAGAGAAACTCTTGGGCTTCAGCGCCTGTGTGTCCGCGTTTTTCTAAGAGACGTTGAAGGGCTGGATGCAGGGTTTTTTCCGTCATAAATTGACGTTAACAAACTCACCACAGAACGTAGAGTCCTTTGATGAGATCCTCTTCAGCTAAATCTTCACTCTCAGCGAAAAGGCCTTGGAATGTTTGGGTTTTGTCGGAATGAATCTTGGCAAAATAATTTAAAGGGAGAAAGGCTTTGCCGCATTTTTGACACTTTTCAGGCTCGACATGCGTCTCATGACAATGCCCGCACTTGTGGCAGAGCTTCATTATCAACTTATCTTGTTTAAGCTTTTTAGGCTCAGTTTCTTTCATTTTTCACTCGCGGGTTGCAGGGACCGCAATGACTTATCGGATTGAGTTAAATCAGCTTGAATAAAAAAAGCCTCGCATTTTGCGAGGCTCTTAGGGGGGGGGAGAGTCTTAAGAGTCTTTCTTAAGAAATTTATTAAAACATCATTGGACCCATCGGTGCAGCGACTTGACCAGGCATCATCGCTGACTGCTGAGGCATTCCAGGTGTTTGAAATTGCCCGAATACTGCACGTCCAGAGTCATCCATTCCCGGCATTCCAAAGTTAAATGATCCAGGAATTTGATTCATTTGTGGCTGTTGATAGTAAGGAAGTGACTGCTGTCCAAATCCACCCATCTGCTGACCCATGCCCATCATTCCCATACCGGCACCGTAGTAGTTATTGGTGACTGAAGGCTGCTGCTGCATCCATGGATTGAATGGGTATGAACCCATGATTACGTTTTGAGCAGGTGATTGCATTTGGCCATAATTCATTTGGTTGCCAAAATAACCGCCACCGTTTTGATTCATTCCAAGAATGTTCATTGGTTGCTGCTGATTGTGCATTTGAGAGAACATGCTGATTAACACTTGATTTAATCCAAGCATAACCTGCGTGAACTGCTGCTGTTGTTTGTTTAAGTCCTCAATCTGCTTACCAAGAACACTGAAGCGCTCTTCTGACTGACAGACGTAGAAGTCGTGATCTTTTTTGCTCTTATCAAGTTCTGCTTGGCGACGAGCAAGTTCTTCTTCACGCTTTTTTGCTTCTTCTTCCTTTAAAGCAAGAGCTTCATCTTTCTTTTTTGCCTCTTCAGTCTTTGCAAGAAGTTCTTCTTCTTTCTTTTTTAACTCTTCTTCTTTTGATTTAAGTGCCTCTTCAGCGGCTGCGACTTTTTTGTTGGCTTCTTCTAATTGAAGACAAGCTGTATCAGCGGCTTTCTTTGCTTCATCGAGAGCAAGTTTTGTTTTATCAAGTTCTTCTTTAGAAACTTGGTTTGCACCCTCAAGCTCTTTTACTTTTGCTTCAAGTTCTGCAATTCGAGAAACCTGATCACCAAGTTGCTTTTCAAGTTCAGCTATTTGAACTGCTTTAGCGGCATCAGATGCTTTCGATGCTTCTAAGTCAGCTTGAGATTTAGAGATTTCAGATTGTGCTGTCGCAAGCTTCTCAGTGAGCTCTTTTGACTTGGCCTTTTCTGCATTGATTTGATCGTTAAGTTTTTTAATCACTTCTGGATCATTGAGTGTAATATTGATAGTCGTATTTTGATTCACTTGTGTCGCTTGAAGGCGAGATAAGTGAGGATACGGATCACTTGGATTTTCTTCCGAAGCGATAGTTCTATAGAATCCATGAGTAGAATATTTTCCAACTACATGATCTAGAGTAAACGGTGAGGCCAAAACGGCGAGGGCGGCAAATGTCCAACCCCATTTCATTTGATTTTTCATAACTCTCTCCCTTAGAAATAATAGATACACCCTGCACTCTGGTATCCAAGTTTGATGCCAAAGAGACCTTTGTGATTTCAAGAGGTTGGGGTGGAGTAGGGCTAATTTATGAATAAAATTCATTCACTCTGTCTACAAAACTGACAATTTAGGCCACTTTATAAGAGGGGCAAATTTAAGCTCTCTCGGTACAGATAGCTGCAAGTAGCTTAAACTATAGGGATGAGAAAACAGCGTAAGGGGCGATCACCCCGTAAAATTGAGTTCAATGTTGATCCTACCCATTTCCTAAACCGTGACTTGTCATGGCTACAGTTTAATCGACGTGTTTTAAATGAAGCTGTCGATGAACGTACACCCCTTATAGAGCGTCTTCGCTTCCTTATTATCTTTAGCGCCAATCTGGATGAATTTGTCATGAAGCGGATAGGAAGAATGAAGCGCCAGGTGGATTCTGGTCTGATTCATAAGTCTGTCGATGGTATGGGGGCCGAAAAGCAAATCGTCGAAGTCAGAGAGCATATTCTTGAAGATTTAGAGACTCAGCAAAAAGTTTTTAAGTCCCTTATCGATCCTTTAGAGAAAGAAGGCATTTTCTTTTATTCTTATGAAGATCTAAATGATGTGGATAAAAAGTTTTGCGACGACTATTTTAAAAGTAAAGTTTTCCCCGTTTTAACTCCATTGTCAGTTGATCCAGGACATCCTTTTCCATTCATCTCGAATCTCTCATTTTCTCTAGCTCTTATTTTAAGAAATCCACAAACCAATGCGATTCAATTCTCGCGGGTGAAGATCCCACAGGGGGTTTCTTCTTGGTTGAAACTTCCATCCGATGGCGTAAAGGCTCATCGTTTTGTGCGTGTGACTTCTATTGTGCGATTTAATCTTCCCGCACTTTATCCCGGAATGGAGATTCAGCAAGTCACTCCTTTTCGAGTGACTCGAAATGCAGACATTGAGCATAGAGATGAAGAGGCTGAAGATTTAATGAGTCAAGTGGAAGAAGGACTCAAAGAGAGAAGACTTGCTGAGTGCGTAAGACTTGAAACATATAAAGACTGTGACGCTGCGATGTTGAGTTTCTTAAAAGAGTCACTTGATATCAATGACAATGATGTCTACATGGTGGATTACCCCATGGATTACAGCTCATTTAAAGTCATCGTCGATCTTGATTTTCCAAAGCTCAAGCACAAGACCTGGGTTCCAATCGTTCCAAGAATTTTCCAAGAAGAATCTAATGTCTTCCAGGTTATCAAACAAGGTGATGTCTTAGTTCATCACCCGTACGAGTCTTTTAGTGCTAGCGTCGAGAGATTCATCTCCCAAGCAGCAGAAGATCCCCATGTCCTTGCGATAAAGATGACGCTTTATCGCACAGGCGACAATAGTCCGTTTATTCGCAGTTTAATAAAGGCTGCAGAATCGGGAAAACAAGTCGTGTGCTTAATTGAACTCAAGGCACGATTTGATGAAGAGAGAAATATTTTTTGGGCCAACAAACTTGAAGATGCTGGAGTGCATGTCGTTTACGGAATTTTAGGATTAAAGACTCACACGAAAACGGCTCTGGTCGTCCGTCAAGAGCATGATGGTGAAATCCTTTGTTATTCGCACATAGGAACTGGTAACTATAACGTCCAGACTTCTTCGCTTTATACTGATCTGGGCCTTCTGACTTGTGATAAACGCATAACAGAAGAAGTGATGGAAGTGTTTAATTATTTAACAGGCAGCTCTCTCAGAACTGACTACAAAGAATTAATGCTTGCACCGATCAACATGAAGAGTAAGTTCATTGCCAAAATCAGAGCTGAAATAGAAGTCGCTAAAAAAACTGGATCGGGGATCATCATCGCTAAGATGAATAGCCTTGAGGATGAAGTCATAACTGAAGCCCTCTATGAGGCTTCAACTTACGGTGTGGATATTACACTTTATGTTCGTGGGTTTTGTTGTCTTAAACCTGGCATAAAAGGGTTATCGGAAAGAATAAAAGTCGTATCAGTGATTGGACGCTTTTTAGAGCACTCACGTGTCTTCTATTTCTCTAACGGAGAAAAGGAGCCACTAAAGGGTGAGTTCTGGATAGGTTCTGCCGATTGGATGCATCGAAATCTTCATAATAGGGTAGAGCTCATTGTTCCTATTCATGAAACAAGGAACAAGGAGAAATTGTGGGAGTTCTTAGAAGTTTTAAAAATGGATAATCGTAGAGCTTGGGACTTAATGGCCGATGGTAAGTATATTCAGCGCCAGCCGGGGCCTGATCAGGCAGAGGTTGGAACTCATGACGTTTTGATGAGTAAAACGTTGGCCCGAGAAAAAAATCTCGGTGGTGGAGAATGAAGCTTATATTTATAAGGCATGCTCATGCAGAGGGGCACTTCCTTGAATCTCCTGACCAAGATATGCTCAGAGAACTGACAGAGAAGGGCACTAAGATTTTCAAAGAAAATTTGAAAATTATGAAGAAAGCACTTCCTGTTCCCGACGTTGTTTTTTGCAGTCCACTCATCCGCTCGATACAGACGGCAGAAATTGTATGGGAGCATTGGAAGAATGCAGATTTAGAAATGCTCACAGATCTTCACCTCTTAGATGATCCTCACCATTTAGTAGAATACATCTCTTTTCTTCCCAATGAAGGCACCTACTGTTTTGTAGGGCATGAGCCTCATTTCTCTTCAGTGATTGCCGCTCTCTTAGGACTTCATCCGGAGCATGATTTTTTGCGCTTTAAGAAAGGAGCTTTTTTGATGCTCGAGGGTGGATTTTGGCAGGGCTTTATGATGACTCTTTTTGCTCCACCGGCCATGATCAAAGAAATTTCAAATTAGCTTAAATGAAGAAATTTTCTAGGTGTATCATCCAGCATTGAAAGAATAATGCCTTCTTTAAGGCCAACTTTGGGGAGAAGTATTTTCTTCGCCCCAAGCATTTCCATCACGGCTTTCACCATCATGGTAGCAGGTAAAATCACGTCGGCCCTATTCTGATCGAGTTCTAGCTTTCGAATGCGATCGACAAAACTCATGGAAAACAGTGTGTCTGCCATATGAGAGACTTCAGAGAAAAGACACTCTTGGCTCGTTTTCTTTAAAATTTTACGTCTAATCTTTCCAATCCGTCTGAGATTACCACCCGTACCGATAAAGAGATCAGGCGATTTTTTTCCAAGATATTGTAAGACAAAACGTTGCATTTTTTGAACGATGAGCTTAATCCTCAGATCCAGCTCTTCTCTTGATTCATGCCTTAAGAGTCGGACGGTGCCTACGTTAAAGCTGTGACTTGCGACCAATTCACCATTGATCACGATACTTAATTCTGTTGAGCCACCACCGATATCCATCAAAACGGCTTTCTTCTTCTTTAAAACGACTTCACTTTGTACCGCTTGATAGATCAGTTTCGCTTCTTGGCGTCCATCAATGGGGCCTATCTCAATGCCGGTGCAGTGGTTGATGCTATTGATGAGCTGTTTTGAGTTTTTAGCGTCTCTCATCGCACTCGTGGCAATCGCTTTCACATCCTCCACTCTGTAAGCCGTAAAAAGATGCAGGAGGCGAATGAAGGCTTCTTCCGTCCTGAGGCATTTTTCTGGTGAAATTCGTCCATTTTGAAAAACATCCTCTCCTAGGCGCAGAGGCTCTCTAATCTCTTTTATAATATCGATTGTCCCGTTCTGCGTGCGCACAATGACGGCTCTAAGGGCATTAGAGCCCAAATCAATTGCAGCAAGGGTGCGACCACGAGAAATTGTTGGAAGAAAATGAGTCATTGAAAGCAAATATTACACGAAGCCTCGCCAATAGGGCCAATATGATTTATTAAGTTTGTGTAAAGCTAAGAAATTTTACTGAGGTCTTTATGTGGAATAAAATGGTCACATCGCTTTCCAACATACGATTACGAAGACAAGCGCCATCTTCTTGTGGCGCCTTTGTTGTAAAATTCCCTAAAAGAATTCATAAGCATGTCTCAGTAGAAGATTTAACCGCTGAAAAATTAAGAAGCATCCTAGAGAATTATGCGTGCGCTCTGCATTTTACAGGTTCTGAAGAAAAACTGAGATCATTACTTGAAGGTTTGGCCCCATCTGAGTCTCTTAATCTCGATCATTGGCATATTGTCGATGGAGGAGATGACAGCAAAATCGTTCAAGTTCGCTTAACTGGTGAGAGAGAAATTAGGCGTTTAGTTCGACTCACATCCCAATCCCTGTAGTTTTTTCACATAAAGCTCTTCCCTTAAAAGGGCATGTTAGCCTTTTCGAGAATTTAAATTATTCTCGGAGGTCCCCCATGTCTGCAAGGCGTGCACTTTCTTGGCTCTTATTGGCCGCCCTTATTCTTCCTATTTTAGCTTCATGCAAAAATGATGGTGACCCTTTACTCACAAAAGAATTGAAAAGTTTTTCTAAAAGTAATGATCTCACTGAAAACACACGTAAAAGTGCTAAAGACTTACTGGAACTTCAAAGGAATGTTCAAGAAAGTTTGCGCTCTCAACCCACCTTGCTAGCACTACCAAGCGAAGGGAAGGTGATGTCAGTCGCTAAATCTCAAAGTCTTCACGACAATAATCAACTAGAGACACTCCAGGTTTTAGATTCTCAAACGACCTCTCTTAATAAGTTAGCAGAAAACATCAAAAAATTATCCAAGCTTAAATACAGCGCAGGGATCTCAAGAGAAGAGATTGTGGAGAATGAGGCTTTAGTCCTTATGAATCTTTTAATTTTACGAGATCTCTCACAAGTCACTGCAAGTAAGATTCTTTTTCTTATGACAAAATTTGATAAGCCTTACTTTGATGAACTTGAGAGTAACCAAGAAATGAAACAGAGGCTTCTGGCTGACTACACAACTGCATTGGCGATAAGCGCTGTGAGTGCGAATGACCTTAAAGCTACTCTCGCTCAGCTCCAAGAGATGAGAAGTGAAGGAATTGTAAAACCATCTGTTGAAAACATGATTACAAAAGTTGTGGGTCATTATGGTGGTGCAGAGAAAAGTAAAAGAGCGGAAGTGGATGAATTCTTAAAGCAAAGTATTACTGACAAAGCTCAGGGAACTCTTTCACAAGCCATGAAGGACTACCATGACTCTCTTAAGGGTAAAACCTTTCTCTTTGATCCAGCTCTTCCAGATCACCCATTAGTCCATGTTTTAGTTATTGTTTCTAATCTTTCATGGGGACTCGTGAATACTTTAGTTGGACTCGGCTTCGTCATCACCGCTGCTATTGTGGCGCCTATTACAATGGCCGCTGGTGCAACCATTCGTGCTTTTGGTTATGAGCCACTTTTTTATGAGATGCGTATGCCACGTCTTCGCATTGCTGAGAACAATATGCAAATTTATGCCGATGTTTGTGGGTTGGGTTACATCCCTAGCAAAATGAGCGCAGGCTTATTTGAGCTTGATTTTTGTACTGGTGAAAGTTTTGCCAGTGATCATGAAGGTGGGCATGCCAAGCAGTCGGCATTGCTTGGACCTCTCTATTTTCCAGCAGCGATTTTAAGTTACATTTTAAACATGGGCCATGGTGGCTTCATTGAGGATTGGGCAGATGAGTGGGCCGTTAGCTAAACTTGTTAGTATTCTATTCTTAGGAGTCTTACTCCAAAGCTGTGGAAAGCCTTCGCATGTCGAGGGCGCACCACGTTTTACGGCCGCCCATATCACCACTCCTGGCGATGGAGCGGAGTTTTCTGTTTCTAGGCAGGCCACTCGTACGTGGAAAGATTATGATGGAGACGGTCTCTCTGATCGTATGGATCCAGATATTGATGACGACGGAATTTATAATCTCTGTGATCAGTATCCTTTTGATGGAACGAAGTGGGGCGAGGATAAAGATCAGGATGGTATTGCCGATTTTGTCGATTTGAGTTTTGCCAAAACAAAAGATCTACAATCTCTGGCCTCTCTTCAAGAAGATATTTTTAAAAAACTTGGAATTGTTGTCATGAATGGCTCGGAGTCATTTGCGAAAGACGAGTGGCTAGAGCTTCATTCGACTTTATTTAATGAAGTTCTGATGAAGAAGCTCTCTTATCAAGAGCTCAAAGTGTTGGTGCGCTACTCAAAAACTGATCAAATTGGTGAGTCTCGATCTGACTTTGATTCATTTTGGAAGCAAATTAGCTTTTATCCCAACCCAAACCATCTAGGGAATGTGTTGGCTTTTAATGGCAGCTTGGTTCACGAATTAGGTCATTCCCATGCGGCAGAGAATCCCATTGAGTTTGAAGCTTTTCGCTCTCAATTCTTCTCGTGGTCTTCGCCAAGTCGCTACGGTCTTAGCTCTCCAGAAGAGGGGTACGCAGAAAATTTTGTTTATCTGCTTTATTTGTCTGGCGACATTAAAATAGATTCACGTCGCTTTGATCTTGTCTTAAATTAGAAGATTTTCACTTTCATTAATATGCCCTATGCTTTAGAAGAGAATTTCTAAGGAGTCATTATGCGTTTTTTAAGTGTTTTTATTTTAATTTTAGCTGCCTCTTGCGCCTCTAATAGCAAAATCAAAAAGAGTGTAGAAGCTAAGATTGCAGCCCAAGAAGTCTCCCTAGATGAAGCCACTAAGCCATCACCGATTGAAGACAACATTAAAAACAATAAGATGCTTACTGATCAAGATAAGCAGGAACTTTTGAAGGTTGTTGAAGAAGTTCGTGAAAAAAATCTACAGAATCTGATTGAGCGCTTAAAAATTCGTAAGGTTTTAGTGCAAGAGATGACTCAGAATTATAATTCTGAAGAAGTGAAAATCTTAAAGAAAAAATTTTTAATGAACAATCGCAAGCGTGTTGAAAATATGTTTTATGTGCTTGATCGCTTTGAAGAAATCCTCAAAGAGCATGATGAGAAACACAATATCCTCCAGCACTCCTTGCAAAGTGACATGATGAATAGTGGATTAAATAGACCATAGTAAAAGCCCCTCGTAAGAGGGGCTTTTTTTTAGATTTCAAATGGAAATGAGAGAAGTAGGGCGAGTGTGTTGTAGCTAAAGGTTACTTCTGCTGAAGTGCTTGGATCAGTATACTTGTCATAATTTACAGCTCTATATTCAAGATTCAGAGCGAGGTTTGAGAAGGCGTAAAATGTCCCACCCACTTTAAAACCTTTGCCTGGATCCATTCCATCTGTACCGTCTGTGCCCGCATTGAAAATGTAGGCTCCATAAAGCCTCAAGAATAAGAGGCGGTAACCTAAGAATGCGGCCGTCTCGTTATAGGCTGAATTACCATCAAAATCTCCACCATTGCTGAGATTATTTCTGACAAAATCTGCGCCAATCTGAAGACCTAAAAGGGAGAGACCACCTCTGACTCCATAATTGAGACCACTTGAGGTTCCCTTCTGAGTCGTGGAGCCTACAATTTTAGCTTGAACATTTCCCGAAGCGTAACCAACAGTCGGCTCAATGAATGCAATCGCATGAGCTTTTTGAAAATAACTCAAACTGAATAGGACAAAAAATAAACCTATGACTTTCATAAAATCTCCTTATTGAGATTAATGATAGCAGTTTTTGAAATTTTACATATGACCTAGACAGTGCAGATTTCTTGATCGAGGACAGGAATTAGTTGACTAAAAAAAAGCCCCTCTAAAAGAGGGGCTTTTAAACTAGCGCTGATTAAGCTTTTTCTGAAGATTTGAGTTGATCGCTTCAAGGAATTGCTCGGTAGTCAGGTAATGATTGCTTGCGACTTTGTCTCCATGGATGCAAACCGCAAGATCTTTCGTCATTTTTCCTTCTTCTACTGTTTCGACACAGACTTTCTCTAAAGCCTCACAGAAGAAAGCGAGATCCTTATTGTTATCAAGTTTTGCTCTATGAGAGAGACCACGAGTCCAAGCAAAAATTGAGGCAATCGGATTGGTAGAAGTCGGCTTTCCTTGCTGGTGCATACGGAAGTGGCGTGTCACAGTGCCGTGAGCCGCTTCAGCTTCCATTGTCTTGCCATCTGGAGTGACAAGCACGGAAGTCATGAGTCCCAATGAGCCAAAGCCTTGAGCCACGGTATCAGACTGAACGTCACCGTCGTAGTTTTTACAAGCCCACACAAAGTTTCCATTCCACTTAAGCGCAGAAGCGACCATGTCATCAATCAAACGGTGTTCGTACACGATGCCCTTAGCTTCGAATTTTTTCTTGAACTCAGCTTGATAGATTTCTTCAAAGATATCTTTGAAGCGACCATCGTATTTTTTGAGGATTGTGTTTTTCGTCGAGAGATACAACGGCCAGCCTTTCATCAAGGCCATGTTAAAGCATGAGTGAGCAAAACCGCGGATACTCTCATCCGTGTTGTACATTGAAAGTGCAACACCATCACCTTTGAAATTATAAACTTCCCACTCTTGAGTCGCGCCGCCGCCTTCAGGAGTGAATGACATTTTCAAAACGCCTTTGCCTTTAATCACAGTATCAGTCGCGCGGTATTGGTCACCAAAAGCGTGACGGCCGATCATGATCGGAGCCGTCCAATTAGGGACAAGGCGAGGAACGTTTTTGCAGATGATCGGTTCACGGAAAACAGTTCCATCCAAAATGTTTCTGATCGTTCCGTTTGGTGATTTCCACATTTGCTTTAAGTTGAATTCTTTCACACGCTGCTCATCCGGAGTGATGGTCGCGCACTTGATACCGACGTTATATTTTTTGATGGCTTCTGCTGATTCAACTGTGACTTTATCATCCGTCTTGTCACGGTTTTCCATTCCGAGATCGAAATACTTAATATCGAGATCCATATAAGGAAGAATGAGTTTTTCTTTGATGAATGACCAAATGATTCGAGTCATTTCATCTCCATCAAGCTCAACAACTGGGTTCTGGACTTTGATTTTTTGCATGGCGTGCTCCTTAGAGGGAAAAGTCTCTCTATTTTTTAGGATTTCACCACTCTTGTCGAGGATATTGGGACTTGCTCTGCGCGGCAATCGTGAGAAAAGCTAGAAAGAAAGTTGAAACCCCAGCTGACCTGTTGAGAAGACGGGACGGTGACCTAAACTCATCAACCATTCGATAAAGGGAGGAGCAGGCGCTTTCCATTTCTGCCACTCATGTCTTTGAGTAATATAGCGCTGAACGAGAACGAGAAAATCTTCTTCATTGCCATAAGAGAGATGAAGCATTCTGAGCACGTCTTCATCGGCCAGGTAGAGTTTCACTTTTTTGCCATCCACCATCACGGGAGCGACGGCAAAGCTCATGTTTTGTGCAAACTCATCTCTCGGATCATGTTGAGGATTATTCGCTTGTTTAAAATAAGGATGAATACGAATGTCTCGTGCCTGCCAGGCAATACTGAGCTCATGTCTTTGCAGCCACCTTAAAAAAGCGCGTCCTTCGCCTAATTCTCTCTCTTCTCGGCGGGCCGCAATTTTAAACCCTCGGTAGGCCCTGACAAAGGTCACCTGCTTAGGCATCCGCCTTCTTAAAAGCAGTAATGCTGTGCGGTCCCCAAATTGCGGAGTGCAGTGGCGCCCTTCGGCCCAAACGGAGGTGAATTCGATAAGTGGTGAAGGCTGACAGGGCTTTGAAGGATCAAAGTCCCCGTAACTAAAGACCGCCTTTCCATAGCGTACTGTGTTCGTCATGTTAAACCTTCTACGACGCAACATGGAGAAAAATTTAACCGCTTGATTATTACGGAAAAGTTACGGATAGTGAGGTATGGAGGTTTCTATGCGCGTGGCCGGTTTTCCATCCCCAGCAGATGAGTACGGATTAGTCTCACTGTCTCTCTATGAACTCTTGATCCCAAGACCTTCGAGCACCTTTTTTGTCCGTGTCGCCGAAGATCTCGCCCCTAATGTGCGCGTGAACGATATCTTGATCGTGGATCGCTCTCTTAAGGTGCGAGCGGATTGTTTGGCACTCGTGGTTCTGGCGGGCCAGCTGTGCTTGAGGAAAGTTCAGCAGCGCCAGAGCCTTACATGGCTAGTTCCACTCAATGGCGGACAGCCGACAGTTTTAAAAGAAGATGATGAACAATTACTTTGGGGAGTGGTCACTCATGTCATCCATCAAACCTACTAGGTGGGCCATTCTCGACTGTAATTCTTTTTACTGCTCCTGCGAGCGACTCTTTCGTCCGCACTTGATCGGACGTCCCGTGGCCGTGCTCTCTAATAATGATGGCTGCATGATTAGTGTGAGCAAAGAAGCCAAAGCTCTTGGGCTCAAACTTGGGGCCCCCGTCTTTGAAGTGCGAGATCTTATTCGTCGCCATCGTGTCCAAATCTTTTCTTCTAATTATCAGCTCTATGGTGATCTCTCTCGTCGAGTGATGCGCATTTTGGATGAACTCAATCCCGAAGTCATTCAATACTCCATCGATGAAGCCTTTATTAATTTCTCTCATGTGCCGGTTGGTGAAGAAGAGGCCTGGGCCCAAGAGCTCTCAAAAAAAGTTTTCCGCGACACAGGGATTCCGGTTTCTATTGGAGTCTCTACAACAAAGACACTCGCCAAGGTGGCCAACAGAAGAGGCAAAAAATTAGGACTTAAAAGCTTCTGCCTCCTAGAGCCTCTTCAAGTGCAAAAGGTACTTGAAGAGACCGAGGTCGGTGATGTGTGGGGAATTGGGGCAGGATCAAAGGCCAAGCTCAATCTATACGGAATTAAAAGTGCGTGGGATTTTAGAGAATTTCAGAATACGCCTCTCATTCGCTCTCTTTTAACGGTTACCGGGGAGAGACTGCGTGATGAACTCAGAGGAATTCCCTGTGTAGAGCTGGCGGAAATGAGTGAAAAGAAAATGATTGCGAGCACACGCTCGTTTGGAAAACGAGTGTACGAGTGCCGAGAATTGGAAGAGGCGATTTCGACTTATGTGGGCTTTGCTTGCGAGAAGTTGCGGGCCCAGGGAAGTGTGGCCCGAGGCTTAAGCGTGATGCTGAGAACGAATCCTTTTGATCACGTGAATACGTATTATCGTAGCGATGCTCAAACTTCACTGCCAATCTATACCAATGATACAGGCCTCTTCACGAAAGCGGCTCTCACCTTAGTGCGTGATCTGTTTCAAAAGGGGCTGGCCTATAAGAAGGCCGGTGTCTTTATTTATGACATTACCCCCAACATCGGCCGTCAGCAGGACCTGTTCCAACAAGAAGAGGAGAAGGCCCCCTTAATGGAGGCCATGGATGGAATCAATAAGCGCTGGGGACGAGGGACGATACGGATGGCTTCCTGTGGAACGGGCCAGGACTGGCGTATGCTCTCAGAGCAGAAATCCAATAAAACCCAGCTAAATTGGAATGATTTAGTGGAGGTCAGACGAGAGAGTAAAAATTACAGGCTATTCACAAAACCACCCCACAGGAATACACAGCCGTAGTATTTTTGTGAAACTTATCACGTCAATCCGTGAACAAAGACCTGGCCCTGAAAGCCAAGTTTAGGCAGATTGGCGAGCACAAATGATCTAGAAAGAGGTTTTATGAAAAGTACTCTCACTCTGGCACTTGCACTCCTCTCACTTTCGGCCATTGCTGGAAGAATCACTGTGAATTCCTCATGGGCAGAAATTGAAGCCAGCAGACAGCACATAACTGTTAAACCCATGGAGCTTAATCCTGTTGGAGGTCTTTTCAATGCCTGCCTCGATGCAGATGGATTAACTCTTCGTTCAATCAACAATATTAAGTTTTGCGATGAAGGCCATGAGCAACGCGTAGGCTCAGGTGACAATGTAACTTGGGAGTGGGTGTGTGATCGCTACAAAAGCTGGCCAGCAAGCACTCCAAGGATCACAAAAAAGCGTGAGTGCATTGAGTTCGTGACAGAAAGTGAAAACGTTTACTGCAGAAAATATGCTGATAAAGAATTTTTGATTCCTGTGAAATACCTCATTGAAGTTCAAGAGCAAGGTGGTGAGCAGGGATATAGAACAGTCTTCAAGAAACCATTTACAATCCCAAGCTGTAATTAAGGCCAATTGAGATGGATGCCACTCTATTCGATTTTAACGACTACCGCGAATATCTCACGAAAGTGATGATGCCAAACGGTCCGTATCAGCAGAAAGGTTCAAACCTTTCGCGTTGGTCACGTCGTCTAGGTCACAGCTCTCCAAGCTTGCTCTCGATGGTGCTTAAGGGTGATAGAACTCCAAGTGATGAACTGTTAGAGAAGCTTGTTGATGAGCTCAAACTCTCGCGTCCAGAAGCCAATTTTTTAAGACTGAAAGTTAAGCTCGAGCGCTTAGAGAGAAAAGGCAAATCAAGTGAAGAGATTCGCCAAGAAATTGATTCACTCATTAAGAGCGTAGGAAAAGTCCGTCGTCAAGTTGTAGGGCTTTCAGCTTTTGAAAGCATCGCTCAGTGGTATTGTGTTGTCATAAAGCAATTAATCGCTCTTGGTGATTTCGTCGAAGACGCTGATTGGGTCTGTCGCCGTCTGCGCCAAAAAGTTCGTCCTCATCAAGTTAAAAAAGCTATTGAGCATCTTCTCGCTCTTGGCACGATTCAGCGTAATGAAGTCACAGGCCGCTTAGAAGTCGTACATGCAGTGAGCACTCCTTCAGAAATTCCAAGTCCGGCCATTGTTCAACATCATCTTGGTATGATTGATCGTGCTCGAGATGCAATTGAAGAGCAGAAAGTTCAAGACCGCTGTTTTATGGACTTAACTTTAAGAGCTGATGCCAAAGATCTTCCTGAAATAAAAAAAGAGATCGCAGAATTTATTGAAATGATGAATGACAAATATGCCGTCGAAGATGCTGCACGCGTCTATCAGTTGAACGTACAATATTTTGAACACACGACAGAGACTTCGAGTGGGGAGCGTTTACAATGAAAACATGGATTATCCTCTGTGGACTAGCAAGTTTTGCACTTGCTCATGCGGCCGATAAAATTGAAGTTGTAAAGCCAACAGTTTTAAAGCCTGCCGATGTCTTAAAGCCGATTGATCCAACTGAACGTGTACAAATTTGCGGCAAGACGAGCTGTAGGACGATCATGATCAATGATCTCATGAGACAAATTGAAAGAGAGAGAAGTGGCGGTGGAGACATCATCGGAAATGGTGGAGGTCTTGCTGAACAAAACTTCACTTACGCCCTCTCTCAGCTTCCTGAATTTATTTCTGAAACTCTGAATGAGGGTTTTGTGAAAGGGGTAGATGTTACAAATTTAAATAAAATTTACGCAGTTGCGAAATCTGAATCGGCTAAAGCAGATAAGCTCGTGTTCTTATCTGGTAAAAATAATCCAGGAATCTTTTCTGCCGCCAATGATCCAGAGATTCGTTTAGCGAAAACGGGATTAACCTCTGAGGCTCCAATATTTGTAAATATTGACCTTCTTTATAGTCGAACAGAAGACGGAACTGAAATTCTTCCCATGCCAGTGATGATCGCTAGTCTTGTTCATGAATTAGGTCACCAGGCAGGTTTCACAGATCATGCTTACCTTGATTTCTTGGGTGCAAGAGTTAGACGAATGATTGAAGCTGATTTTAATCGAGCGGCAAGAAAATTGAATGGAAATTTAAAGATTGAGATGGTGAGTATCAACCTTGGATCTTTTTCGATGCCGAAATTGAGTTTAAGTATTGGTGATGCTTTCATCCCTTATGAGAAGCCACTTTATAGCGTTCTCCGCTGTAGAGATGGTGGTCTGCCACGTGCGGCCCGATTATCAAATCAGCATTGGGAGCGAGCTGCCGAGTTTGGTTCAGTCTGGATCACTCCATTTAGGGCTTGGGCAAGTTTGACATGTGTTAATAAATCAGGCGTTTCAGAAACAGAAGATCGTGATTTGATATTAGATTTAAGAATCGACACTTCTGAAGAATTGCCAATGGTCGAAATTGTTCAACTGGCGATTGAAAACTAAAACGGTGACCACTTGTAGCCGGCCCCTCTCACAGAGTGAAGACCTTCACCAGATGGGCCGAGTTTTTTTCTAAGAGAAGAGACATGTGTATCAACCGTACGGCTTTGAATGTCACCGTCATGACCCCAGACATCTTCTAAGAGTTGCTCCCGAGAGAAGACTTGATCAGGTCTTTGAATTAACTTTAAAAGCAGCTGAAATTCTTTAATCGTTAAAATGACTTCATGACTTTCATTGTTCTGTTTGACCCAGATTTTGAGGCGACTCTTATCAAGTCTGAAAGGGCCAACTTCTACGATTTCACTTTCTTCGCCTAAGACTAACTTTAAATGTTTCTCAAGTAGGGCCCTGAAGGCTTGAGGGCGGATGGGTTTTTGAACAAATGCAGTCGCACCCAAGGCATAAGCTTTGACTTCATCCGCTTCATTCTCACTAGCAGTTAGGATAAGAACAAGGGGTGGAAGAGCGGGAAGTATTCTTTTTGCACGTTCAAGAAATTGATATCCGTTTTCATCAGCAGAGAGGTTGAGATCCACGATTAAAACATCAATGCCGCCCTCCTGCAGTCGAGTCATGGCATTTTGTGGCAAGAGCTCAGCATGAAAATGAACAAGACTAGGAACTGCTTTCTCCACGATGTGGTGAATTTCGATGTCGTCATCAAGTAGCAGTAAGCTAGGTAGTGTTTTCACATTAATAGGTTAAGACGGATTAGAATAATCATCAACAATTCATGAAAAGGAAGTTTAATCTGGAGCAAATTGATCAGGCGATAAATTCAAAGAGCTCTAAAGCGTAGTACTCCTCAAGCCATTTTTTGGCGTGTTCTCCCTTTAGGGCCATTACATCTTTGATAGTCTTCTTTTTCTCACTAAGTTCTGTAATCAGCGCAATATCGTCTGTCCGGATAACATGAGTTCGACCTCTACTTTGGGAATAAAAGGCAAGCTGTTTACCCAAAGGAAAAAAATTTAAACCTTGTTTGATTTGAAGGCTCTCAACTTGCTTCTTCTCAAATTCTTCTCGGAAATAAAAACGGGCCGGATTAAGAGAGATATTAAAAGCTAAGTCATAAAACATTTCATAGATCTTCTTCTCTTCTTGAGCAGTCATACCTACTTTCGTTTTAAAATCTCTAGAATGAAATCCATTATGTTGTGTTCTTAGATAAGGGACTTCGTTATTCACTTCTAAGTTATAATCTTCAGGGTCTTGATCCATCTTCGTATTGGCCGAAAGATAGAATTTAAAAACAGCAAGACTTAAGATCGTATCTTCAAATTGCCAAATATCTTGATATGTTTGTAGAGCTTCTTCAAAAGTTGTCGTTGGATAGTTTGGAATCAGATTCACTTTCACCGGCACATTATATTTTTTAGCATGCTCAAGATTTCGAAGTATATCTTCTCTGCGACCTTGTTTTTGCATTAGTTCCAGTACTCGGTCATTGGTAGATTCTGTTCCAAACACAATGATTCCAATCTTCGCTTTGGAAGCTTCTTTAAAAAACTCTTCTGTTAAGTTTTTATTGTTGATCATGTAGGCACTAGTTCGGAGTTCGAAATTGTCTTGATTCGCTCGCTCACAGAGTTCTTTGTAGAATTTTGGTGGAACCGCATCAGAAATGAGGTTCACATATGAATTTGGAATGCGCTCTCGGATTTTTTTGATCTCATCATAGACGATATCGACAGAGCGGGAGATATAGCGAAATCCTCCCAGATCCCCCATGAGGATGTAGTCACAGAAAGAACATTTCCCCCAATAGCATCCCTTGTTTACAAGAACCGGGATTCTTAATACTGCATACTTATCCAATTCATCAAAATCGGTATAGGGAATAGCATCGAGCATTTTTGATGTGGCGACACTTCCGTAAGTCACTTCAGAGAAAAAATCTTCAGGGCACTGACGTATCACTTCTGCAATTTTTTCTTCTGCAAACCCTGAGAAGAAAACATTAAAAAGCTTCAGATCTTTGATCTCATTCACAACTTCCGGTGGGAGAAGGGAGATCTGAGCGCCACCCAAAATTATTTTTACATTTTTTGATTTTGAACGAAAGTATCTTGCAGTCTCGAGCGTAAACGGAAGTTGATTGCCAAAGGCACAGCTCATGCAAATCGTTTTGCCTTCGATGTCAAACTGATCCAAAAGTTTATAAAAAAGTTTTTTTACAGGAGGGATTGTTGCAAGGCCATTTTTGACATAGTCATCAACTGTTCTAAGGTTATCCATAAAAAATTCGACAAGCGAATTACAGAGGATCACTTTTTGTTGGTGCTCAATAACAATATTTTTCTCGAGATTTGATATAAGTAAATTGACGTGCCCTATAGCGCTTTTGAGTTGCTTCAGTTTTTCTTTCGGCATCGTATCGATTTCTAGTAGATCTCTGTCGAATTCATCACGAATCTCTTTTAATAACTGGGGGTCGGCTATCTCATCAACAAAGGCTCTATTTAGATCGAGATTTTGTACGTTGAATCCCTCTTTCCTTAATATCGTTGAAAGAAGATGGGGAGCAAGGTAAGGGCCAATTGAGGAAGCTGGTAAGAGAGGCGCAAAGAGGAAAATAACGTTTTTCATAAGCCTAATTATACCCAGCTTTTGTAAGCCATAAAAATCTTTATGTTAAACGAGACTGAGACTAATAAAAAAGCCACCTTAGAGGTGGCTTCTTTATTTGGCTTTAGGCTTAATTTGGAGCGGGCGAAGAGATTCGAACTCTCGACCTTCACGATGGCAACGTGACGCTCTACCAACTGAGCTACACCCGCGTAGGGAAGAAATTTAATGGCAGGCCTTCCACTCCGTCAACGGCTTTCCTGGTATTTACTGAAATTTCTGTTCCAACGCCTTGATAATCTTCTGATAAGAGGGATTTGTGTATTGGGCATACAGAATGGGAAGGATTTCGCGCTTGCTGGATGGTTTGTCGGGGCGCAGCAGAATTTTCACAAAACTATCGGCAATAACGAAAACTTTTGAAAGCGGGTGTAATTCCTCGCCTGGGCAATCATTAAAACCGACTCCATCCATTTTTCCATGATGCTGCATAAGGACAGTCTTAATGTATTCGTTGGCCCCTGGATGGCGCTCAAGAAGAGTGGCGGCATCACGGGCATGAGTAATCACGGCCTGACGTTCCTCATCGACGAGATTTGAATTTCGCAGGTCTTCATCTGAGTTGATTGAAATCTGCTCGTTAGATTTCAAAGTAATGTCACTGAAAAAGGCGACAAAACTTAAAATCTCCAGATGTTTAGGCTGATACCAGCTTTGCTTTGAGAGAATGTACTGACACATCACTGCGATCAAGTGGCAGTGCTGATAGGCAAGGCTGACTTTACTGGTGAAGAGAAATTTTAAAAGACCAGCTAGTTGTGGAGAGTCTTTTACACTCATAATCATCGAGTTAATTCCTGCATCAGCAAGTTCAACAGTCGCCTGATCCATTCCAATTTTAATGACCTGATCTGCCACGACATCATAGGAATGGGCCGTCGTGAGAATTCTGTCTTCCATTGAAAGATCTGTTCTCTCAAGCTTCTTTACAAGAGAGTTTGTCACGAATGTGGTGAAGTATTGCTGATAGTCTCGCTGAACATAAAATTCTTTAAGACCCTGGTCTTCATATTTTTTGATGGCATTAAAATCAAAAACGTCTTTATTATGAATTCTTTTTACGAATTGATATTCACCAGGTGCTTTTTTGATTCGGATAAAAACATCACATGGGGTTTGAGTGATGTCATAAAAATAAGACAGACTCATGGGTACATAGTCTGGCTTCACTCGGCGAGCCAGTTCTTCTGGTGTTACTCCTAAAAATTTCGCCGCCTGCTGAATGAGTTTCTCCCATGCAATCGGTTCAGGGAGGCACAAAGCACGATCGGAGATATCTGCAACTTCTCCCATGACCAATAAGGGAATATCGAGCATTTCACTTTTAAGATGTTCCACTAAGCGCAAGGCCGTGTTTTCAGCGCCAATTTTATTTTTACAAATAATAAGCGAGATAGTGGGAAGAATTTTGAGCAACTGAATGGCGTCTTCCGCACTTTGGCGAATGATGACATCTGTTCCTGCAAAAGTATTGAGATTGAGGGAGAAAATTTTCCTCAAGTCTTCGTTCGGTTCAATGAGTATTGTTTGGCTCATACGCTAAAATTGTATCACGCTGAAGCTGTTGGAAAAGCAGGAAAAATACTTTTATGACAGAGTGGAGGAGTCAGATGCCTGAAAAGAGGGGCGAGCGATGGCCTTAAGTTGCCCCGACCGGTTCAAAAGCATGCCAGAAAATCTGTGCCCTTCAGGATTAAAGGCCTGAACTTTTCCCTCTCCACCAGGGATATCGATGACGTATTGGGGGAGCATCCAACCTGGTAAGCGATTGTGGAGTTGCCCCCAGAGCATTCTTCCTTCCTCAAGTGAGAGCCAAAAATGCATACCGCCTTTGACCTGATCAGGGTGATGGAGGTAGTAGGCAGAAATATCCAGATTCGCTAAGAAGCGAAAGAGCTCGAGCAAGACTTCTGCATCGTTATTAATGCCCTTAAGCAAAACAACTTGTGAAATCCATTTCATGCCCTTAGGTCGAAATTCGCTAGTAGCCTGCTTTGCTTCTTCAGACCACTCATCTTTGTGATTAGTGTGAACAGATAAAACAATTTTAAATCTCTTATGAAACGATTCAAAAAGATTTGAAAGCTCTCTCGTTAATCGACTGGGGAGAATCACTGGGACTCTTGAGTGGAAGCGAATGAATTTGATGTGCTCAATCGTACTTAAGGCCTCAAGCCATCCTTGAATCTTTTCATCCGAAAGGATCAAAGGATCGCCGCCAGTGAAAATAACTTCTTCGATTTCGCTATGAGCTTGAAGATAGTTGAGCGTTTTTTCTCTATCCTGAGCAAAAGGGCCATCACTTTGGAGCTCATTTTTTCTAAAGCAATAGCGGCAATGAACCGGACAGACAGTCGTTGGAATCAAGAGTGCTCTATTGTGGTAGCGATGAATAAGCTGAGATGTTTTGATATGAGTTTTATCGCCAATAGGATCGATAAAGCCATCAAGGCTAGACTCCTGACTATCCGGGAGAAACTGGCGGGCCAGCACTCCGTTTAAGCCCTGATTCTTGATCATCTGGGCCAGCTTTTTTGGAATCAAAACGGGATATTGATTGAGAGTGGGAAGACTCGTCTCAAGAAAAGCAGCTAAGCTCTCTGAGCTTCTAAAGGCTTCGGTTAGTTCTGTTTGCCAGCTAGCGGGGGAGTTCACTGAGATTATTCTCTCTTAAGTACTGTCGCTTATATAGCCAAGCACAAAAACGAATAAGAAGTGCTCCACATGCAGCGAGTCCGATGAAATGACCAACCACAAGTTCAATCGGTAGTGTGCCACCTTCCCCTAAAACATAAAGGATCCACTTCAAGAGAATGAGGTGGACGATGAGGATCACTAACTCCACCATACGGCGGCGGAAATTATTCTTGTTCAGAAACTTCGATGACCACGTCGGCATCTGGCGTCTCCTTGATTTCAAGTGGTTCAGTTCTCACCTTAAACGACTTAATACGTTTAAGAACAAAAGACTTATTCATTTTAGTCACTAAGCAAACTCCATACAGCACTGGGCCTCTCGGCATAGGAATAAGTGCGATAGGCTTCACTGGGCGCCATTCTTCATCAACCGTTCCGCCCGTGTATTGAATATCAACGATGGTTTGAGATCGAATCAACTCTCTCATGGCTTCAAAACGATTCGGCACCACAAACGCAGCATCTTTTTTGTATTGGCTCATGGCCATGGTAAACGAGCGTTCTTTGTATTCCTGAAATCTCTCTGAGGGAGTTCTTTCAATCAAAGCGGCCATCACCTTAAGGCAAGCGTAGGTATCTTCGAGAGCAATATGATGATGAAGGGGAACTTTAAAAAATTCGGCCAACGTTGAAAGTTTGTAGTTAGCAGGTGATTTTCCAGCAGCTTCAGAGTCTGGATTTTTGAGAAGAGCGCGAGCAAATTTGGCACTATCAAAAACTCTTAAAGGGGGAAGCTCTATCAAAAAATCATGAGAGCCTTTCACTAAAAATGCTCCATCAAACAGGGCATTATGCGCAAGCATTTGTGTGCGGCCTACAAATTCCCAAAGGGAGCGCATGGGGCGCTTGAGCGTTGGCGCGTTGATGAGATCATCATTCGTTAGTCCATGAATCGCAGCATTGGCGGGATGAATATCTGTCATGGGATTAATGAGTTGATGAAAAACTTCAATGTGCCCACTTTGAGTCACCTTCACAGCAGCGATTTCAATAATGCGATCAACTAATGGGGAGAGACCCGTAGTCTCTAAATCAATAGCGACGACACCATAGGGAAAAACTTTGAGAATTTGTTTTGCCTCATCGGGAGTGATCGTAAGTTCGGTGGAAGTCCTTGACATGGAGAGTCTTATAACCGTTTTGACGTGAATAAGTCTAGGACAACTCGTTGCTCTTTCATTGACAGAATGCTGCGCGTCAAAGCAAAGTGATAGCACTTATTGAATCTAAAAAAGGACCCTTATGGCCAAGACCTTTGATGTTGTGGTTTTAGGAGCCGGCCCCGGTGGCTACATAGCCGCTATCCGTGCTTCTCAATTAGGTAAAAAAGTGGCGATCGTCGAAGCGGATAAGCTTGGCGGTGTTTGTCTGAATCGTGGCTGTATTCCAACAAAAGCTCTCTTAAAGTCAGCTCACTCAGTTCATGAAGTGGCCGATCTTAAATCCCTTGGTGTGAATGTAAAGCTTGAAGGGCTTGATGGATCAGTCGCAGTCAAGCGCGCCAATGAGATTGCAGCGAATATGTCTAAGGGCATCGCGTTTCTCATGAAGAAAAATAAGATTGAAGTCTTTGCAGGCAAGGGTGTTTTTAAAACGGCAAAAACTTTAGAAGTCACACTCACTGATGGAAAAAAAGAAGAGCTTCAAGCGCAAAATATTATTATTGCGACGGGTGCGAAGTATCGCACATTCCCAGGTCTTGAGCACAACGGAAAAAATCTGGTGGGTGCATGGGAAGCTTTAAAAATTGAGAAGCTTCCTAAATCAATCGGTATCATCGGTGCCGGAGCGATCGGTGTGGAGTTTGCCTATTTCTATAATTCCATTGGCACCAAAGTAACTATTGTAGAATACCTAGA
>JAIEMA010000033.1 GCA_019752535.1 Bacteriovoracaceae bacterium
AAGTTCTCCTCTCATGATGGCCAGAGGTGTGTTGAGCTGATGAGAGGCATGGGCCACGAATTGGTCTTGGGCCTCAAGTGTTTTTTTAACTTTTGAGAGCATCACATTGTAAGTGACGGCCAACTTGGCGATCTCATCTCCACTGTTTGGAACGGGAAGAGGTTTGTATGATTCGGCTTCCAGGAGCTCCTCCATGCGCACAATAATGGCACGGATAGGATCAAGAGCTTGGCCCGCGACGAGAGAGGAAATAAAAGCGGAAATCAAAATCGCGAAGGGAATGATCAGAGCTAAAATGTAGAAATGGCGATCCTGCTGGCCGGTGAGATTTTCAACGGTACTGGCCACTTGTAATATTAAAGGAGAGTCCTCGTGAGGGATTTTTAAATTGATCCCACGCATTCGAGTGTCTTCACCCGTTTGAAAATTCATAAAACGATGGGAGTAGTTTTCAGTTTTAGCGAAGTCTACATTGAAAGGCACATCAATATCTTTTCGATTCGTATACAGGATGTGACCTTCCAGGTTTCTAATCGCAACCACAGTGTTTTGAATAACGAAGGGAAAGTATCTAATTTTTTCTGAAAGAGGCACATCGAGGGACATGTTTTTTGTGATGAGTCCGGGCTTCACAAAGTGCGAGAGATCGATCGCAAAGTTTCGCAAGAACTGATCATGTTCTTTTCGAGCAAAATCTAAATACTCACCAGTGATAAAGAGAGAGAGAAGAACGAGGCAGACACCAAAAAGCGCAGAATACACCACCGAGAGTCGGAAGCGTATTCCACGAGTGAGATTAGTGATTCTTTGATAAAATGTAGCCATGCCCTACAATAGTACGCAAAAGTTTGCGAGGAAATGGATTATCCATTTTTTTGCGCAAATGATTGACGTAAACATCAATCACGTTTGAGTCAGGATCAAACTCAGTGCCCCAAACCTGCTTAGCGATGGCATTGCGGTCTAGAACTTTATCCACGTTTCTCAAAAAAAGTTCCATCAGAGCAAACTCTTTTGAAGTCAAATCGACGATGTGCCCTTCACGCACCACCGTACGTTTGATGAGATCCATCACCAAGTCACCGTTAACGAGAGTTGTCGTGGCTTCACCACGACGGCGCAAGAGAGCACGCACACGGGCCAAAAGCTCATTAAAATCAAAGGGCTTTGTGAGGTAATCATCGGCCCCGGCATCAAGACCGGCCACCTTGTCGCGAGTCGTGTTCAAAGCTGTCAGCATAAGCACTAGGCCAGAATATCCTTTAGCGCGAAAGCGGCGAGAGAGCTCAAGTCCATCTGTTTCTGGAAGCATAATGTCGAGAATCAGAAGATCATAGGAGACGTTTTCAACCAGCTCTTGAGCTTGCTTGGGATGATCGGCCACATCGACAAGGTAGCCTTGTTCAAGGAGTCCTTGCTGAATGAAGCCAGACATTTTCTTTTCGTCTTCAACCACTAAAATTCTATGCATAGTGTTCTCCTGGTGATGACTCTATTCTGGCCAATATGTGTCAGGTGGAAACATTTAAATTGTTAATTATTTTTTAGGCTAGAGATGAAAAAGTAAAGGAAGTGGTAGCAGCGGGCAGGATCGAACTGCCGACCTTAGCGTTATGAATGCTACGCTCTAACCATCTGAGCTACGCTGCCACAAACCTTCGGGGCATCTTAAACGGGCGACCTTGGGCCTGTCAACGCCAAGTCACAGGGATTACGGGACAAAACGGAGTTTTTTAGCATAGCTTTATGAGATGGTGATTAAGTCCTCATTATTTTTTGAACATGTCCGCTCCTTTATGCGCGCTCATCGCTCACTTCCCGCCCAAAGTGTGGCCGTCGCATTCTCAGGCGGTGTGGATTCGCGTCTTCTTTTAGAGTTCGCCACTTGGTTGAAGCAAGAGGGAGATATCGTTCACTTAAGGGCTTTGAGCGTTCATCATCACACACGAGCTGGGCAAGATGATGAAATGAGACTCGTGAGAGAGACGTGCGCAAATCTAGCAGTGGAGTTAAAAGTCCTTCATCGCAAGGGGGCTGCACCGCGTATAAATTTGGAGCATCAGTTGCGAGAGGCCCGACTTGATTTATTGAGTGAGAATCTTAAAAGCAATGAAGAGCTTTGGATGGGCCATCATTTAAATGACTCTTGGGAGTGGTCACAGCTTCAAATGGCCCGCTCATCTGAAGTGAAACCGAGTCTAGGAATTCCTTTAAAAAATGGGCCAAGATGGCGTCCCTTCTTGTGTGTGACTCGCAGGCAGATTGAAGATGAAGCCAAGAGAAGAAAAATTTCTTGGATTGAAGATCCTACAAATCATGGGCCTCATTATGCTCGTGCCATTTTACGACAAACAATTTTTCCTTTACTCGAAAAGCAGCATCCTCAACTCCTTAAACATTACGCTCGTCGCTCCAATCGTCTCGCTCAGCAGTTGGGTGTGGCGCTTAAGACAAAATCAAAATGCTTAGTCAGTGAATCTTCTGAAGCGATTCTTCTCAGAGGCGAGTTGAATGAGCAAGTCGTGTGTGAGGCGATTAAAAAATTATCGCAAGCCAAGAGAGGAAATCTTAATCGCGAAATTCTTAAGATGCTTAAAGCTTTAAAAAATGGAAAGCGCGGGCCTTTTCTTTTTTCAGGAAAAGTGAAAGCTTGGGGGTATGGAGATTGGCTACTCATCACTAGCGACACGTTTAAAACGGCCGATGAATATCCCAAGAATTTGCAAATGAGGGCGTGGAAACGCAGTGAGTTTAAAAAAATAATCGAAAATGAAATCGTAAAAAAAAATTTGCGTGTCGCACCTTTTTGGTGCGCTTTTGATCCCGACCAAAAACATCGGAATGTATTAGTCGCCTCAGGAGCGGATTCATTGTGGCCCAAGACTACTGGGCAGCGCATGGTAGGCGTGATTCATGCACAAAAATTATTGTCGCGCTGGAGCGATCCTCAACAAGAGTTAACACTTGCTCCTCTGTGGCCCTTGCACCCAGAGAGTGAAGAGGGCTAAAATAACAGACACCAAAAGGGAGATGGACTCCCCACTGAATTAGCCACAAAAGGCCAAGCATGAAACGCCAACAAAAAACACTCTTACTCTGGGTCGTCGTGATTTTACTCATGGCCTTCATAATGAAGACTATTGAGCAGGGACAAAAGCCGGCCAGAAATATTTCTTTCTCTCAATTCATCCAAGCCGTTGAGAATGATCACATCACGGAAGTCACATTCCAAGGTGAGAACACGATTCAAGGTCGCTTCAAAGAAGGCTATGAAAATGGCTCATTCTTCGAGCTCACTGGAAACACAGGGGATGAGACTTTCCGTATCCTTCGTGAAAAAGGCATCGTTCCTAATTACAAGCGCGAAGAGAAACAAGGTCTGCTCTCAAGCATCTTGATCAATTGGTTCCCAATGATCATTTTATTTGGTGTTTTCTATTTCTTCCTTCGTCAGCTTCAATCCGGCGGCGGCAAAGCGATGAGCTTTGGTAAAGCCCGCACGAAGATGCTCACAGAAAATGATAAAAAAGTGACGTTCTCAGATGTCGCAGGTGTTGAAGAAGCCAAAGAAGAATTAGTTGAGATCGTCGATTTCCTCAAAGATCCAAAAAAATACACAGTTCTTGGGGGAAAAATTCCTAAGGGCTGCTTACTTGTCGGTCCTCCTGGTACCGGTAAGACGTTGCTGGCCAGAGCAGTCGCTGGTGAAGCGGGTGTGCCGTTCTTCTCCATTTCAGGATCAGACTTCGTCGAAATGTTCGTCGGTGTTGGTGCAAGCCGTGTGCGCGATCTCTTTGAGCAAGGTAAAAAACAAGCTCCATGTATCATCTTTATTGATGAGATTGATGCTGTCGGTCGCCACAGAGGGGCCGGAATGGGCGGTGGGCATGATGAGCGCGAACAAACGTTAAACCAACTCCTTGTCGAGATGGATGGATTCGAAGGCAATGATGGAGTGATCATCATGGCAGCCACCAACCGTATTGACGTTCTTGATCCGGCCCTTCTTCGTCCAGGTCGCTTCGATCGCCGTGTGATCGTGGGACGTCCAGATGTACGTGGACGCTTACAAATCCTTAAAGTCCACACTCGCAAAACTCCTCTTGAGCCAAATATCGATCTTGAAGTGATCGCTAAGGGAACTCCAGGTTTTACTGGTGCAGATCTTGCGAACCTTGTGAATGAAGCAGCACTTCTTGCAGCTCGTGATGGAAAGAAGTTTCTTTCATCTGTGGATTTTGAAAATGCTAAAGACAAAGTCTTGATGGGTGTGGCCCGTAAATCAATGGTGATCTCTGATAAAGAGAAGCTCAATACGGCTTATCATGAAGCAGGCCATACTCTTGTGGGTCTAAACCTTCCGCAAACGGATCCTATTCATAAAGTTTCCATCATTCCTCGCGGTCAAGCCCTTGGTGTGACACAGACTCTTCCAAACGAAGACATGCTTTCTCTGACTAAAGAGAAGGGTGAGAACTGGATTGCGTTCTTAATGGGTGGACGATGTGCTGAAGAAGTGATCTTCCAGGAATACACCAATGGTGCCTCAAATGATATTGAGCGTGCCACTGATCTGGCCCGTAACATGGTCTGTAACTGGGGTATGAGTAAGCTTGGTCCTATTAATTATTCTCGCCCTTCAGGCATGAATATTTATGGCGGCAGCGAGCCGACACAGTTCTCGGATGAGACGGCTAAGCGAATTGATGTTGAAATTGCTAACCTTGTTCAAGTGAACTACGAGAAAGCGAAGAGCATTCTCCAAGAGAACATTGAAGCTCTTCACCGTATTGCCCATGGTCTTATGCTTTGGGAAACACTTGATGCCGATCAGATCAGAAAATTGATTGGTGGGGAAGATATCGGTCAGCCAATCGCACCTAAAAAACCAGTTGCTCCCGAAGCAGCACCCTCAATGTCAGTTGTAGGCGGTAAGGTTGCTCCAGCTTGAGTTTTAATTTTCAAAATCAAAAAGTAAATGTCTGGGGAGTGATGAACATCACTCCCGATTCATTTTCTGATGGGGGAGAGCTCTCCTCAGTTGAATCTATTGAAAAACGTCTAGAGTCTTGGAAGGGGCTTGTGGATGGAGTGGATATTGGTGCGGAATCGACTGCACCTAGTAATGCGGCCATCACGGCTTTGATGGAGAGGGAGCGCCTCGAGAAGCATTTCATGCCAGTCCTTAAAAATTGGCCTAAAGAGCTCTCTATCAGCTTAGATACGTATCACATCGCGACTGCTTCTTGGTTTTTCTCCCAAGTCCCAAATGATATTCCCATCGTCTGGAATGATGTTTCGGGAAAAGTCGATGACGATGTTATCTCTATTCTTAAACAGCATCCTCGTTTGAAATATGTTCTGTGTTTTAATCCTGTTCCTACGCGCTTAGAAACCAGTGACCATATGAACTATGTGAGCTCTAAAGCGATCACGCAGTCGGCGAGAACTTTCTTTAAAACTCAATTTGATATCTTTTTGCGCCACGAACTCTTCTCTCGTGTGATTGCCGACCCCTGTTTTGGCTTCGCTAAATCCCGTGAACAAAATCAGTACCTACTCAACCAAATTCCACTTTTGATCGAAGAATTGGCTTCACCTTTGTGGATGCTTGGTATTTCTAGAAAATCTTTTTTACGCTTCCCGATGGAGCTCAATCCAAAAAGTCCTGAGGCCCAGCAAAGTCTCGATGGGCTAGCACTCCTTTGGTATCGAGAAGTTCTCGACAAGCTCACCAGTCCGCATACAATCAATATAAGGACTCATGCGCCAGTTTTGACTCAATCACTGAAAGCCTGGCAGCATCTTAGTGATGTATGGACTCAAAAATCATAAGCTTTGATCTCTACACAACTCACCCAGAAGAGCTGGAGCGCTTTTTGAGTGATGTGATTGCTGCTGATATTCAAACTGGGCCCGGACTGTTTACGGCCGTTTTTGAATCTCTAAGCATTAATGTGTATGAAGGAATTTCTCCGGCGATCAACATCCAGCTCTTAATTGAGCCCCAAAGTTTTAGTGAACTCAGGTCTCGTTTTGAATTCTATCAATTTCGCCAAGAAAATCTCATGCAAGCGAGTTTTTCAGAAACGCTCAATGTTTTTAAAGGCATTGATGGACATATTTGGTCCACTATTCCCACACAACTTCATCACACACGTGAAAATTCAAGCATTTCTGTAAGAAACTGTTAGTTGCCGGATATTTTTCAATCAAGATTTAATGATCTCCTGTGCTTTCACCATCGGAAAAGGATTTCCTGCATGAAAATATTTCAATCATTACTCTTAGTATCGGCTATGGTTCTCACTGGTAAACTCATGGCTTCAGATAAACAAATCAAAGTGATCTACGGCGATGACAATCGTTTAGATGTTTTTGAATCACCAAACAGTGCCTACGTTGCTCTTGCTCAATCAACAGCAACGATGATCGCTCCTACAGGCTTGAGAGCTAATGGCGATCAAGTGGATATCGTGGGTCCTTCTCTTCAATCACGCGGCATGTGTGCTGATGAGCGCTTCAGTAATCAATCAACTGCAGCGATGTGTTCAGGTTTCTTAGTAGGGGATAAGTATCTTGTGACTGCTGGTCACTGCATCACTTCACAAGCTGACTGCCAAAGCTACAAATGGGTTTTTGATTACAAAGTTGAAGACGCTTCTCAATCAAACGTTTCAGTTCCAAAGACAAGTGTTTATTCTTGTAAAAAAATCATCAGCCGCACACTTGATCGTGCCAGCCAAGATGACTACGCGTTCATCGAACTTGATCGCGCCGTTTCTGATCGTGCGCCACTTACTTTCCGCAAAACTGGAAAAATTAAAGTCGGAGACGATATCTTAGTTATCGGTCACCCTACAGGTCTTCCTACAAAAATCACTGATGGAGCCAAAGTTCGCTCAATCAATGGTAAGTTCTTCATGGCCAACCTTGACACTTACGGCGGTAACTCTGGTTCAGCAGTATTCAATGCTACAACTGGTATCATTGAAGGAATCCTTGTTCGTGGAGAGAATGATTACAACTATGACTCTTCTCGTGGATGCCGTGTCTCTAACTTGTGCCCAGAGAATGGATGCCGTGGTGAAGACGTTACAATCATCACTAACATCAAAGAGCTTAAAGACATCTAAGACTAAACTAGTCACTCGTTGCAAGGATTGTGATGAACGATTATTTATGTCGCACGAAGCCCCTCTTTTAGAGGGGCTTTTTAATTTGACGGACTCTCGCAATCATCGAGACAATCTAATCAATAGAAATACAGAGGAGTGTTTTATGATGAAACTCGCAATCGCCATGGTGGCATTCTCTTTTTCAGTTCAAGCAGCAACTATTGCTGTGATTGATTCTGGTTTAGATACAAAACATCAACAGCTACAAGGTAATATTTGGACGAACTTGAAAGAGATCGAAGACGGTCGTGATAATGATGGCAATGGCTATCAAGACGACGTTCACGGTTGGAACTTTGCCGAACAAAACGGCATGCTCATCGATTATAAATATGAAAATACTTATACGGCCGATGCCTTCAAGTTTTTTGAAGTTCAAGGACGCATGCTTCTTGGAAAATCAACTCCAGAAGATAAAGAGTGGCTCAAGGCCGCTCGTGAGAACAAAGAGTTGATCGCCAATCTTCAAAAGTTTGGTAACTTCGTTCACGGAACACACGTTGCAGGAATTACTGTCCGTGATTCAAATAACGAAGCGATGGGAATTAAATTAATTCCTACTGAAGTGAAGCCTTTCTTCTACGGTCTTGAGAAAGAAGTTTCAAACAAGAGCCTTTCGGCCGATGTTCGCATGAAATTGTTAAAGTCTGGTCTTGATGCTCTTGCTGGTCAGCAAATGAAGCTTCTTGAAGAGATCGGTCTTTTTGTTGCTTCTCACAAAGCTGATGTCGCCAATGGTTCATTTGGAACTGGCTATGAGCAAGCTAAAGGCATTACTGGAATGGCGTTCAAGGTTCTCTTCTTTAGAGAGGCGAAGCCAGAAGAGTTAGAAGAGATCACTTTGTACTTTATGAATTCAATGATCACTCAGGGACAGAAGTTCGTGGGAGCTGCTCCTAATACATTATTCGTCTTTGCTGCCGGTAATGATGGATCAAATAATGATAAGTTTCCTACAAGCCCTACCAACATCAAAGCTGATAACGTGATTAGCGTTTCTGCCACTTATGATGTTCAGTTCTTGGCTTCGTTTTCAAACTACGGTGAGAAAATGGTAGATGTCGCAGCTCCGGGCATGTTGATTGATTCAACTATCCCAGTGGATCGCCGCCTACAGGTTTCTGGTACTTCTCAAGCTGCACCTTACGTCGCAAACGTAGCGGCACAGATCAAGGCCATGAACCCAGCCCTTAAGCCTCTGGAAATCAAAAAAATCTTGATTGGCACTGCTGATCTTAAAGATTTCTTGAAAGGCAAAGTTGTCGCCAATGGTATCGTGAATACTAACCGCGCGGTTCTTGCTGCTGATCTTTCTCGCTCTGTGGGAATCAGTGAGGCGATCACGCGTTCACGTAGCAGTGTGCGTGATGTTGAGCCAAGCCGTGAGATTGTGAACCCGTTTGTTCAAGTCACACCGATGGCCTTAATGCCAATGTTTCAATAAGTTGAAAGGGCCCTCGAAAGAGGGCCTTTTTTTTTGCTGCTTAAGTATCATTTTTAAAACTGACTTCTCTCATCCACATTTTTTAAATCCCACCGATAGATAAATACACGTCAACAATGGAGGATGGGATGAAAAGCTTATATGAAAGAATTGGTGGTAAAGCAGCAGTCGAAGCGGCGGTAGATCTATTTTATAAAAAAGTCTTAGCCGACTCTCGCATCAATATGTATTTCCAAGATATTTCTATGACAGATCAAATCAAGAAGCAAAAAATGTTTCTCACTTATGCTTTTGGTGGGGCCCCCCAGTATCCTGGAAAAAATCTCAGAGACTCCCATTCTAAGCTTAAGGGGTTAAGCGATGTTCATTTTGATGCCGTCATTGAAAATCTGGGAAACACCCTCGTTGAGCTTGGGGTGCCTGGGGATCTTATTAAAGAGGCCGCTGCCATTGCGTTAAGTACTAGAAAAGATGTTTTAGGCCGCTAAATAGTGTGAGTCTCTTCCTACTTTACGGATGAATATATTTTAAGATAGACTCCAGATGTTAATATATAAACATTTGGAGTCTTATGTATTTGATTTTGGCTTTATTCACTTTCACTTTTTCTGCTTTTGCCTTGGAATTAAAAGATCAAAGCCTTGAGTTTACGGTTCCCTATACATTTGGCTCTCACACATTTAAAGGCCATAAACTTAATGGAGAGGTCAGTTGGGATGAGCAAAATCAAAAAATCACTCAAGCTCAATACTCTCTGAAAGTTTCAGAGATCGAAGTTAAGGATCAAAAACTAAAATGTCATTTTGAAGAATCCATGACACTTGATTATGGAAAATCTGATTTTCCTGCTGAGCATGTTTGCGTTGATAATAAATTACCTCAGGAAGGAAAAAACTCATCCATCTATCCTGAAATTAAAATGAAATTACTCTCACCCGTTGGGTTTGAGTCAAAGTTCGCTCAAGTGGAGTGGGAAATTCGAGGGATGAAAAAAACTCAAGAGATACCCATTGAACTCAAGCGCGGAGAGAGTGGGGAACTTGTTATAAATACGGAATGGAGCATGAAGAGATCTGACTTTGGCATTGAGGTGAAGAAGTTCCTCTTCATTGCGGCCGATGACAAAATTCATCTTAAACTTAAAATGATATGGAGTAATTAAATGAAAATTTTCGTTTTGTTGATGTTAATGATTTCTCAATCCTGGGCCTTTGATCGAGTCTCTGTTATGACCTCTGCCGGCCATCACGAGCAGCAACTGGCTGCCGATGTCGCCCGCTTTTGGAGAATAGGTGACTCGAAGTTCATGTGGGGAGTGGGTGTGCGAGGAACTTCTCAATGGGCCAGTGATACAGGATTTACAACGGCTCCCTCACTTCTCACCACTGGGCAGGAAGGGCCTCACACTATTTTCTTGAGTGATAAAAAGGAGAATATTGATGATTTGAGGATTCAAACCTCTCAAGTGACTTCAATAAATATTGCCGCTCACTTGCTTTACGTTCATTCAAGCATTTGGTCGTTTGGAACAAATATTGATGTGATCGGGGGAAGTTTTGGAAAGCGCGTGAAAGCAAAATATACTCCTAAGTCTGATGCCAGCTCTTACCCAAGTGATGTGAGTGCTCGCCCGACACCGCTTAATCTTTTGCTCATAAGTGATAATGATCACGGCTCACTCAATTCAGAATTTTATGCACGCCAAGACATTGGTGGGGGATGGGGGCTAAAGTACGCTCTTAATTTTGTCTTCAGCGAATACACCACGACTCAGCGTCTCAGAAAGAACAATGATCGCTTTAGGCATAAAGCTCTTCTTCCAAGTTTTGGTGTGACGAGAGATTTCTAACTTCTTTTTCTGATCTTGTATCCAATCGTTGCAATCACAATCGCAACGATTGGATTGACGAGATTAAAGAAGCAGTAGGGAAGATAGCTTAAAGTTGCAATTCCAAGCACTCCACTAAAATAGGCCCCACAAGTATTCCAAGGGACAAGTACTGAAGTCAGTGTCCCTGCATCTTCAAGTGAGCGCGAAAGATTCTCTGGAGCAAGATCAGCTTTCTCATAAGCATTTCTAAACATTCTTCCCGGAACCACGATCGCAAGATACTGATCTGCGGCCGTAATATTAATAGTGATACAGCTCGCGATAGTCGCCGTGATGAGACTTGCTGTGCCTGTGACAAGTTTTAGGATGGTCTCAGCAATTTTGCCAAGCATGCCTGACATCTCCATCACACCACCAAACATCATCGCCATCATGATAAGCCACACAGTATTAAGCATACTGCTCATGCCACCACGAGAGAGAAGAGAATCCATGGTGGCAACACCAGTTTCAATCTTAAAGCCACCATAGCCGATCTCAATGGTCTTTTTCCATGCGCCTAGGAATGTGAAAGCTTCACCTGACAGGCGCGAGTAGAGGTCTTGTTGGGTAAAGAGAGCAAGAAACGCGCCAGCAATCGCTCCTAAAAACAAAGCAGGAAGAGCAGGAACTTTTTTTGCGACTAGAATAATAACAAAAGCCGGAAGTAAAAAAGCGACCGGGGAGATCCAAAAGTTTGATTTGAGAGCCGTTGTGATTTCTTCGACACTCGACATATCAAGCGTCTGAGAGGAGTAATTCAGTCCGACGATTGTAAATAGAATGAGTGCAATAATCATCGAGGGAACTGTGGTGTAGAGCATGTAGCGCACGTGAGTGAACAAATCAGTGCCGGCCATGGCCGGAGCAAGATTGGTTGTATCAGATAAGGGAGAGAGTTTATCTCCAAAATACGCACCTGAAATAATCGCACCTGCGACCATCTCTTCTGGCATCCCAATCGCCTTACCAATTCCCATGAGCGCAATACCGACAGTTCCACCAGTCGACCAACTTGAGCCTGTGGCCAGTGAGACGACAGCGCAAATAATACAAGTGATCGGAAGAAACCATGAGGGGTTCACGATCTGGATGCCGTAATAAATCATTGAGGGAACCACGCCTGAGAGAATCCAAAGACCGATCAGCATTCCCACCACTAGCAAAATCAGAACAGCTTGCATGGAGAGACCGATGGAGTGAATCACTTTCTCCTCCATCGTTTTGTAATCAATTTTTAAAACCGTTAAACCAATGATCGCGGCTAAAGAAGCCGCGGCTAATAGGGCCAGCTGATTTGGGCCTGAAGTCGCGCCATCTTTAAAGAGATAAATATTAAGGGCCAGCAGAACAATTAAAAATAAAAGAGGGATGAGAGAGAGTCCCAAACCTGGTTTTTTATAATCGTTCTGCATTTGAGCTCCTCGTTATTATTTATGTGGGGCAATCTCACCAGAGGCGAGCTTCTTTTTATAATCAACTAGCAAGGCCTTCACTTTTGGAAGCAAGATATAGCACGCCATCATATTTGGAAGTGCGAGCAATCCATAAACCGCATCTGAAATATTGAGAACAATATTTAACTGCGCAATAGCTCCAATAAAAATGAAAACAATGAATACATAGCGGTAAGCCGGAATCCACTTTTCACCAAAGATAAAGGTAATGCCTTGCTCTCCGTAATAGCTCCAAGAAATCAAAGTTGAAAACGCAAATAAAGTCACAGTCGCAGTTACAATCCAGCGGCCTGTTGGACCCATTACAGTTTCAAAAGCATAAGCTGTCATCTCAGATCCAGCAGCGATGCCTTCTGCATTCCAGGCACCAGTCAAAAGAAGAGCAACAGCTGTGATCGTACACACCACGATGGTGTCGATGAATGGCTCAAGCAAAGCCACGATGCCTTCTTGAATCGGAGTTGATTTCGCTGCTGAGTGGGCCATCGCGGCCGAGCCCATTCCCGCTTCGTCTGAGAATGTCGCACGACGAATTCCCATGACGATCACATCTTTAAAGGCCGCACCAGCGAATCCACCTACGGCAGCTGTTCCCGCAAAAGCACCAGAGAAGATCATGGAGAACATCTCAGGGATACGAGTGAAGTGTTGAACAATAATAAAGACGGCCCCTACAAGGTAGAGTCCTACCATCGCCGGAACCATTTTTTCTGTGACCTTACCAATACGCTTAATTCCACCAATTAAAATTAAGAAAGCGCCGGCACAAAAAATCAAACCAGAAACCCATTCAGGTATTCCAGCTGAAGTCTTGATGACAGCGGCCATTTGATTGGATTGGAACATGTTGCCCGCTCCAAATGAAGAGAGGACGACGAAGAAAGCGTAGATCCAAGCGATGGGATAAAAGTTTTTTGAAAGAGCGTTCTTGATCACGAACATCGGTCCACCGTGAACGACTCCGTTTTCACCTACGTCACGATAAGACATAGAGAGTGTGACTTCAGTAAACTTGGTACACATGCCGATGAAGCCCGCGACCCAGAGCCAGAATACGGCACCAGGACCACCAAGAGAGATGGCGACCGCTACACCAGCGATATTTCCTAAACCAACTGTCGCTGAAAGAGCGGCACAGAGAGCTTGGAAGTGAGAGATCTCACCTTTGTCTTCAGGCTTATCAAATTTGCCAAAAATAATATCGATGGCGTGCTTAAAGAAGCGAATTTGAGGAAAGCCAAAATAGACAGTGAATAGAATTCCCGAACCAACTAAAAGGACAACTAGCGGGACACCCCAGACGAGTCCTACGAAATCACCTGTGAGCTGCTCTAATGTTTGCAACATGCATTCTCCTTAACGTTTAATAATGTTCTTAGGAGAACACGACATTAAGAACTCCGTAAATCAAGATTTCCTGACTTGGCCTAGGCTTTAGATTCCATCAAAGTTTTGACATAGGGCCATCAAGGCCCCATGAGTTTAACGAACGGGCTTAATTTCACCTGATTTAAGTTTGGCTATGTAGCTCTTAAGTTCGGCCTTCACTTTAGGCAGTAACAAGTAGCAAGCCATCATATTGGGAAGAGCGAGCAATCCATAAACCGCGTCTGAAATATTGAGAACAATATTTAAGTGGGCGATCGCTCCTAAAAAAATGAAAAGAATAAAGACATAACGATAAGCAGGAATCCATTTCTCACCAAAGATAAAGGTAATTCCTTGCTCCCCGTAATAGCTCCAAGAAATTAAAGTGGAGAAAGCAAAAAGTGTAACTGTAAGCGTCACAATCCAGCGACCAGTAGGCCCCATGACAGATTCAAAAGCATAGGCGGTCATTTCGGATCCGGCTTCTATACCTGGAGTGTTCCACGCATCTGTGAGTAGAAGGGCGACGGCGGTAATTGTACAGACAACGATGGTATCAATTAAAGGCTCAAGAAGAGCGACGATGCCTTCTTGAATGGGAGTTGATTTCGCAGCTGAATGGGCCATGGCGGCCGATCCCATTCCCGCTTCGTTTGAGAATGTGGCACGACGAATACCCATGACCACAACTTCTTTGAAGGCCGCTCCTGCAAATCCACCCATCGCTGCTGTTCCGGCAAAGGCACCAGTGAAGATGAGATTAAACATTTCAGGAATTCTTTGATAATCGGCGACGATAATAAAGAGAGCGCCGAGAATATAAATTCCCACCATCGCTGGGACCATCTTTTCTGTGACTTTACCAATACGCTTAATCCCACCTATCAAAATCAAAAATGCACCCGCACAGAAAATCAGACCTGAAATCCATTCAGGAATTCCGGCCGAAGCTCTCATGACAGAGGCCATTTGATTGGATTGGAACATATTGCCCGCACCAAACGAAGAGAGGACGACGAAGAAAGCGTAGAGCCATGCGATGGGATAAAACTTTTTAGAAAGTGCATTTTTAATCACGAACATCGGTCCACCATGGACCACACCATTGGCGCCGACTTCACGATAGAGAAGAGAGAGAGTGACTTCAGTGAATTTGGTGCACATGCCAATAAAGCCTGCGACCCACAACCAGAAAACAGCACCCGGGCCACCGAGGGCCACGGCCACGGCCACACCGGCAATGTTTCCTAAACCTACTGTTGCTGATAACGCAGCGGTCAAGGCTTGAAAGTGAGAGATCTCACCCGCATCTTCCGGTTTATCAAACTTTCCGAAAACAATATCGATGGCGTGTTTAAAAAAGCGTAATTGGGGGAATCCAAAATAGAGCGTAAAGAAAATTCCAGAACCAACTAGAAGCACAACGAGTGGAATACCCCATACAAGTCCGACAAATTCACCAGTTAGCTGCTCAATTGTTTGCAACATGCCTTCTCCTTAACAAATTTTCATTTTGTTAAGAAAAACATGCTGACCCCCATACGACAACCCTTAAAGGCTTTTTTTCAAAAAATTGACGCTATTTTTCTGGAGCATACCAACAAAAAGGGCGATCTAATCCTTTGAATCCAGCGAGTAAAGTATCCAGTCGACATTGAGGACTTGGATAACCAAAAAAAGTTCGCGGCACTTTCACCTCATCAGCACGATCGAGATTGGGATATCCACCTGCACCTTGAGTGGCATACAGACGCGTCAGTTTTAAAGCCGTCTCTTCTGGGTCTTTAAATAAATGAGCACAGGCACTCGCTGACCAATAGTCTGCTTGTCCTTCACAGGCGGCCCATCCGTTACGGCTGGCCGTAGGAGCTCCACCTAAGTGATGACCTAATTCATGACACAAAACCAGTTGCAATTCATCATCATCAATATCTGGATGAGTGAGCAGCCCCCCGTAAACTTGTATCTCCCACACTCCCTGTTTTCGAGTCGCCAGTGCATTCACACGCTGGTCATTCCACTGAGGGATAATGACGAGCTCTGCCCCTTGATTCGAAACGAGAGGTGAGACTTTATTATAGAAGTGGGCGAGAAGCTGCTCCGTTTGAGCGGCTCGTGCGGGAGAGCTCAAAGATTTAGCAAAGCTTAAAGGTTGAGGGCCCGATTCCGGAAAGAAAGAAGCCTGGGCGCTAGTTAGCGCCCAGAGGAAAAAAACCAAAGACATTATCTCTTCTCCACAAGGGCATTCACAGATTTACCTTCAATCGTGCGGCTCATAAGAAGAATTTTCTCATAGCTGAACTCTCCTGGGTTGAAAGCGACTGGGATTGAAAGCGGAGTCATCTTCATTGGACAGAATTCAGACACTTTCTTCATGATCGGTAAAATAGTGACGGTATCTTTACCATTCTTTACGTACTCAACGCGATCAAGCTCTAAGCAATCACTTGGCTTCCAGCCCACAAGCATGGCACTTCCAGATTCACCACCCAAAAAGCCTAGTTCAATATAATCAACTAAAGCATAGATATGATCGTCTTGGTTTTGAGAAGCGGCTTCTTCAATTTTAAGATTCTCTTTGATTTCAAAACGCGTACTAGCGTTGACTTGAACTTTATAGTCTCCCCCTTGAAGATTGCCGACAGGGATCACTTCTTTAAAGGGAACAATCATGGCTGCACACGCTGCAGACTTTTCATCTCCTCGGACAAGAGAAGTGACTTTGACATCGACAACATCACCGCGTACATCAACAGTTACATCGTTTCTTCCGTAACATGGGTTAGGGAAGTGGCCAGTCACAACGAGCTCGACATTATCATTGTTATCAAAACCAGCTGGAATAAAGAGATGTTCAACAGGTGCTTCAATGACCTGAGGAGCTTGAGCGAATAAAGGGGCCGCAAGAATAAGAGCAAATACACTTAACATAATCCCTCCAAGGAATGTGTGATGGAGGTACATTACGCCTGAGAAAAAATCATCGTCCCAGAGTCAGATTAGTAAACTTCATGATTCGCATCAGGTTTTAACGGTAAATGAGGATCTCATTTCGCTGAGCTTGATACTCATGAAGAGGGCCACTTGCCATGATTTTATTGTACTCATCACGCGAGCCATTCTTTTCAACCCATAGACGCAATTGGTCTGTGCCATTGATAAGATCAATCGGCATACGGTCATATTCGTACTCATAAGGAGGCTGCTTCCACTTAAATTCACTTCCTAAGTGATGATAAAACTCGCGGCAAAGTGTCTGGCATAAACGCCAAGGCTCAAAAGTTTTTCTATCTGTGACATGAATTTGATAACCGCCGCAAGGCAGGCCTTGATGCTTTTGGAAAGTGGGAAGAAACACGAGCGGACGAAGCACAAATCCATTGAGTTCTTCTTTCTTGAAAACTGTTTTAAGTTTGTCATGAAACGAGAAGGCTTCAATCTTGGGATGACCCACAATTTCAAGACTGCGTGTGGTGCCTCGGCCTTCAGAAATATTTGTTCCCTCATAGAGAACAGTTCCGACAAATGTATAAGCTGCTTCCACAGTCGCAAGATTCGGCGAAGGAAGCACCCACGGCAATCCCGTGTCCTCATAACTCATCTCACGCTTCCATCCTTGCATCTCAATAATCGAGAGATTGCAATCAGGGGCGTTCCAATATTTTTGATTCATGAGTGCGACTTCACCCATGGTAAGTGCATGGCGAACGGGGATGGGGTGACGTCCCACGAAGGAGTCAAATTTCATATCAAGGACGTTACCTTCCATCGTCACGCCATCAATTGGATTGGGGCGATCAAGGATCACGACTTGCACGCCCGCTTTCTGGCACGCTTCCATCATATAAGTCATGGTGTAGATATAAGTATAAATGCGCGTGCCCACGTCTTGCAGATCCACAAACACATGATCCAGCCCTTCAAGCATCTCTTGAGTGGGGATGCGGGTCTCAGAGTAAAGCGAGTACACTTTTAAATTAAAATAAGGGTGAATCGTGTGTTTTGATTCCACCATATTGTCCTGCACATCGGTGACAAAGCCGTGCTGGGGGCCAAAAACTTTAATCAGGCGGTCGCCAAAAACTTTTTTCAAAGCAATAAGCCCGTGCTCAATGTCTTTTGTTATTGAAGCAGCGTGACAAAGATACCCAATTTTTCCTGGATATTTCTTTTGAATTTGTGGATCAGTTAAAAGTCTTTCAAGTCCGGTGACAACTTTGGCTTTCATTACGTGGCCCTTTCATAAACAGATCGTTAGGATAGGTCATATCTTATCCCTTAACTTGGAGTGAAGTCCATGGTTCAAAACCGTGCCTTAGGCTTGTTGTCATTTCTTTTTTTCGCGTTTGGTTTTATCACCTGCCTGAATGATCTTTTGGTGCCGCATCTCAAAAACTCATTTGATCTCGATTATACCCGCTCCATTTTAGTACAGTTTTGCTTCTTCACGGCTTACTTCGTGATCTCTCCACCATCAGGTAAAATTGTTGAAAAAATCGGTTATAAAAAAGGCGTGATCGTGGGCCTTATTATTATGGCCGTCGGTTGTGGACTGTTTGGGCCTGCGGCTAAAGCTCACTCGTTTAATTTATTTCTTATGGCCCTTTTTGTTTTGGCCGGTGGCATTGCGCTTCTTCAAGTGGCCGCGAATCCTTATATCGCTCGCCTTGGTGCCCCAGAAACAGCGTCTAGACGCTTAACTTTGGTTCAAGCTTTTAACTCGCTAGGAACTGCTATTGCTCCGATCATTGGCGCAGCCCTCATTTTTCGTGCTGGCTTCTCTGGTGCCGAATCCGTTGTAGGTCCTTATACAGGTCTCGCATTTATTCTCATTCTCTTAGCCGTGGGTGTTCACTTCACGACTCTTCCAGAAATTAAAGAAGAGAGCGAAGAGAGCTCGAAGCCTGCTGGAAAACTTTCTGATTACCCGCATTTGATTTTAGGTATTTTAGGAATCTTCTTTTATGTCGGCTCAGAAGTGGCGATTGGAAGTTTTCTTGTCTCTCTCATGGGGCTGCCTGAAATGGGTGGGATGATGGAAGTTGAAGCGGCTAAATATGTTTCAATCTATTGGACGGGAGCGATGATTGGCCGTTTTGCAGGCTCTGCTTATATGCAAAAAATTGGGCCTGCTCACACACTTCTTTATCATGCTCTAGCGGCAGTGGTTCTTATTGCTGGAAGTTTCTTGTTCTCTGGTCTCAATGCTCTAGGCTGCTTACTTTTGGTGGGTTATTGCAACTCCATTATGTTCCCTACTATTTTCACTCAAGCCCTCGATGGAGTGGGGGGCTACACGAAGAAAGGTTCAGCTCTTCTTTGTATGGCGATTGTCGGTGGAGCTTTGTTACCACTGGTTCAAGCGCAGATTGCTGATAGCTCAATTGGTCTTCGCCTGTCTTATCTCGTGCCTCTGGTGGGTTATCTCTACATCGCTTACTTTGGCTTCTATCGCACAAGGAAAGTGGCATGAAAGCTCGCGTTGCTATTGGCATAGATATTGGCGGAACAAATACGAAGCTCGCTCTTGTCACCAATGATGGCATGCTGAGGGGAGCTCGCTCGTTTAAGACTCAGGACTATCCGGATTTTCCCCATTATTTGGCGGAACTCACTAAGCAGATTAATGAGCTGATTGAATTTAAAAAAACTTCTTCTCTCGCTGACACTCCTATTGCAGGAATTGGCGTTGGTGCACCGAACGCGAATTGGAACAATGGCTGCATCGTCTCTCCCGTGAATCTTAAGTGGGGCAAGGTCGATATCGCTCATCAATTAGAAGCCGCGACTGGTCTTCCTGTTGAACTGGATAACGATGCCAATACGGCCGCCATTGGTGAAGCGTTGTTTGGCGTGGCCAAGGGAGTGCGTGATTTTGTCCTCGTCACACTCGGAACAGGAGTGGGCACAGGCATTTTTGCGGAAGGGATTATTATTCGCTCTGAAAACGGCAAGGCCGGTGAAGGCGGACACATCGTGGTTCAAAAAGATGGACGTCTCTGCGGTTGCGGCGGCAAAGGGCATTTAGAAATTTACGCCAGCTCTACGGGTGTCGAGATGACGGCCCAAGAGATTTTTGGAAAGAAAGTCACGGCAAAAGAGATTTCTGAGCTTTATAAAAAAGGCGACGCTCTGGCGGAGAAGGTTGTCGATCAAACAGCTGAGTGGTTGGGGCTAGGGCTTTCAACAATGGCCGCGGTTTTAAATCCATCTCTCTTTGTGATCGCCGGTGGCGTTTCACAAATCTCAGAAGATTTTGATAAGCGCGTTCAACACTGGCTTGATCAATACGCTTTTAAAGCGATTCGGCATGAAGCGCGAGTAAAAACAACATCCACCAATCAAGAGACCGGCTCAGTTTTAGGAGCCGCGGCTTTGATTCTTCATAGTAAAAGTTAATATGATGACTCTTTTTTTTACAACATTACTGTTTATCTCTTCAGCGTTTGCAAACTCTTTGAATGTAAAACTTGATGGAGAGTTTGTTATTGAAATGAAAGAAGAAGATCTTAAGAAATCAAATACACAGGTCGTTGAGTTCTATAATTTTGTCACAAAAAAGAGTGAACCCTATAAAGGGGTAAGGCTTCGGGAGTTGTTCAAGAAGGTATTCACCGGACCTCACAATATCGTTGAAGTGGAATTCATTTCTAAAAATGGATTTAAATCTTATATCTCCCTTGATCAGGCCAGACTTGGTGATCCGATCCTCGCTTTCGAGCGAGCGGATGGAGAAAAATTCGTCCGTTATAGTCAAAAAGAGAAGGCCTTGGTTGATTTAGGCCCCTATTACGTAGTTTGGAATTTAAAAAATGTTCCCCTACCTCAACAGCCTTTTTATAGCTCTATCTACCAAGTGGTTGGAGTCAATTTGATAACGAGTTCGATGAATTTTGGAATCGATTCTAAAGAGAGCAATGAAAGCATCGAACTGGGTGCGCGAACCTATAAGCGCTACTGCCTCTCTTGTCATGCCCTCAATGGCACTGGTGGTGATTTAGGGGTGAGCCTTCTGAAGTTTCAAGTCTTGAAAGAAAAGGGCGCCAATTATATTAAGCAGTATGCTCTTGACCCTTTGAAGAGTAATCCCCGAACGAAGATGCTTCCTCTCCCGGCCTTTAAAAACAGAGAAGCCATGGCGCAAGGGTTGGTGGATTTTTTGGCTTTTGTGGAAGACCCGAAACATACCTTAAGAGAAGCTGAGAAGTTGCCTAACAAGAAGCGGTATTTGCTTCTTAAGGCCCTGCTTGAGGATGCGAAAGCCAAATAAGTGACAATTTTTAACATCTGCAGCGCAGCATTAGAATCAACGTTTTCACCACGTCTCACGAATGTTATTTTTTATTCATGGAACAATATCATCAGCTTTTAAAACGTGTTCTCGATGAAGGTGTGAAAAAAGAAGATCGCACCGGCACTGGAACTCTCTCTGTTTTTGGTCATCAGATGCGCTTTAAACTCTCTGATGGTTTTCCGATGGTCACCACCAAAAAAATTCATATGAAAAGTATCGTGCACGAACTCTTGTGGTTCTTGCAGGGTGACTCCAACATTAAGTATCTCAAAGACAACGGTGTCTCGATTTGGAATGAGTGGGCCGATGAAGACGGAAACTTAGGCCCTGTTTATGGTGTTCAGTGGCGCTCTTGGAAAACTCATGATGGCCGCACGATCGATCAGATTAAAAATCTTATTCACATGATTAAGAACAATCCTGACTCTCGTCGCTTGATCGTGAGCGCGTGGAACGTCTCTGATATTGATCAAATGGCGCTTCCACCCTGTCATACACTGTTTCAGTTTTATGTCGCGAACAATAAGCTCTCTTGTCAGCTCTATCAGCGTTCGGCCGACATTTTCTTGGGTGTGCCGTTCAACATTGCTTCCTATGCGCTGTTAACGTTAATGGTTGCTCAAGTTTGCGGCCTTGAGCCCGGTGATTTTGTGCACACGATGGGTGATGCGCATTTGTACACGAATCATTTAGAGCAAGCCCAGCTTCAGCTCACGCGCACTCCTTATGCGCTTCCTACATTGAAAGTGAATCCAGCGGTGAAAGATATCTTTGGATTTAAATTTGAAGATTTTACTTTAGAGAATTATCAAGCTCATCCTCATATTAAAGCTCCAGTGGCGGTATAACATGCGTATCTCAATGATTGTGGCCAAAAGCAAAAACGACGTGATTGGCCTAGAGAACAAGCTTCCCTGGTCACTTAAGACTGATCTCGCCAACTTTAAAAAAGTCACCATGGGCCATCATGTGATTTTAGGACGCAAAACTTTTGAATCTCTTGGCAGCAAGCCTTTGCCTGGAAGATTTCATCTTGTCGTCTCAAACGAACCAAAAGCTGCGAGTGAAAATGTGCTTTGGTTTAATTCCGTTTTTCGTGCCCTGAAGTACGCTGAACGCCAAGGGGATAAGGAAGCCTTTATCATTGGCGGAGCGCAGATCTATAAGGCCTGTCTGAATTTAGTGGATCGCTTGTATCTTACTGAAGTTCAAACAGAAGTGAAGGGTGATACCTACTTTCCTCCTCTGTCTCTTAAGAATTGGAACCTCGTGAGTGAGACGGTTGTGTCCGCAGATGCGGACAATCAGTTTGCTTTCACTATGCGCATTCTTGATAGAAAGAAAGTCTAATGCTGATTTTTCTATTTATTCTTCAAGCGTTTGCTCAAATCGAAGGCCAGTGGCTCACCGGTGATAAGACGGGTGAGATCGAAATTTATAAAAACGATAAAACTTTTGAGGCCAAAATCATTGGCGGAAAAAAACGCGGTGATGGTCTTGATGGAAAAAATCCAGATAAGTCTTTGCGCTCAAGAGAAGTGATGGGGATGACCATTCTCACGGGTCTGATTCAAGATAGCGATGATAAAAATTTCTATTCTCAGGGACGCATCTATGACCCTGATTCAGGTAATACTTATAAGTGCAAAATCACTCAAAAAAATGAAAACGAAATTGAGCTTCGAGGCTATATCGGCATCTCACTTTTTGGGCGCAGTGAAACCTGGACCAGAAAACCTTAATTAATCCCATTAAGCCTGTCTCAGCGCAAATTGCGCTAAACCATTGACCACGGATTGGTAAATATTGTGATTAGAGAGCTTCTCTTCACCAAAAATGCTCGCTAGATTCTGACGGATGAGAGGAAATTGAGAAGTTCCTCCAGTGAGGACCACTTCATCGACATCACTGACTGAAAGCCCTGACTGATTAAAGACATCCATCATTGAATTCATCACTTCATCAACTGTAGGGCTTACGGCCGTTTGATATTGAGAGGCCAAGACCTCTTCTTCAATCAGCATATCGAAGAAGTTGTAAAAGAATTTCGCACTCGTCACTTTGCCTAACTTCACTTTCACTTTTTCAATTTCATTAAAGAGGGGAAAGCCAAGCTGGCACTCCACAAGTGTTAAAAGATTTTGCATCCGGCGCTGATCGATTTCGGTGAGACTAAACTTAGTGATGTGCTGAAGAAACTCCCAGGTATCTTTTTCTCGAAGATGTGTAATATGAGCAGGAGAACACATTTTTTTTAAAAGATTTCTAGGAAATTGTAGAACATTTTCGCTGCCAGGAAATTGGTACTCAAACTGCGAGCCAAAATGCGGCGAGATGAAGTCTTTCATCATCACTCCATCGAGCACATCACCCGCAATGAAGACGCCGGAGAGTCCCAAAATATCATCTTGGGAGTATTTGCCGTGGTGAAACTTCATGAGTGTAAAATCTGAAGTTCCTCCACCAAAATCTGTGATGAGCACAATTTTTTCTTTTTTCTCAGCTGACTGATAATCAAGGCCCGCAGCGATGGGTTCCGGACAAAAGATCACCTCGTTGAAACCCGCAAGCCTTGCTGCTTTCTCCATCCGCTCTTGAGCGAGTTGATCATTTTCTTTATCAAGCGAGTAGAGAGCTGGGCGGCCCAGGATGACTTTATCCGTTTTTGTTCCAGTCAATTTATCAGCGCGCTTTTTCATCTCAGAGAGAAAAATGGCGATAAGATCGCTGATACCCATGTTGCGGTTGTGCACAGTGGTGCCACTATAGCTTGCTTCAGGCAGAAATTTCTTAATCGAGCGAAAAAAGCGACCTTCACCTTCATGAGTGACATACTCGCTGATGGCTTCAGTTCCAAAGAACCATTTATTTTTCTCAGGAGTGTAGAGTAGAGAGCGCAGAACGAAACCAGATTCTGGATCTAGTGGGACAGGCGTGATCTTTCCCTCACTCGAGATGAAGGTGAGAAGTGAGTTCGAGGTTCCAAAATCGATCGCATAGTAAGACATAATTTATTTCTGACATTGAGGGCAGTAATAGCTGCCACGTTGCGCCTGAATAATTTTCTTCACGGGTGTCACTCCGCAAAGGCGGCAAGTCTTCTGATAGAATACCACAAGATTGTTCACTCCCAAGCCTTTCTCACCACTGGTGTCGCGATAGCCGCCTTGAAAGGTGGTGCCGCCTGAGGATATGGCCCCCTTAATGACTAGCTGGATGGCCTCAAAGATCAAAGGGTATTCTGCGGCTTTAACTTTCCCGCACAGGCGAGTGGGACGGATGCGGGCATGAGCACAGATTTCGTTCGCTATATAATTACCAGAGCCCGCGAAATATTTTTGATCAAGCAGGGCGACTTTAAGGGCGCGAGTTTTAAGTTTCTTTAAGGCAGCGACCATAAAGTCAAAAGTAAAATCTGCACTTGCGAGATCAGGGCCCAATTCATTAAGTTTTTTTTGTGCGCTCAATTCATCGAGCTGATACAGATGACCGAAGCGGCGAGGGTCATCGTAGGTGAGGAAAAAACCGCTCCCTTCAAGAATCAGGTGGGCATGCTTTCCTTCAGGTTTCGTTTTTGTAATGAGCCACGTACCGGTCATGCCGAGATGAGAGAGGAGATGCGATTTATCATCGAGAATAAAATCCAGCATCTTCCCTTTGCGATGAGCGGCGGTGAGTGTCCTCCCGGTGAGATTGAGTTTTGTATGGAGAATATTTTTTTTTAGACCTTGAGACGCAGTAAATTTCTCAATCGCAAAAGGCAGGATTGATTCGAGTTGGGTTCTGATGGTCTCGACTTCGGGTAGTTCCGGCATGGCACTTAACCTATTAAAAATTCTAAAAAACTAACACACCGAGCGCGGCCTGACTTGGGTTCAAACCAACCCAGACCAACCTGACCCAACCGGGACTGTGTTTTATTCTTTGATAGCACGACGGCACTTTTTTAGCGATACGACGTTATAAAAACTCGCTTGAACATTCTTTATTAATAATGAGGGTAAAAGTTATAAACTAATCTTCTTTTAAAATGAGAAAATTCCAAAAATCATCTAATCCATATGGAAAGACAGAGCAGCCGTGTATTTTGCAAAGCTTGCAAAATGATTCCAGAAACCGATTAAAGAAATCTGAATCAAGGGTCTTCAATTCATCGTTATGAATAGAAAACGATTTAAGATTGCATTTTTCCATGATCAGCATTGAGCTAGAATCAAAACCAAATTTAATGTTACCAATATGAATTGTGTCCATATTCTATAATTTTAGTATTTATCAGAAGAAAATGAAATGAATAAAGCTTGCAAGGTAACCGACCAAATCGCTTCTTGATGTCAATGGCTGAATAGTTTATCTGATAGCTCGCCCAGGGCTTTTCTCCTGTTTTTCTTAGCCTTTATATATTCGTTTTCGATGTCACTCATTTTTTCTAAAAATTGCCTTTCTGCATCCTCATCAATTATCGGTATAAGTAATTCTAAAAGCTCTTTGCTGGGAATTGTTTTTATTGAATTGAATTCAGGATTAATTCTTACATAGAGTTTAGATGCTAAGTAGTGATATAAATAATTATTGCTCAACTTAGAACCTTCAATATGTCGTAAGACAAAGCAACTATTTGGTAAGTAAACTAAACCTTTAACTTCTTCAGCAAGGTATACGCTTAGACGTCTGCTGGATGATGCACGAGCAACAATTATATCATTTTTTTTTATTTCAAATAATTTATGAAAACGATCTTTTGGGATTTTTGACAAAAGGATCTCTTCGCAGTTTTTATCGGCAAGTTTTATGATTTTGGATGTTCCGAGTTTTGTCAGATCAAGGTATGCAACTTCCGTAGCAAATTCTCCGTTGTCTTTTTGGATATAAGTTGATGTGTAACTCTTGAAATATCTTCCAATCCTATCGCACTTGATTTTTATATCTCGCTTCAGCACATCTCTTTTTACGCTCAATGTAGTTTCTCTTAGGTTTATTTCTGAAAACTTTTCAGCGCTTAGCCCAGATACCACTCCTTTGTATGAAAGCTTGATAGATCGAGTTGGCATGCTTGAATACATTGTGCATATGAATGGAGGTCTAAAATCTATATGAATGGGGTTTACGGTATGTATCATTTTGAGTTTTTCATTAAAAAATGATCTTCCGCAAAGAACAGTTATTCCATTGCTTTCACTTAGCTTTGATTTATTTAGTAGAAGTTTTTGAATAGAATCAGAAACAGACTCATGCTCAATGATCTTTTCATTTTTAGAGCCCCGCACTTCAATAACGAGGCAGTAGGGGTTTTCTAATGATGACATCAATTGTGGTAACTCATAACTGTAGCTGATGTTATCGCTTCCTCTGAAAATTTCTTTTGCGACTGAGATTTCGGTTTTATCAAATACAAGAATGTTGAGCTTTGTAGAAAAATCAGCAATCTCTTGTATCAGTCTAATATCCTGATGCCATCCAATAACAATTAGGTTTGAATTTTTGGGTATGTTTAACTCTCGAGGGGGGATGTATATATAATTAACCTCTCTCGATGCGTCGGATTCAAGCATCTTTTCTCTTAGAATTTTTATTTTGGCATCAATCTCTTCTTTTCTGGTGCTGATCAAGCCGGGGGGGACAGCAGCGTCCTTTGAGAGAAACTTCGACTCATGAAATGAGATAGAGTCGAGAAGCTCGTTAATTGGTTTACCGCTTCTAAGGCTCTCGCGAAGGATATTGATTTCCTTGGCTAAAGCCTTCAAGTCGTCTAATTCGTTTTTGTCCATTGGTGACATATCGGTTTGTTTTATAAAAACAAAAGTGCGAGCAAAGTATCTGAATTTAAACAAGTAGTTCGTCGTTGACTTGATTGGTCAGTTATTGTAGTATTAAAACAAATGCATTTGCTTGGGGTTCGCAAGCGTAAAGCTATTCAATAAAGTAATTGCATCAATACCATGTGATTGAATTCGAAGTAGGAGTTTTGTCATTAGGGCTACAAGTTAAACATGAAGGCATTAGAAGAAGATAAGTAGCTTTTTTAGAAAGGAGAGTTATGAAAAAAAAGAGTTCAAGAAAATGTCCAAAAAAAACCAGGATTACTGACCACTTCACTAGGGAGCGGCGTATTGATGGCGAGGTTGTGGCGAGGGTGACGAAAGTATTTGTAAATGGAAAGTCGACGGGGAGAACTTATATTAAAGGAGATCCCGATGCATTTTTAATTGAATGCCTACCCCAATTTCAAATTGAGTAATTTTCAGACACAAGCATTTAGCTCTTAAGTTCTGCGAAGTTTCTACAATTTTGCTTGTGATCTAAGCCACGGGGATTATGAGATTAAGAGAGATTTTTAGTCGAGCAACTTAAGGAGTATATCCAAATGAACGTTAAATATCGAAAACCGATTTCTCCGAAAAAGCAAAAAAATCCCTTTATAAAAAGTCCAAGACCTGTCCCGGAAAGATTGTATCCAGATATCTCCGAAACCAACCCACCTCAAGGGCCATTAATTGAGTGGTATGAAATAAAACTCTGGAAGCTTGATCCAAGCTCTAATAAATCTTGTGATACGGGAGAGAAATATGGATGATCGCATTCCAATTGCATTGGTAAGCCGGTTGATTCGCTTCTTGCCAGAGCATGCATTCATTGAATCCTTGCAAAGCCATGGCTTCAGCACTGAAGCAGAGGATCTTGAAGGCCAAGACTTCTTTACCCGGAGAGACGTCTTCATACTTCATGATCTCTCCCGTAAAGAAGGCAAAGGGCAGATCGTCAGCATCTTGCTAGCGGATACAAGGCTAAGAGGTATGTTCTCTTTCCTCCCCAACGCTCCTTCGAGAGAGCCTTTTATGTCAATGCCCTTGCCAATGGTGGAGACAGAGGACAAAACCCCAGAGCAAATATTTGAGCTCTACTTCTCAAAGGTCTTCCCGCCTGAGGCGGTTGAATTATTCAAGTCATCACTTAGTGAGCATGGAACAAAAGCACTTAACAATCTAATGCACCTTAAGTGGTATGCTAAAGACTACAAAGGGCACTACAGCGATTTCTTTAAGCTCGATCACTGCAGGGAAATTTGCAATTTTGAGTATCATCCCATTTTCATTCACCGCCAGATATTGAAGCACTACTCACTAAAGAGATTGTTTCGCCTAATGGTGGACACGACGGGATTCGACGACTTTTCTGCTTTTACTCTGTCTGACCATTTTAATCGCTTAGTAGGTAGGCCTCAAAAAGATATCAAACAGGTTTTGCCAAAGAGACCGCGTTCTCTACAAGAACTGTATAAGAAAGTAGACGACAGAATCCAGCCCATTTTGTTTAAGCAAGTAGAACTAAAACAGAAAATCGAGCATTTGGATGAAGCCTTAGTCTGTGGCTACAAAGTTGAAGTGCCCAAAGTTAGCGAGGATCTTATTCAGATTTCTAAGGAGCTTCAGGTTTGTACTGATAAGTACATCGAAAGAGTGCTGAAGGGTTGGTCCCAAATCTTAGTCCTGAAAAAGAACGACGAACGTCAGCTGGTAGTGGAGCTGCAGGAAAATCAAGATGGATTTCGGATTAAGCAGGTTAAGGGGCTTGAGAATGATGATTCAATGGAGGGTCCTGAGGGGATTTATCTAAGATCCTCCATCTTATTGCAAGTCAATAGTCAAAAAAACGAGAGGAAACTATGTCATACGTAGAAAATTGCATGCTGAAAAATACAAAAAAAATAATTAAGGAATTAAATTGCGAGATGGCATATCTGCCAGATGGGGTTGAGAGTTTTTTGGATGAGGTTTTAATTCTGCTTAGTCGTTACAGTGTTTCTAGAGATGAGATTTTTAGGCTGACAGATCATCTTGAAAGGGATTTTGTTGATCGCTGGAAAGTATTGCCCCTTATATTTAAAAAATATCTTATTGAGCTCAAGACAGATGCAAGTAGCTTAGGATTTAGTGCTGTTGCTGATAAATACGAAAAAAATTACAGGAGGAAAAGACCATATTCTGTAAATCTTCCTCAAGGCTTAGCTGCTCTTGCTGAGCTCAAACAAAAACTAGATCAACTTAATTATGATTTAGATACAGATGATCAGTATGCAATGGAGCGTGACAGTAGTCTGCTGATGCTTTCGACAATAAAATACAAAATTGAGAATATTTTAGCCACAATCTATCCTGATCCGATTTCATTTTCTAATAAAAAATATCGAGAACAGATAGTCGACTTGGTATCCTCCAAACGATTTAGTGCTCAAAGCGTCGCAAGTAGAGTTGGCATAAGAGTGGATACACTTCAAAGATGGATACAAGAAAATGGATCTCCCTGATTTAGAGTCGATTGTCGTAAGATTAGTAAAAGTATAAAAGAAAAGTTTTTTGTGTTCGTTTGGTGATTCCTTAACACTATATTTAAAATTTTTTAATGGTTTATATTTAAGAGTCTGGGAAAGAGAGTAATTCATGAAAAGCTTTAAGTTAGAAGTAGAGTCCTACCTACGAAAAGGCTTTCCCTGTGAATTAGATCTGCGAAGATGTATTAAAAAAAAAGTGAATCCTGGCACAAATCGTTTTACAAGCGATGAGAGATTTGTTTGGCCACGTCCTGTTAAAAATCTTCAAGACAAACTAAAAGAAATTGAAAATGAGTTTTTCGAATACCTTAATTACATTGAATTAAGAGAGGATTTATTCTTTGTCTCTGTCAAACAATTGCAATCTCAGTTGATAAAGAAGTCAATAGAACTATATGGTGACGAGATTTATCACCCTGTACACATAGTTATCAGTAAATTTATTAATAGCTATCTTAGTCTCGATGCTGAAACACCCAAGTCGATCCTGTGTAAATTTTCGGCAAAAAAAAAGGTTAGAAGGAAAGTTCAAGCCAAGATTCATCACAAGCATCTTCTTACTCAAAATCTTATTAATAAACTTGAGATAAAGTATGGACTAAAATATTTGGTTATCGATGATGACGTTAACCCTAATCTTCAAATGAGTTTCCTTAAAAAATTGGTTAAAGCATTTCAAGCGTTTATTAAAGCCACTAAGATTGAGCCAAGTTTGATTGGATTCAACAAAAGGCTATCAATTAGATTCCAAATGATGGACAGAAGCAGGCTACTTAATAATGCTTCATTTAATCATGGTTATTTTGAAATAAACTTACATTATTCCTTTAGAACTAGTTCTTTTGTGCATGAGTGGGGGCACGCTCTTGATTACTTCATAGGTCAGCGGCATGGATCGCAAGACTATTTTTCATCCTTAGATCTTAGCTTTTTGAAGAATTGTCAAAACAGTGATTTGTCAGTCTTAAAACAAAAATTCCTAGCTTTAAGTTTAATCCAAAAGACGAATACTCTTCATGAGCTGTTAAAAAGAAACTATGGCAAGGAAGATATAAAATATTTTTGCGATGAGACTGAAGTATTCGCTCGTTCATTTGAATTATTTATTGCAAGTGAGATGGAGGATGATGATGAAGCTTGCAGAATGTCTGATCGTTATAATACTTGGCACTATCCTTCTCTAAGGGTCATGAAGTACTTCAAGAATGATTTTAGGCATCTCCTTAGGCGATATGAAGATTTGATAAGGGACGATCTATTAATAGACCAGCCATTCGATTCCAATCCAAAAAGTAATAAAGGCTTATATGAAAATTAGATCAGACATTGAAGTTGTCGTTAAAAAGGCAAAAGTCGTATTTGATGAGTTGGATAAAATAATTCCTGGGATTAAGAAGAAGGCATACCTAGTTTATTCATCTCGATTTGGTCAATGTGCTATTGGAAGTGATATCTTTTTCATTCTAACTGAATTTCCTCAAGCTTTTGTTACAAAGGAAAGAGTTTCAATCGTGACTAGTTTATTAAAGGATCGAAAAAAAGCACTAAAAGAATTATCCGATATCAAAGTTATAGATAAGAAAATCGATTTGGCGTTAGCTGATATATTAATTTCAGAGGATGTTAATGTTGAGTTGAGGTTTCATCCAGGGATGCTTGATTACTCTCTAATAAATAAGGTTCTATCTTCAGGGTTAATTTCAAGCTCTCATACTAAAACACAACTTGCTCCAGTGCTATTTAACATAGGCTCAATTCTTATTGGTTAAATTTTTATTGAGAGAAGTTCCAAGCTAAATTCAAAGTGCCAGTGCTTAGGTAAAAGTCATTTGGAACTTTTATTAATTCGTCTCAGGCCAGCAAGGAGAATAGTCTTCCGTGGCACTGACGGCTAGGTTGAGTTGAGTGCTGCGATCGACATCAATCGAGCCATTATCGCGCTCAAGAGCACAGTTTAAATGCAAAGGACTCATGCGACAGCAGACTGATCCTTTCGTGTCAGTGGACTTAAGCATTGTCGTTTTGGGAGTTTTCTTTTGCTTGTCAAAAAAAGTCACACGTTTACAAATGAGTTGGGCTTTTACATCAAGGCCTGAGGCGTGAAAGCGATCAGGAAAGAGGCCCATGTTAAATGAGATGCGCTCATTAGGAAGCAAACTCGTCGCTTCTTCAAGTCGATAAGTCGGCCCTTGGTCTTGGCCATTTTTGTGCTCTACAGATAACTGACAGCCAATCAAACCAGCTTTATGATTTGCTTCAAAATCGGCAGCGAGATACACGCGTTTACTTGAGGGAATAAGCTCTGTGTGCAAAGTCACAGAAGCGAGATTTTGTTTATCACTAACTGTCAGCGCTGCTTGGGCGAGAGTAAATGGAATTAAGATGAGGCCTACAAAAAATTTGAACATAGAGACTCCTCAGCTCAAGTCATGATTGAATAATCTTTCAGATTACTCACATGCACTTTTAAATCTTTCATTTTTATATCTACCTTCGCTTTTTCAGGCGCAGTTAACAGGGGAAGCAAGGCTTGTTCAATTTCTATGACTTCAATCATTGGATTTTGTTGATTGTAAGTTCCAGTCAGCAGCATCACACTTGCACATCTTTCATCAAAGATTGTCATCAGGATCTGTTTGGCTTCAGCCGTTTTTCCCGTCTGTTTTAGAAACCAGGCCCAACTGTAACTCTTCTCGCCAAAAGTTGTTTTAAGAAGTTCGATATGTGGAGTGATGGCCTTCACTTCTGGTGCACTTAAGGTCACTTCCCACTTCGGGCTCTCTTTGATTTTTGCTGCGATAGCTTGGCCAATACTTGTCAGCGGAATGTGCGATAGATCTTGGCTAGGAGAGGTGACTTTTTCGACTTTAAGAATGGCAGCGACACTGCTTAGATTTTGCATGTTTTGAAGATGAGTCTGAACTGCGGAAAGAGAGAGAGAGTAAGTGGGAGGAGGTGGCGCTAAAGAAGCTCTTGCTTCCACCATGTCGGCCGACGCATTCTGGGCCATCTTAGCAAAAGTATTTCCGGATAGAATTAACGCCATTAAAATCAAGCAACGCATCATCACAAACTCCAGTGTCAAAAAAAATCACTCTCTCTTATACTAGAGTCGTGAATGCTATCGTTCAATCATTAGATTTTTGCCGAGTCTCTCTGCTTAGGTTAACGCTTAGGCCTAGATTCTTTCGCACACTATATGCTCAAGCTCATACTCGTCTTGCGGTGGGAATGCTTCTGGTCACGGCGCTTTTTTTACCCATAGCTTTTTTAAAACCTGAAATTCTATTAGCTTTCGGCCCTTTAATCTTTGGCTATCCGCATTTGATCTCAAGCTACCGATTTACTCCAGAATTAAAAAATTTCGCTCTCTTTCTATTCATGACCGCAGTTGCAGTGGCCCTGCATCTGAGCCATGTGGGTGCTCCTCTTCCTTTTGGAGTGTGGCAGATAGTGGTGGCCACTGTGACGTTGATGATCTCTCGCAAGGGGCAGTGGTCTGCGATCTTGGTTTGCGCGGCCCTAGTGAAGCTTGCTTGGATGGAGCCTTTGATTTTTGTAGGCGGCTCTCTGCTGCTGCATAACTGGGTGGCGTTCTTTTATTGGATTAAGGTCTCACGAAATTCGGCGCGCCGGACTGTGGCGATCTTAGCGACTCTTCTTTTCTTAGCGATTCATCTTTTGGTGCTCATGGGAAATTTCGATGGATGGATTCCCCTCAATAATGGCAACGTCCATTTTGCAGGAAACGCTCAGAACACCGCCTGGATGCTGGCCTCTTGGTCAAATGATGTGATCGTTTGGTATCGCTTCTTAGTGCTCTATGTTTTTGGTCTCTCGGTTCATTACTTCGTTTGGCTGAGGGCGATTCCTGAAAGCCGTAAAGTGGGAGAGCACCCAAGTTCGTTTCGTTTGATATACCAAGATCTTAAGGCCTCAATCGGAGAGAAGGTTTTTCTTTTTACTCTGGCTTTAAGTGCTGGAGGGATTGTCCTTTGGCTCATCTCTCTGCCGCTAGGAGCACAAGTTTATTTTGAAATCGCCATTCTCCATGGATCGCTAGAGTTGATGTTTCTTCTGCCAAAAAAGTTCAATAATGTGAGATTTATTAAATGATTAAGCTAATCCTCATCTTCATGATTATTTCATCCTCATGGGCAAGCGAGCGAGTCAAAGTGGACCCGCTCTCCTTTGGTAACGTGAGATTGGGAGAGGAGAGATTACCTCTTCGGACCAACTTTTTTGATATCAAGATGACTGGAGAGTTGAAAGTGGAAGCCTCACTTGTTGAGCATACATTTCAATGGGTAAGACTGGATGAGGCATTATTAGTTCCAAGAGCTCTTTTGAAAATTTCAATTTCTAGTGAGACTCCTGAGAGCTATTCTATTTCCTATGGAGGACAAACTTTTATTCCTCTCTTTGATGCCAATTCAAAAAAGATTCACACGAGTCTTTTTATTTCACTCTTTGAAGCGCTACCGCTTCAAATTATGAGTGGTGATCAAGTTCTGCATACCATTCGAGTGACACCTCGAACTCAAATGGGTGAATCAAAGCGACAATTAATTGATTACTCCTGCGCCCCTTATCATTTGGAGCTCAAAGGCTTAGAGAGTGATTATGTCTCCGTTGGTTGTAAAATTCAGCGCACTGGAAAATTTGGAGATGAAACACCTTACCTTGAAGTGATTTTTACCACCGCTTCCCATCGCTTAAAGAATAAAAGTGATCCACCCTACAGAATCATTTTTAATCAATCAGGAGAAGCCGTCTCTTCAATGATTAATGATGAGGCCAGAGAGGAGAGCTTTTCTATTTCTGCAACGACACCGACTCATTTACCCAGACTTAAATTGGCCATGGGAGTTGGGCCCTATTCTCTTTATGCTAAAAGTTCTGGAGAAAAAAAACGACTTGTAGCACCCACTCTGATGCTTTATGGAAATCTCTCTTTAAACGATGCCAGCTCCTTAAGATTTTTCGATTCCTATTCAAAAATTGAATCAACAACTTTTCATAACTGGGGAACCTATTTTGCTTGGGATCTTGCTCGCTTCTGCGATCAGCGCTGTCAGCTCACATCCCTGATAGGGATGCAAGGCGTGGGCTATAGCTTCACTTCCAATGAACGGACTCATTCAGATGTTATCTATCCTCAGGGATTTGAGTTTGTGTACTCACATCCATTTGGTCTCTTAAACTACAAACTCAGCTATGGCATGTTTACAAGTTTATCGGGACTCTATGACTATCAAAATATTTGGTTAAGATTTGGAAAAAAAATTTTCTGGGAGATTAATTACATTGATTGGAAGAAAGGTGAGCAGTCCGCCTCAATGTACGGTCTCTCCGTTGGGTTTCCTCTCGCTTCATTCTTTTAGATAAAAAATTTATAAATTAAAAAGAGACAAGAAGTGATGAGAACAGAAAAAGTTAAAAGCATTCCAAGCTGTCTAAATCTCAAATCCTCTTTGATTTGACTTATCCCATAGGCGTGAGAAATTCTGCCAATGAGCAGTGCAGAACCTAGAGCGTGAATGAGTGTGCTAGCTGCCCCTTGCTGAGCAACAAATGAGATTGCAAGAAGTGCTAAGGGAACATATTCAGAAAAATTACAATGGGCCCGAATGGCTTTTGTGAGACTGATGTTCTTATCATCCCCTAAAGCGACGCGCAGTTTTCTTCTGAAACCAATGGTTCTAAAGCTCAAGACAAGATAGACAATGGTGAGAAGAGCGCAATAGAGTCCTACAATATTCATATTTGATCCTGCTTCATTTGTTTTTTCATCATGATGGCCGCGGCCGTGTAGCCACCGTTTTCAGCATCTATGAAATGGATATGCTCACCTTGGCCCAAGCCATCGACAAAACAGGTCATGAGTGAGCAGTCTGTCTCAAATGTGCCGTAAAAAAGATCACCTGCCGCATATTTCTTTTCAAGATAAGTTTTAATCGCTTGGATTTGCTCAAGGCTACAATCAAGCACCATTCGAAGGACATCATCAAATTTTCTAAAATCAGAATGACTTCTCATCGATTGAGAATATTTTTTTGCATCAAAGATCAAGGCCGGGAAATGATATTTAAAAACTAAAACGGCATAGCAGATTTCAAGAGCTCTTTTTAAAAACGAAAGGGAGAGAAGCGAAGGGTGAAGCTTTCTCTCTTCGGCGATCAGTTTGCCTACGGATTTGTACGAGGCAAGATCAACGTTGGTAGGATTAGATTCCTCTATACCTTGAGGCAAGATTTTGTTTAATTCGGTCAGAAAGCTTTTGTAGATGGTATTGTCACTTTTTGAACTGACTAAAATGGTGAAGATTTTTCCTTTCTTACTTGGGATCGGATTCCATCGACATGACAGTCCCGAGAGATCTGGAGACTTTTCAGTCTCTATTTTTGAGAGATATTTGCCTGATTCATCCTTAATAAGTTTCTCAGCATAAGAGATCCCTTTTCCTCTCAGAATGGCAATACTTCTTCCTGGTGTGATTTCAAATTTTCCGACGAAGACCTCTTGCTTCGCCTGCGTTAATTCCTTCATCGATACAAGACCAATTCTTAAATCTAAGTTTTGATTTGTCTGAGAAAGCTTTTGTAGCGCCGCTAAATTTTCCAACACAGAATCAAGGTATTTGTTTGGTATAAGTAAAGTCGCTCCATCGCCACCAAAGACAAAAGGAAAATCTGCTTCACCCATGCCTTTACGAGCAACGACAATGGTTGCCGCTCCTACCGTATTCACTTCCTTATACTTTCCGGCCGCAACCGCTTTGGTTGAACCTTTGATGTCTGTGATCAGAATCGTCCAGTCATCAGGAAGTGGTTTAAAGTGAGATTCCGTGGTGAATTCATTAAATTCGCGAAATGAATCTAAGTTTTTATAGAAGCTTTGAGTGTCCATAAGTGATGTTAGCATGAATTTTCAGAAGGTGCGGGGGGAGTCTAAAACACTCAGGAATGAGGTTTTTACCTATTTTTGCAAAACCTTGAGCATGCTAAAATTCAGAGGCGAGGTTAAATATGCTTTTTGTTCTTATTTTAGTTTTTTCATCATGGGCAAAAGATTGTTCGCCAGTCAATCTAGCCGCTCCAGGAAATATTCATCAAGATATTCCCGTGTTTGATCAAGTGGGAAGTCAAATTTGTTTTTCCTATGCGGCCATGCAATTGATCGAATCTCAAAGAGTAAGTCTTGGGCATAAATATACGCAAGAGGCTGCGATCAGTCCCTTGTCGATGGCGCTTGGACTAGCTTATTCAAATGGTCAAAAAAATTTACAGCAAGGAAGTACACCGTGCAGGGCCATTGAATACGCTCGAACGCACGAAGTTTGTCCCGAAGGCAAAACTTTTAAGAGCAGTGAAGAAATCATTGAACACTCTAAGCAGTTCAGTAACTGTAAAAGTGACTCTGCCCATCCAGATTGCAAGAAAGTCTTAAAGATTGTTTCAAAAGAGAGCTCTATTCTTAAGCAGGATAATCCTTTGGCCTATGTCTTGGCGGTAGAGAATTCGATGTGTTCACCGGCCGATAAAATCAAATTAGATATTCCAAAATGTGAAAATTTAAATGACGAATCACAACCGTCAAGCGTCTTTAAACAAAAAGTCGATGCGGTGTTTGATTCATCTAATCCAAGACCGGTGCAGATTGGATACAGCATGCATATTTTCTCCTATGACGGAAATGAAAAAGAAAAATATAAAATTTTGAGAGAAGTTAATCCAGATGTGATTGATTTTTCTCTAAAGTATAAGCCCCATGCTTCAATTCTGTTGGGACGAAGACTTAATAAAAAAAATAAGTGTCAGTATCTCTTAAGAAATACCATGGGCTCAAGCTTTTGTCCGTCAGGCATCGTCGATAAGCGTGGATGGGAGTGCGATTCTAAAAGTGGAGGCATTTGGATTAATCAAGATGAAATTTTTGATGCTACTTTCGAAGTGTCTAGTATTGGTGGTTCACCGAATGTCGGGCAGCTGATAGAAAAGCTTGAAAAGATAAATACTGAAGAGTGTAAAACTTGTTCTGGAAAATAGGCCTCATCAGAAACTCCGATGAGGCCCACATATTATAGCGTCGGCTTAAACCAGCAAAGAGGGCGTAGACCTACTTTGTCACCATTCTTTGGATGACAAGTGCCTTTGACTTCATCTTTTTGATCGACTTCATCACTGAGGGCCTTATCGCAAAGAGCACCATTGAAATAGGTGTCTAGGCGGCATTGAGCTGCTGGGTGAGCGTCGTCTGTCTTATCTACAATTGAGCGATCAGGAGAATCGAACTGTGGTGTAGGTGAGCTTCTTAAGCTTGCTAAGAGTTTTGCCAAAGCAAGACCCGCCATTGAGATACGCTGACACATGGCCTGCTCTCCACGAGCTGCATAAGAAGCTGAACACTTGTTCACGACAAACTCAGGGATCTGCATTTTTGAGACGATCTCTTCATTGTCGTCATTTTCAAAAGCACGTCTTAAACACTTAAGACCTGCAAAGTAATCGGATTGGCCTTCGTTTGAAGCCCATTTTTGCATAAAGCCGCCAACCTTTGGCGCGCCTCCAAGATGGTGGCCGATTTCATGGCACAAAACCATAGCAAAAGCGTCGGGAGTTGTTTCTTGGTGACGAGCGAGTCCACCATACATGTTCACGTTCCAAGTTGAAAGGAATCGAGAGGCATTTGCATTCACAGTACCGTCATCCCATTTACGAGCGACCTTTAATTTCCCACCCATATCTTTCACGATAGGAATGTAAATCTTTTCAAGCATATCAATCACGCCATTAAATTCGGCTTCTGTGATCCCTCCGCCAGTTTTCATTCCTACGGGGATATTAAGATCGTTATCTGGTAAAAAGCCACCGCTTCCGTCTTCTGTGCACGCGAAAGCATTCATGGCGAATACTAGGGACAAAGTCACTAAAAGTGATTTCATGTTCTCTCCTTAGAACGAATGGATAAAGCTCATTAAGTATTTCAAAGCTCCATTGTGATCGTCTATTGGTGTCAGGAGATATGAGGCTGGCCGACAAAAGAGTTCAGGGATATCATTTAGCGATGGAAACCAGAAGACGCAGTGTAATTAAAGGAATCACTTGGAGAATAACGGGGTCTCTCGATACCGTCATTATTGCGTATTTTTTTACGAGAAGTTTTAAGCAAGCCACCTCAATTGGTGCTGTTGAAGTGGTCACAAAAATCATTCTTTATTATTTCCATGAAAGGGCCTGGTTACGCATTCCATGGGGAAAAGTGAAGTCTTAATTACTTTTGTCTCCAAGAGACTCCGGCACTGATAAAGTAGGAAGATTGACCATGATTCTCGCCACCGCCGCCGTACACATCAAGTTGCAAATCATTTGAGAGCAGATAGGCCAATCCTGTATCAAAATTTAATTGGGCAAGTTCATTTTGATATGTTCCATAAGCTTCTACAAACGAACTCAAATTTCCGACTAAGCCAAAAGAGAGATTGTAGACATAATTATAGGTGTGAACTCGTAAGGCTTCAGAATAGACGAGAGAGTAGTTTTGCTCAAAAGTAAAACGAGAGTTGAGCTGATGGAAAGCTGTCACCAAAAAACCTGGTGAGAAGTGATTGTTTTGAAACTCATGACTCTTATAGGGAAGTGAAGTTCTCGCCTGAAGGCCTAGGACTGGAATCAGGCCATTTTGTTTTTCTATTAATGTATATCTAAAGCCAGCTCTTAAATCACTTATTCCTTCATCAAAAGAGCGATCAACTCCCTTCTGATAGGCCACACTCGTTTGAAATTCAACTCTCTCGCTTAGGCCATATCTTAGAAGATTGTTCTGGTTTAAATTTTTTCCATCCTGCCAGTTGTGATCTATCCCAGATTGAATTTGAAAGTAATTTTTTCCCACAACAAAAGCCCCGATCGCTTGGCCTGGTCTTCCGGCCCGGATGGTTAGATTGGTTTGGGCGAATGCAGAATTCAAAAGGAGAAAAAATAAAAACAATTTCACAATGATGCCTGTATCATTTTCTGTTTATCACTCATTTCAAAAAGAGAAGGTCTCTGAATTCCTGCCTGAATCAGGGCTTCATTTCCCCTTAGCAAAATGTCTGTTTGAAAAGCTTTTTCAAACCTGACATCGATGACATAAGCCTTAACTCTCACTTGCATCGTGAGGCGATTGGCCATCTCAATCTCATTGAGGACAATAGCGATTGGCTTTTTTAAAAAAACATATTTGCTTGTGGCAGCAGTTTCATAAAGGATCGAGCGAGCTCTCTTAAGATCACTATCAATGGCGAGATGAAAATTCACCTCAATCATCATATCAAGCTCTCCGAAGTTTCCAGATGAAACTACGTCAGTGATAAAACGTGAGTTAGGGATCGTGACGACTGAGTCATCCAGTGTCACCAAACGCACGGCCCGAAGACCAATGGTTTTAATCTCTCCGTAAGTTCCTGCAAAACTGACTCGATCCCCGACTTGGAAAGGACGATCAAACAGTAGGATGACTCCGGCCACGACAGAAGAGATGAGATCTTTCAAAGAGAGGCCTAGGGCAACGGCTAAAGTACCACTGACCGCTAAGAGTAGCCCTTTTGGGGGCTGAACGATGCCATAAAAGACATAGCTGCCGCCAATAATATAGATGACAAAAGAAATAGAGGTCACAAGCTGTGCGATTAATAATCGTCGAGAAGGAATCTTATGATGAAGCTTCTCGCCGATACTACTAACAAGTTTGACGATGAAAGCTAGGCTTATAAAACCAAGAAATAAAAGAGCAACTTTCGTCACACTTAAAACATCAACAATCGTAGCGGCATTACTTAAATCTTGCTCATTCATATAAAAAATTCTTTCCGATTAGATAATAATCGATCACATATTGTGCTCTTGAAGAGATGCGGGCACGAGCAAAATCATCAATCCAGATAAGCCCCTTATCTTGAGCTTCTTTAAGGCATTTTCTAATCACAGTACTCTCAAGAGTGGTGACGGTGCAGAGTTCGTCTTGAGTAAGGCTGTCATGCCGTGCCAGTGATGCGAGGACGAAGAGAGACTGATCACTCATGGAGGCTACAAGACTTGAACTTACAAAAGAGGGAATCCCAACATGAATATGCTTCTCTTTTGGATGAGAGAGGGCCGAAACCCAATACATTAAGGCTGAGCGTGGATTCCCACGAGACTGACCCCAAAGGAGTCTAAAGAATTGAGACTCCACTTGCGAGCTAACCACTTCACCACTTCCGTAAGCTCGTATCGATTCATCAAAGCTGATTGAGTATTGTGTCTTTTTGTGACGATTCATGATGAGGTTTTGAATTTCAAAATCCTTCCAAGGAGAGAGAGTAAGGACTTTGCCATAAAACTGCTGACTCCCAAGGACCCCCTTGAGGTAAGCCCATGAATGAGAATTAATCGAGAGGCACCAGAAAATATTCTTTGTGCGAAGACTCACAATTTCAAGAAAGACTTTGTAAACCTCAAAGCCTCCAATCATGCCAAGAAACATGTTTTGAATATCATCTAATAGAATGATCTTTTTTGAAGTCACTCGATCAAAATCCTGAAAATCCGCAATACTATTAATCTTATGGGCCAAGAGTTTTGAGAGCCAAGTGTAGAACTGCTCGATCTCAATGAGCTTTGGAGAAATTCGAGAGGCGAGGACTTGAGACTTGTGATCCTCATGATGAGCTATAAAGTCGAAAATTGTCGTGCGACCCATGCCTCGATTGCCCACGATTAAAAGGAGATCATCACTTCCTTTTCCTCCCTTCCACGCTTGAATGGAGTTGAGAATAATGGAAGTCACCCCATCATTTCTTTGGAGGAATATATCTTCTTTCGCTGGCAGATAATAATCAAACAGATGGAGATACTCTTGAGGAGGAGTCGCTTGAGTCTCATCTGAAGACTTATTTTTTTCTAACCTTTTGCGAATATATTCGGAGAGTAGGCGTTTGAAAAAATCGAACCGAGTTAAATAGGTAAAAGTAATTTTGATAATATCAAGAGTGATTGAAGCAATAAATAGAGGAGGGAGTAACAAAGCCAGAGCAACAGGTTTACTTATTAGAAAAGAGAGCTTCTCTTTAATGGATGGGAAGCGATTTTTAAAGGCTTCAATGATTTCGTCTTTCCACCGGTAGGATTCAAAAAACAATAAGAAGATATTAATGTAGAAGACGATGGAATAGAAAAGATTATAGGCCAGGGCTCTTCTGACTGCATCTCTTGTAATGTGAAGGAGAAGGAACTCTACGAAAATGATTCTTGAGAGTTTTTTTGCAAGATTTTCAATTCTTAACTTCGTTGCATTCTCATCCTTGAAGTTTGTTGCTCCTAAAGTCACCTCAAGAAGGGATGTAAGAAGTAATCGTGAAAGTTTGTAGAAAAAGTAGGTCTCTAAGTAAAAAACGAAAAATGAGATCTCAGGTAAATCAGTAGATTTAATAATGGCGATCGAGAGCTCTAAGCTTACAATCATTCCAACATAGGGAAGAAACGGATTGAGGCGAGTAATCCAGATCGCAAGATTTGTGCGGCTACGATAGTCGATCATTGACTTAGCAAGGATCGTTTCTCTTAAAACATCCAAGCGAAGTGAGATGAAATCAAATCCTTTTTTAAGCAAAAATGGGATGAAAAGAAACAGAAAGAGGAAAACTCCTTGCTCTGCGAGATTGACCCACCCATCGAGACCTAATTTCGATTTCGCCTTGATTTCAATCCACTTACTAAGTCCTGCAGAAATAAAGCGCAAGGGAAGTACTTCTATCTCCCTTGAGAGTCCTTCAAGATTCCTTTGGCTCAGTCCGCGAGGACGGGGGCAATTGAAGCGGTCACATTCTTGTAAAAAATAAGCTCTCAGTTTACCGGCGTCACTGAGGACCTTAAAGTTTTGTGCCTTAAGCAGACTCAATATCCTAGAGCGAGATTTTGCAAGCTTTAGTAATCTTTTTTGAGCTTTAAGATAAAGACTATCATATTTTTTGTAGATTCCATCCGGGTCATTAAGGGCCTCAGCGACGTATTTTTCAGGGATCTGAGGTGTTGAGCCTTCAGTGAGATCAGAGAAGAGCTCCTGCATGCTTTGAACAGCTCTCCTCCATGTATCACTACATTTTTGAAATTGTTCACTGAGTGCGATCTTGTCGTTTGAAGGTTTAATCTGCGTGAGCGAGGTAACTTCCTGTTGGATTTGATCAATGAGTGTCTTTTTTTCTTTTATGACGTTTAGAAATTGAATGTTTTCGGATTCAACGTCCACAAGGAATTTTTCAAGGAGTGTTTGGGCAGTCAAAAGTGATTCGAGTTGTGTGTCAGTTTGCTTACTTGCACTCTCTTCTGACTCGTTGAGTTTCTCCTGGGCCAGTTTAAGTGTTTCATTACTTGTGGCTAATTCATTTTCTAGAGCTTGAGTGTTAGATGACTTCTCTCTTAGGCTTTTGTAGGAAGACTCAAGTAGGGAGCGTCGCTCTTTTGTGAGAGAGAGGAATTCTACTTTCTTATGATTAAATTCAATTTGCGCCCTGATCAGCTCATCCCTTTTTAAGAGGGCTTGTGTGCAGGTGGCTTCAACTTTGAGCTGAGGGTTGTTTAATAGGTTTTCTTGCTGGCTTTCAAGTTTTAACTCTTTAATTCTTTCCTGAATATTATCGACATCAGAGAGATCGACTTTAAAGAGGACAGTTAAGGGAAAATCGGACCCTGTTCCTTGACCCAATAAGGTATTTATTGCTTGAGTCATTTTCTGAATCGTGGCAAGACGAGTGTTGATATCCTCTAGTTTTTGTTCACATTGTGGGGTGATGGCAAGAGTTTGAAATGAAAGTCCTAGTAACAGGAAAAGTGAGGCAATGATTTTCATTGCAAAATTTTACTTATCGTTTGGCTGTTTTGCAATGTTGTTTAGTCCCTATTTGTGATACGAGTAGAGTATGAAAAGAGAAAATGACCCAAGTGCTCCGTCGACGGCTTTATTCAACTGGTACCCCGGTCACATGGCAAAGGCTTTGCGTGAGATAAAGCAAAAACTTAAAATGGTTGATCTCGTTTTAGAAATCCGTGACGCTCGAGCACCTCTTGCCTCTGGTAACATGGCCCTAGATGAAGTCCTAGATCAAAAACGAAAAATTATTGTGCTGAACAAGGCTAATCTCTCTGATACTGCGATGATGAAGAAATGGTCGTCTTGGTTTGATAAAGAAGATATCCCTTATCTATTTGTGAACTGTTTAGATAAAGCAGCTCTAAGTAAAGTCATCTCCATGTCTCGCAAAATTTTAAAACCCAAAAAAGAAATTAAACTCATGATTGTGGGTCTTCCGAATACGGGGAAATCAACCATCATCAACCAGCTGGCCAATAAAAAAGTGACTAAGGTTGCCGATAAGCCGGGACAAACTCAAATTCAGCAATGGATTGATGTGGGAGAAGACATCACACTGCTGGATACACCCGGAGTGATGCCGCCCAAGATTAGTCGCGCGGAGCATGCCCTTTGGTTGAGTGCCATTCACGCGATTCCTGATGACATTGCCAGTGAGCAGGAGACGGCCGAATTTTTAGTCGCGCATCTTCTCAAGATCCCTTCAAAAGAATTTTTAGAGCGCTACAAATTAGAGTCAGCTGATTTAAGTGTGAACGATACCCTTTTGAAAATTGCGACTGTGCGTGGCTGTTTAAGAGGGCAGGGTCTCCCTGATCTAGATCGAGTCTATAAAATTATCCTTTCAGAATTTCGCGAGGGCCTTATCGGTAAAACCTGTTTTGGAATTCCTCCTAAATGATACGCATTTGGATTGATGCCGATGCCTGTCCAAAAGTGATCAAAGAAGTGATCTTCAAAGTCTCTGATCGCTTGAAAATTCCGGTCACTCTGGTCGCGAACTCTCAGATGTTTATTCCCCCAAGTCCACGTATAAATCTTATTCAGGTTCCTAAAGGGGCCGATGTGGCCGATCAGTATATTGTGAATCACTGTGAAGCCAGTGATCTGGTTGTGACAGCGGATATTCCTTTGGCCGATTTTATTGTAAAAAAAGGCGCGACGGCGACCAATCCAAGAGGTGAGCTTTACACTGAAGAGAACATTAGTGAGCGTCTCTCAGTGAGAGATTTTATGAAAGAGCTCAGAGACAGTGGAGTGGAGACTGGGGGGCCTTCAATCTTTGGCCCCAAGGATAAAGAGAGTTTTACAAACTCTTTGAATAAAATTTTAACTAAAATGAGTAACGCTCAAGGTGCTTCAAAATAATTTTTTGAATGCCATCAGTATGCTTGAGATAAAGAATCACCACACTAGGTCCTAAAGCCGTAAACTCTTTATCATCTTTCACAACGACACTCATGGATTCATCCACTCCCATGCCGGAGCGAGTAGGATTATTCTCAAGAACTTTTAAAAGTCTCTCTTCACGATTGCGAACAACAAAGTGCTGATCAACAATGAATCTCTTGAGAAGACCCAAGCCTTCACTGGTCTCGGAGGCATTTCCAGTCAACATCGGATTACTTTGAATGGCCGTTCCTGCGCTGGTTCCTGCAACAGGGACACCGTCTTGATAAAGTTTTTCAAGCACTGGCTTCAAATTGTTTTGAAGAATGCGGGCCATGATTTTGTTTTGATCGCCGCCAGGAAAATAGATCGCGCCGGCTTTCTTTAAAACTTTTAAATCTTTAGCCGTAAAAGTGCTCGTGCAGAGACAAACAACCTTCTTGGCCCCCAAAGCTTCAAGTTCAGCTTCAATGGCTTTATGACTTTCCTCCGGATAGCTTGTGCCCCAGGGGATTACGACAACGGCTCCGCGCTTCGCTTCCTTAAGAAAAGCTTCGAGAGCTTCCTTAGGATGGTCCCCTCCGCCAATAAGAACAAGGGTAGAAGCAAAAAGGGGAGTGCTTAATAAAAGAAGTGCAAGAAAGCGAATCATATTAAATCCTAGCGGAAAGTTTTTATGTAGGCGACGAGGTCTTCTCTTTGTGATTCGTCAAAATGCTCTTTCCAGCCTGGCATTTTATTTTCCCACTGAGAGATGCTCATATAAAATTTAAAGTGCGCCACTTGTTGGGCAAGCTTCTTGAGATCGGCCGGCTTTCTTTTTAGATCTGTCGCTTTCTCTCCATCTCCCTGACCCATACTTCCATGGCACTCGATGCAATGAGCGACATAAAGAGCTTTTCCGCGTGCCACAGAATCCTCACGCATTTTTTCGCTGAAGTTGGCAGGTGTCGTTTTTTGTGGAGTGGGAAGAGGGATCACACCGTGTCTCATTTTGAGATCTTCAGTGTACTGGTCATGTTCTTGTTGGTTTATACGCGAACACGAGATAACTATAAGCATTAAAATAAGTATTTTCATGAACTGAGACTAGCGTTAAAAAGGGCGGATGAGCAAGTTAGTTTACCTGTTTCATGAGATCGCTCAGGGTCTTTTTGACGAGATATCCTTGAGTTGTGGTTTCAATTCCACAGACTATTTCATCGAGTACACCCTCAATACAACAACTCACAGGGCAGGCCTTTGTGACAGGCTTTTTGTGGGCCCTCACCAACGTTTTTTCATTGGTGGCCGCTAGATAAATGTCTTTCAGATTGATGGCGTACAGAGGTTTGGCGAGTTTGATTCCACCGCCTTTTCCTCGATAGCTCTTAATCAGATCAGCTTCAACCAGATTGGCCACAAGACGACGGATGAAAGTTGCGTTTGTTTTTAAAGTTTTAGCCAAAGCCTCAGAATTTAATAATTCATCTTCGTGATAAGCAAGGCTCATCATTATTTGGACCGAGACTGAGAAGCGAGTATCAACCATGTAATAAGCATAGCATAAAACTCAATAAAATCAAATGTGCTTTTTATAGTTGCAATATTGATTAAATGTATCTATACTAGTCTCATTATAGGGAGATGTGCCCGAGCGCTTAAGGGAACAGCTTGCAAAACTGTTATTCGGTGGTTCAAATCCATCCATCTCCTCCAACTTTTTTATGAGATTATTATGTCAAAATTATTAGAGCCCCTAAAACTTGGAAACTTAACTTTAAAAAATCGTATTATCATGGCGCCGTTAACTCGCTCACGTGCGACTGAAACACGAATTCCGAATGATCTGATGGCCCACTATTATGAACAACGTGCGACGGCCGGTTTGATTCTTACCGAAGCCACAAGTGTCGATCCAATGGGTGTGGGCTATGCCGATACTCTAGGTATTTGGTCTGAGGCGCAAGTGGAAGGCTGGAAGAAAATCACCAAAGCTGTCCATGCAAAAGACGGAAAAATCTTTATGCAACTATGGCACGTCGGAAGAATTTCTGATCCTATGTTTTTAAATGGTGAAACTCCTGTGGCGCCGTCTGCCATTCGTCCTAAAGGGCATGTCAGTCTTGTGCGTCCAGAGAAGCCTTATGTCACACCAAGGGCCCTTGAGACGAGTGAGATCGCTGGAATCGTGAAGGCTTATAAGACTGGAGCTCAAAATGCCAAACTTGCAGGTTTTGACGGAGTCGAGATTCATGCGGCCAATGGTTATTTGATTGATCAATTCCTTCAGGACGGCACAAATAAGCGTGATGACCAATATGGCGGCTCGATTGAAAATCGCTCTCGCCTTCTTTTAGAGATCACCGATGCAGCGATCGCTGTTTGGGGAGCAGATAGAGTGGGCGTCCATTTAGCGCCAAGAGGCGACTCACACGATATCAGTGATTCAAACCCACTTAAACTTTTCACTTATGTGGCCAGTGAGCTTGGGAAGAGAAAAATCGCTTTTATTTTCACTCGTGAACATGAATCAGCGACAAGTATTTCTAAAGAGATCAAAAAAGCATTTGGAGGAATTCTGATTGCTAATGAAAAATTCAATAAAGAGAGCGCAGAAAAAATTCTCGAGCGTGGTGAGGCGGATGCTGTCTCTTTTGGGGTCCCTTACATCTCAAATCCTGATCTCGTGAAGCGTTTTGAAACAAATGCTCCCTTAAATGAAACCAATTTCAACACCTTGTATTCGAAAGGGGCCGAGGGGTATACGGATTACCCGAGCCTTTGAGTTTAATCTTGAAATAGCCGAAAAGAGAGGATGATTATTTTCATCCTCTCTTTTTTTTGGCCCACGCTCAAACCACTCATCCTGTTAAAGATTTAACTCTTTGCAATCAAATCGATATTGAAGGCGATTGGATGAGCATAGGATTTGATTCTGTCTGGGAGATGTCTGATGGTGTACTTAACCGTCTTGCGGCCGATACGAATAAAATCATCGCGAAAATTCCCATCAGCTATGGGCCGTTTCGAGGGCTTGTGACTGGTGAAGGCTATATCTGGGTCCCAGATGTAGGTAAAGATCAGCTTCATCAAGTGGATCCAAAGACCAATAAAATTATTAGAACAATTGATCTTAAACTCTCAGACAGTGAAGGCAGCATTACTGTGGGAGATGGCAGTGTGTGGATCGCGACGGATAACGAAAATGGAAAATCAAAATCATTGAAACGCATTGATGTGAAAACGGGAAAAATTGTGGCCGATATTGCGATGCCCTCGACTGTGAGTGGAGCGACATTTGAGAATGGAAAAGTCTGGCTAACAAGTCCTGGAGATGGAAAAGTGATTGTGGTTGATCCCAAAACCAACCAAATTAAAAAATCACTTAATGTGGGAGCAGGGCCAAGATTTATCTCCTCTGGTGCCGGATCAGTTTGGGTCTTGAATCAATATGATGGCAATATCGTCCGTGTGAATCCTGAAACGATGGAGGTCTCAGCGACGATAAAAGCAAATCTTCCCGGTGGTGGGGGGGATATCACTTACGGTGAAGGCTTTATTTGGGCCACGATGCCCGGAGTGCCTGTGGTAAAAATTGATCCCAACACCAATCAAGTCGTCGATCGCTTTGAAGGTTATGGAATGGGTGATGCGATTAGAGTGGGTTTAGGATCCGTCTGGGTTTCAGGTGGCAAGCTTCATCGAATTGTGCTTCCCAAATAAAAAGGGGGCCAGAAGGCCCCCAAAACAATTAAAGCATTCTGACGTTTAAGCTTGGATCACCAAACATGTGGTAAGTTTCCCAGTAATAAACAGAGCGGCCTTGACCGCCGTAGAATTTTGAAACTTCGTTAAGAGCGTTGTGAGTGACTGGGCCAAAAGCCTTAAGACCATTCACGAAAATTCCATCATACATACGACGCTCGAGGATATCATCCTCATCCCAGTAAGTAGAATCCATCGAACCCCAGAACATAACTGCTCCCCACTCGTGGCGCTGCCAAGTTTCGGCAAAAGACTCATCCACGCGGAAGTCACCTGTGATACAGGCATTTGAGATGACAAACGGAAGTGCAGAAGTTTGAAGAGAGCGAACATGGGATTGATCAACTTCTGGGCCGGCCCAATAAGTATTCGCGCCATGACCAGAGTAGTTCACGATACTGCGACCTTGAGAGATGGCCTTCATGACATCATTTGTGCCAGCACGATTTGTGATCGCGTAAAGCTTATCGCCCCCATTTTGGCGTGCGGCCGGGAAGACACCTGAGTAGCCTTTCTTACTTGTATACGTGTCGATCACGTAGTTGTGAGTGCCTTCAGCGACTTCATAACGGTCATCAGTGGCCAAAAATGAAACGTGAGACAACCAATCCATGCGCGAGAAATCACCCTTGATGTAGCGAGTGTATTTCTTAAGAATCATATTCAATTCTGCATCGTTACTGGCAGAGAATCTTCCGACATAAAGATCTGGAGTCAAAATATCTGAAGCGTAGTCATTTGTGTCGATGGCTGCATAATAATGATCAGTGATTCCAGAGATATTATCGGACTCTTTAGCCGTGACATCCTCTGAATCTCCAATAATCACAACATACTTGAGGGCCGGATCTTTTTTGTAAGCGGCTTTGATCTGTGAGCGAATATCATCAGCAGACATATGTGTTGTGACGTCAAGGCGAGAGGGATTGAATCCTGAAGTGCGCTTGAGTTCAATGTACTTCACGAGTTCAGCAGAATTTTTAAACTTTTCACCGACAACAAACAAAATGCCATCAGTGGCATTGTTCTTAGAAACTTGAAGATTGGGGACTTCAACACTAAATGAGCGAGTGATCATCGCTTCAAATCCGTGCATCTCTACGGGATAGAGAGTCACTAGGAATTGTTTCTGACCTCTTACTGATCCCATATATTCAATTGTATAGGGGGCATTCGATTTAAATGTCTTATTCAGAGGGACAATGTTTGTACGTGCGCCTGCAATCTTAGCCGCAGATTCAAAGATCGGCTTCATTTGAGCGACATCTACGACTTCAAGTGATTTGAGCTGGCGAGTCGTGACCGTAATGTCTTGAGCAGATGAGGCTGCCACTTGGAGACGTAGAACGGGAAGCTCAGGAGCACCTACTTCAAAATTCACACCAGCAAGCGTTGAAACACCCTCTGCGCGAACAGTATCAAAAGAGACACCTTCAACTTGAGTTTGCCCAACAATCAATTGATCAACAGAGAGATCAAAAACAATCTTGTCATTGAAAGACTGTTTATAAACGGCCGCAGTCGCAGAAAAACTCACGAAAGCAAGGCAGAGAAGGAGAGAGACGATCCGTGTCCACATAAAGGCTCCTAGTGGTTAATAACTAATGGTGTAAAAACGATAGAATGAATTTTTCGCTTTGAAAGCCGAAGTCGCATTGAAGTAAGAAACTGTTTGGAAAAGTGTGAAGACTGTTAAAGAGTTTTAATTTCTGCCGAAAATTTGAAACTTTTCAGTAAAACCTGCCAATTCATGGGCTCCCACATCTTCTAATGATGAGCGCAATTCTTCCGGGAGCATCAAATAAGCACTTTTATCGAGAACCATTCTGCGTTTCACGGCCTTAGTGAGCGATTCTAGGCGGGCCGAACGATTGACCGTTGCCCCTATGATCGTGTATTGCCAACGCTCCTCGCCACCAATGTTTCCTAAAATGACCTCACCACGAGTAATTCCAACGCCAATTTGGATCTCTGGAAGCTGAGCTGCGGTGAGTTTTTTATTAATACTCGGGATTTCGTTCATTAATTCCAGAGAAGCATTATAAGCTGAAGTGACTTCATCGCCCTCTTTAGGATCCACGTAGGCCAAGATGCCATCACCGATAAATTTATCAACGACGATTGAGTGTTTAATAAATATCTTTAAGACTTCTTCAAAATAGATATTTAAAAATCTGACCAGTTCAGCTGAAGAGAGATTTTGAGAGGTCGCAGTGAATCCACGAAGATCAATCATTAAAACCGTGAGCGTGAGTGTCTGCCCTGAGAAATCTAATGTTCCGTCTTTCACTTTTTCGGCCACATCTCTTGAAACGAATCGAGTCATGCCGCTAAGGAGTCGAGAGCGCTCTTGAAGGGCAACGGCGGTTTCAGAAGTCAGCACAGAGAGAGAACCCCATACTCCTCCAATAGAGATTGGAGAAATTTCACTGTAGGCTCCACTTTTAAGCTTCTCTAATTGAAGGGCAAGCTTCTGAGCACGCTCATTTTCAGTAGAGTAATGAATGGCAAATGTGAGTAGCATCCATACAGTTGACGCTAAAAGTGTAAAAAAACTCTGTTCCGAATCATGAGACGTCATAGTCAGAAGATAGTGAACATTAAAAATTGTAATCACTAAGATCGGAATCAGTCCCGCCGCTACAGTTCTTCTCCAGCCCCTTCGAAAAAGAGGATTTAATTCAGATTGAAAGTTCCATCTCACAAGATAGATTTCAAAAACTGCAATCATGACAGAAAGCAGTAGTACGATCTCAACAAGGCGAGACCCCATAAGAAGTTCTTCAAGACCTAAAAATAGTCCTGTGAAAACCATGGCGGCTATTGACGAGAGCATATAGAGGGAAAAGAGAATGAGAGGAGATTTTTTTTTGGCGACCCAATTTAGAATTAAATTAAATCCAAGAGTGAGACCAATAATCATCATGAGATAGTGGCAGCCGGCCCAAAATCCCTTCGTGATTAAAACTGGGCAAACTTGAAGCCCATAAGCACTCATGAGGGGGATGGCCCCCAGGTGAATGAGAAGATAGAGAGCAAGGGAGATGAGGACTTTCTTGTTCATGCGTATGATTCAAGAATATTCGAATGCGCAATTTTTGCAAGGATACTTCGCTCTTGATTAGGTTCTATTGCACCTAGAGCAGTGATATGAGCTTTGACCTCTTTTAAAAGGCATAGTCGGTAGAGATGATCTGCAAAAGTCATATCCCCATACCAGTAAACGCTATCCTGATCGCGAGGGTCAATTAAGTATTTAAGAGTCAGAGGCTGGATGGGTATCTGTGAATCAATCGCCACTTGAAAGAGAGTCGATTTAAAAGGGAGAACTGTTTCTCCATTTGAGCTGGTCCCTTCTGGAAATAAGATAACATTGAATCCCGATTTTAGTGTCTGCTGCATCGAGAGCATTTCATTTTTTAAAACCTCAGGAATACGCTTAGATTTTCTGCGTTCTACAAAAAAACAAGAAGCCAGTTGAGTGATTTGGCCTAAAAGAAAAGTCTCTTTAATTTCTACAGAGGTAATAAAACGTCCAGGTACATAGGCAAAAATCAAGAGTACATCAACATAGGATAGGTGGTTACAGACCACCATCTTGCCATGGATTTCAGGTAGGGGGGCCGTGAGCTGTATATTTAAAATTTTAAGTACAAGCTTCGCGGCGAGCTGAGTGTTTTGAATAATAAGAGTATTTCTTTTCTTCTCACTCAAAATTAAAAATAAAACAGAGTGCAACAAAAGGTAGAGGAGGATTGTTGTAAAGACGGCCGTGAATCGAGTGATCGCTCTTAAGTGACTTAGCATCATTTAGCCGCTTGAATAAGATCATTAATTAATTTATTGATGACCACTTGATTTTGCTCTGGGTGAGCAATGATGAGACGAATAAAGCTTTCTCCCTTGCGAGTGGCGATATTGACCATGGCCTGTCCATTTTCCATTAACTTCTCCCTCAAACTTCTATGCCACTCAAGTTCATGTCCGGGCTTGGCACCTTGAACTTTAAAACACACATTTAAAGAAGTAGGTCTTGAGATCAACTCGAGCTGAGGTTTTTGTAAAATGAGGTCCGCTGCCATTTGAGCCTGAGCAAAGAGACCATCCACTAATTTCTCCATACCAGCTTCGCCTTGGGCCCTCCATGCAAACCAGGTTTTCACTGCATCCGTTTTTCGGCCACACTGAAGAGAGGAAGGGCCCAAGTCCCATGAGCCCGCTTCAGAAGCATGAAAGATGTATTCTCCACCCCCCCCTGCGTGAGAAGCTCTGAGTGCATTTTCATGTTGGGTGAGAAAAAAAGAACTGATGAGTCCGGTGCCCAGCATTTTATGATTGTCCCATCCCATACTGTCGACAAGTTCAATCCCTTGCATCAAGCTTCTGTGTTTTTTTGAAATAAGTGCACTACCACCCCATGCCCCATCAACATGAAACCAGAGACCAAATTTTTTTGCGATCACAGATATCTCTTGGATCGGATCATATTCACCCATGACCGTTGTGCCCGCAGTGGCCCCAATGAAAAAAGGAGCTTCCTGGGCTTTAAGACTTTGCTCAATGGCTTGTTGAAGGGATTCAGGTTTCATTTTTCCCGACTCGTCTGTTTCAATAAGTCTTAAATTTTTTGAGCCAAGGCCCATAATGTTAAATGCTTTATCAAATGAGTAATGCGCTTCCTGACTTATAAAAGCGACAAGGGGCTTAGGGCTTCTTCCAGTTTCTTTGATTTCTGGAAAAAGACGATTCCTCCCCATTAAGAGAGCGACTAAATTGGCATTGGAACCACCAGTCACCATAATTCCATCGTATTTCTTCCACCCAATAAATTCTGCGAGCTTATCAATGAGACTTCTCTCCATCATGGTAGCGAGAGGTGAAGCCTCATAGGTGGCCATCGTTGTGTTCGTCACTGTGGAGAGAATATCACCGGCCATCGCCCAAGGCTGGAGTCCTGAGAATAGCTGATTCATAAATTGAGGATGAAGTGTCCCCACTGCATTTGAGAGATAGTCTTCAGCGAGCTTTTTTAACTGATCAGCTGAAGTGGTCTGTTTGGGGATTTTAAAATCGTAAATCTCCCTCAGCTTAAGTGGGGAGAGAGAAGGGCCAACTCCGCGATCAGGAAGTTTTGAGAAATAACTTTCGACGAGCTCTGTTGTGAGTTTCAACACTTCAAGATGTGAGGAATCACTCATAAATAATCCTTAGGCCATAGAAGTTTCAAGTCGGCGATTGAAAGTTGACTTGAGATCGTTAAAATCCAGCACGGTAAAAATATCCATACAGTCCATCTCTCCGTCATAGGCCGGAGTCGGACCAATCTTTGAGCCCGCCGCAAGATACATTTGTAGCAATGAGGTTGGTTTTGTTTCTTTGACCTTGGGCTGATGAGTGATTTGTTGGATTTCTGGATAAGTCTCAAGAGAGAATTCAGGCAAAGGTTTGGCCCATTCATCTGGTAAAAGAGAGCCCGCACTTTGTGCCTCGGATTTTATGATCGACCAGTCACTCATCTCTTGGCGAGTAAGGCTTGAGCAGCCGAACATATAACGTGCATTAGATCGAGCAGCATACTCACATAAACCTCTCCATAGAAGTCTAATCACTAGTCCTTGGCGGTGTTCAGAATCCACACATGCTCTCCCAAGCTCCATTTTGTTCCCATCATTTTTCATAAAACCAGTGAGATCAAATTCCCCTCTGGTGTAGAAACTCTCATCCATGTCGGGGCTTGTTCTTAAACGATAGGTCGCTAGAACTTTATGATCCGCCTTTCTGATAATAATAAGGTGATCACATTTGAAATCATGCTCATCGACATCAAAGGGAGGAGTAAACGGGTAGGGATGAGTGCCTGAAAATTCTTGAAAAAAAACATCAAAGCGAAGTTTTAAAACGGAGAGCCATTCTTTTTTTGTTTGCGCAATTTTGATGATGTATTGACCGACCGTGTATTCAAAAGAGATTTTTGGTTTCGGTGTACGAAGGAGTTTGTAATAGTATTGCTTTCTCTGCCAAATAAAGCCTAAAGAAAAAAGTAATCGCTTCATAGACATCCTTGTTAGAGTGACAACTTTAGGGTCCCGAAACTGATCAAATAAGTAAAAGTATTTAGCACCTTGACCACCCTTCTTAACCAAACCTTAACTCAAACTATCAAAAGATTTGAGGCTCTCGATTTTCCCAGCTATTTGATGCATGATCCAGAACTTGAAGAAAGGCCAAGGGTTTTGAGTAAATATGTAAACTCACGGCTTCCTGCTCACTGTGAAGTGTGTGAAAGCTCTCTTCATCGCAGATATAAGTGTCCATCCCAGCTGCTAAAAAATTTTCTTCTTGAAGTGTGTTACTAAATGGGCGAAATCTTTTTTCTATCAGAGAGCCGGATAGAATTTTCATAAAACAATCGCTGCCCCCATGCCCGTGGAGAACAGTAGAGCTTCCTGGGCCCCAGTGCATAAGAACTATCTCATAAGTGTCACAAGTGAAGAGTCTTTCGCGTTTACGTTCATGCAAGGCGAGTGGATGTTTTTGAAAGTCGATTACAATTTGACTTAAAAGTAGACCGGGTCGATCGTTCTTATTAAGGTTGAGTGAATCTTTATTAACTATCCGGCTAAGCATGAACTTTTGTCCTTATTCAGTAGGTAATAGTATGTTAATATGTAAACATTTTGCCAAGGAAGTATCTTGAAAACTTTAGTTTATGCCTTCATTCTTAGTTTTGTGACGACTTTATCAATAGCGACCTATGCTATTGATAAAAAAGATAACATTCAAGAAGGATATGGCGCTGCGGGCTATGATCTCGTGAGTTATATTCAAGACTTAAAAGCGGAGGCTGGATCAAAAACATATTCGGCCTCTTATAACGGGACTGTTTATTTATTCAAATCAGTCGAACATAAGACAGAATTTCTCAAATCACCTTCACTTTATTTACCTCAATATGGGGGTTGGTGTGCTTACGCAATGGCAGATAATGACAATGTGGAAGTGGATCCCAAGACGTTTAAGGTCATCGAAGGGAAGCTTTATCTTTTTTATAATGGTCTTTGGGGCAATACTCTTAACAAGTGGAATAAGGATGAAGTGGGCCTAAAGAAAAAAGCAGATAAGAACTGGGGATTAGAGAAATGAATTTTGAAGGAGAGTTTTTAAATCTCGTTCATTCTCCTGCGCTACTTTTTTTTGCTATAATCTTTGCGACTTTTATCCTTGAAGATCCTGCAACGATTGCGACTGGAGTTCTCCTAGGCAAGGGACTTATTTCATGGCCATTTTCCATGGCCGCACTAACGATAGGTATATATCTGGGCGACTTAGGTCTGTATTTGATTGGGTTTGGTATTCAGAAAGGATTTTTCAAAAAGAAAGAGTGGAAATTAAAACCTTCTACTTTTGATATTGTCATCGCTCGATTCATCCCAGGATTAAGAACTTTGACCTTTAGTGCTGCAGGTTTTTTTAAATATCCATTGAGAAAATTTATAGTCATCATCTTTCCCTCTTCTTTAATCTGGAGCGTGCTGCTTTTGCTTGGAACCAATCAATTGGTGAGATTATTCTCAGATTTACCCGTTTGGGTTTGGACGATCCTAGGAATTGCTTTAATGGGATTAGGCCACGTTGTGAAATCGTATTTTTCTAAGAGCGCTGACGATACTGAAGCCAGACTCTAACAAAGCTCATAAAGCTCGAAGGTTTTTGAGGTGATTTAGAAGAGATATCGGCTAAATCAAGCCAGTGAATGACTAAATCGCGCCAAGCACTAAGTAAATTATTTTTAGGATCATAGATGTGTCCCGGCTCTGAGAATGCGCCGTTGAGTTCCATGATTTTCCATCCGCGTCCCATTTTGAATTCTTTCTCAGATGGTGCCTTAAGATCAAAACGTCCAAAGAAAAAACCAGGTGTCTGCGAGGCAATTTTTTTAGCAGTCTCTAAGACTTCATTTGTAATAAGATGATTCCCGTTAAGAAAAGTCGTACCTCTTTTGTGGTTTCCGATCTTCTCGAGGATAATCTCTTCATTTGCTTGTGGAATTTTTTTAGGATCCCAACCTAATTCAATAAGGCGATTCCACTGAAAACGGGCCCTTGGGATTTTACTTACTAATTCTTCAAGACTAGCTTTGCCGTCTCCCCGGACACTTAAAAAACCTTTCGTCACAACGGAGGTCACACGAGTGAGTTGCGATTGGGGATCTTTAATGACCATGACTCCCGCTTCAAATGAATCGGTAATAAATTCTTGAACTAAGTAAGGACGCTTGAGTTTTTTGGCATAAAGAAGAAGTTCTTCAGGGGAGTGAATAATTTTAATGAAATCACCACGCTCCCCAACATCTGGTTTGGCCACTAAGGGATAAGACAAAGAAGTATTTTTTATAGCGGATTGTATCTCATCAAAGCTCTCATTACTCTGAAAGGGGCACCACAGAGGAAGATATTCCTTTGGAAGCTGTTTTAAGATAAGAGTTTTTGACTCTTCAATACAACCCCCTAACGGGATAAATGGATTTGAAGCAGTAAAAAAAACTAACGACCGTCCCTTAAGGCTTAGCCAGGGCCAAATCAGAAAAACAGGAGAGTAGAATGCCCAAAAAGGCCAATACTCAAAGTGGGTCAGCCTGTGGAGGCGATCTTGTAGATTCATATATGGGATTCAATCTTCTCTTTAATCTTTTTCCACTGTTTAAGGAAATGGGCATCCGCCTCCAAAGGGAGTTTTTGAATATTTTCAAAATGTAGACTCATGAGAGTTTCAGTTTGATCAACACCTTTTTGAGTTAAAATAAATTTAGGTCTTCCCTTCGTGGAGACCAGAGGACAAGACATAATCAATCCATCTTCTTCAAGTCTTTTGATGAATGTACTCATATTGCCGCGGGAGACTCTTAAGCGTTCCGAAAGATTAGCCGCACTGAGTGGTCCGTCAAAATAGAGCGCAAACAGCAGCCTGAAGCGAGGATAGGTACAGTTGAGTTTAAGTAGCTTTTTTTCGAGATGGTCATAGATCAGCTCCACAGTAAGGAGCATCGATCGCCAGGTCTCAACCTTCGTCTCTTTGAGGGTAGCGTTTAATTTTTTTTTCTTCTTATAGAGGGGGGCGTTTGTTTTTGACATGAAATAATTATAATTGAAATGTGGATTGTCTAACAAGGGGGGGCAATGTTAATTTATTAACATTCGGAGAAAACATGAAAAAACTAGTGCTCGCCCTAAAAATCCTACCCGCAGTGATCCTGCTTCAAACACTCTTTTTTAAATTTACCGGCGCCCCGGAATCTATCGCAATCTTTTCGACTTTGGGAGTTGAGCCCTGGGGGCGCATTGCGACTGGAGTGCTTGAATTAGTGGGGGCAATCCTGATTTTAATTCCAATCACCTCTCTCTATGGTGCACTCTTTATCTCCTCAATGATGATAGGCGCAGTCCTCTCTCATCTCATTTTTCTAGGCATTTCCGTTCAAGATGATGGAGGATTTCTCTTCGCTCTAGCAGTCATAGCCTTTATGACAAGCAGTGCCTCTGCCTATTTAAGTTTTATGAAATCTACCAAGAATAAACGAGCTTAAATTGAGCCGAATCATATTTTTGATATATACCAAGGAGAGTCTTTTGAGGTCCTTGGATATGTTGGGTGCCAAAATCCATTGTTAAAGATGTTGAAAGCCTGCGATTTACATTAAATTTATAAATTGAAGAGCCTCCGACTTGATCATAAACGCCACCAAGCATGAAAGTTGTCTCTTCGCCCCAGGGGATTCTCACTCCGGCCGTCCAGGCTTCTTCAAAGAGAGATCTTAAAAAACTAATTTGATTTTCATTTAATTTTTTCTGCCTCACATGTTCGATCACCCCTGTAATGAGTCCAATTGGTGTCTCGACACTTTTCTCTAATCCGATCACTCCGGTATAGGTTTCTTTAGGGACGCGAGAATCATTCGTTTCTGGTTTTTGAATATTGGCACCCCCTTTGATCGCCCAAGATTCGAAGGGAATAAGGAAGGTAGCGGCCATGGCCTGTTGGCGGTAGTAGAGAGGTTTAAGTTTGACTGGCCCGTCAACCATGAGAACTTGTTTCGGAGACAAGGAGATAAGTGAGGCATTCACCTCTGTAAGAAGAAAAGGGGATTGCGCTAATCCGTTGTAGTATACGAGTTGCATTTCTAAGTTTTCGGTCTTTCTCGCAATTTTCGCGGCCACGTTGTTTCTGGTAGCATGATTAATTTCTTCAGCTGAGAGGTAGCGATAAGTGACATCGTTTGGGATTCTCAATTCAAGATTTTGAGATTCGATAGGGAGTCGATTTTCTCTTGGAAGCCAAGGGCTATGGGCCCCGGGTAAAACAGGTTTAGTTTGTGAGGGGATATAGAGGATCTCCCAGCTCCAGGCATTTTTTTCTTGAGCGAGTGAAAGACCTGCAGAACCAAGTGACACAGGATTTGTCGGATCAACCCAGTTTTTTGAATGCACAATATCGGCTGGATTAATAATGTCTGGGCCATCAGTCTGCATCGTTTGATAGCCAAGCTTAAGGGCCATCGTTTTATACTTAGATTGGAGATAGAGGTTTTTAATGTTCCACTGAAACCTCTCCACTTCATCTCTAGCGTTGTAATCCGTTCTAATCCAGATGTCTGATTTAAATTTCAACTGAGAGTTAATTTTTTTCTCTAGCCTGTGCTCTGTTTGCAGGCCCGCCTTTTGGGTGGGAACATTATGAGAGGTCCCAAAATTGAGACCATTAAAATAAGGCGCCACGTTGCCACTATATTTCCAGTCGGCCACTGCATCAGTTGTGATGATGAAGGCAGCAAACGCTGCTGATTTCCAATCCATGGAAGACCTCGTCTAGTTGTCTTTTAAAGCCGACTGAGTAAAGTCATCTGCACTCAAACCTGAATTCACTTTGATGTCAGACAGCAGCACAATTGTCCCTCGACCATTTAAATGATTTTTGACAGACATTTTTTGAGCCCGCCAAATCGATCCAACTTTTTTATACTGATCAAATGAAACAGTCTTTTTCATTTTTTTCCCAATATAGTAATGAGTTGAATGGGGGAGAAGATCTTTCTTGCCAATTTTCGTTACGACATGAGTGTAGTCCGAAGTTCCATTTTCAGGAGTGAGTTCAATCCAGTGAAATTGAGCGTCCCCTTTTAATTTTTTTACACTCGCGCCTTTGATGGCCTGTGAATTAAGGTCTTCTGGGCTGATCTCCGAGCCTAAGAGTCCTGCCTTCGTCTTTCCCGTAACCAGTCTTCTAATTTGGCCGCTGGAAGGCATATAGATATATTGTGTCTCATTACCTTCTTCATCCACATTACCAAGGAACGACATATCTTTGATATCGGCCGGACTTAGAATCCGAGCGATCACAGAAAAGCCCTCTTTTCTTATCGTTTGTAGTGAAAGCTGGCGCTCTTTTGTCTCCCCATTTTTTTCAACAATAGTCATTTCAATTTTGGCCTGATCATCTAAGGCATCCAAATTTTTTCTTGATTGCTTCAAAATTTCACTCGCTTCGTCGGCAAACGCGACTCCTGCAAACAAGACAAGAATGAGAGTGGCACTAAAGTAGCGCCATTTCTCAAACTTAATATTAAGTGATGTGCTCTGATAGAGGCTTGGGAAAGTCTTGAGGATTGAAGGCAGAAGTAGCAAGTCTGCCAAAAATCCAGAAACGACTGAAGCGAGCATAAATCCTCCAAATTTTTGATTCATGTCAAAGTCGGAAAATAGAAAGATTGAAAATCCAAAGAACATAAAGAGTGATTCAGTAAGGCAAGGATTCCCCTCGGCCAGCAGAGCGTGCTTAAGTGCTTCAGGGTCATTAAGATCAGTAAACTTCTTTAAGCGAGCTAAAATATAAAGTGTGTTATTAAAGGCAAATCCCAATGCAATGGAAAAGACTAAGGCAAGACCTGGCTTGATAGGAGTCTGATTTAGACTCATCATGAGAATAAGAACAAAGGGAGGAATTAAATTAGGAAGACAGGCGGTAAAAGCGAGTCGAATGGATTTAAATATCAAAACTAAAAAGAGTCCGATCAATACTAATGGTTTCCAGAAGTCATAAACTAGCTGAGAGGCCACTCCCTGATTGATTTCATGTCCATAGGATGCGAGGCCTCCAACAGTGAATGAGAGTTCTGGGAATTCTGCTTTTAGTTTCGAAAGTATCCATATCTTTGTCTGATCAAGACTTTTTGTAGGAAGATCATTAAATTTTATGGCAACGCGAGTATCTTTTCCATCTTCAGATAAAAAAGCCAAAAGGGGATTTTTTTCGGCCATTGAAAAGAGGAAAAAGGTTTCAGCAATGCTGGCATCAGATTTTGGGATAAATCCTTGAAAAAAATCTGCAACATTTATGACCGATCCGACATGATGATGGTTACGTATCTCTTCTGAGACTTGATTGAGTCTTTCGATCGAATTGTGCTTTTTCCAGTATCCCTCTTTGTTTGAATGAACGCTAATGTCAAAACTCACTAATCCACCGAAGGTTTTATCAATCCATTCATTAGATTTACGAATCGGATTTTCTTGAGGCAAGTCATCAAAGAGGCGGTTAGAGAAGTTGAGATGATTAAGTGAATACAAACCTAATGATACGAGGAGAGTCGAGAGGATAATTGTTTTATTTGAATGTTTAAGTATAGCAAGACTCCAGCGTGCAGGTCTTGAGAGCCAAGATCGCATGCGAGGATTCACTAACGGGAGAAGTGAGAACAGGAGAACCTGTGAGAGAATTGAAATAAACAAAAGAAGCAAAGTTACGGTGTAGCCGTATTGCTTAAGTAGAGGTATCGGAGAGGGCGAGAGTGCCATGAAACCCACCGCTGTTGTAGTCACACCTAAAATATTAGGCAGAAGGACTTCCTTAATGGTGAGAAGTGATTTCTGGACTTTCATTTCAAAAGTGTCTCTTTTCAGACGATTATTGGCCCAAAGATGAAAGGTGTGAATAATAAGACTTATCATCGAGACGCTAATAATGACTGGTGTTGTAATCAAGATAGCATTCATCGGTATTTTAAAGAGACTCAAAAGCGCGAGAGTGATGATGTTCGTATAAACGAGTGTTACAATGGCTGAGACAACGGCACTCCAATGAGAGAAAACGGCATAAAAGAGAAAGCAAAATATAATTCCAGTAAGACTTAAAAAAAGAGTCAGTTCATCCTGAATCATTTTTGTAAGAGTGTTCTGAATGACAGGAATGCCGCCAAATAATATTTTTTGCTGAGGGAAGTGATCGATTAGTGTTTTTTGAATTCGATTCTCAAATTCTCTCTTGGCAACAGATTCTTTCTCATGCTCTACAATAACGAGTGTTGATTTAAAATCATTACTTATAAGCATTGGATAGATGAGTTGATTCTCAGGGATTTCTCTCTTCCAGCTCCCAGGCAAGATCCTATCAAAAGCACTTCCAATGATGAGATCTTCCCCTTCTAGAGAAGCCCCTTCAATGCTTGTCATCGTGATGACTTTTGAGACCTGGTCTTGGTATTGCAAATTTTCTGTGAGCTTCTTCAGGTTTTTTATATTTTGAGGATTAAGCCAATAATCTTCTTCTTGTGCCGTAATCACATAAATGTAGGGAGAACTCTCATGGAGGCGATATTTCTTTTGCAGTCTTTCATGATTTTCAAGCAATTCATGTTTTTTCGGAAAGAATTGGTCGAGTGAATATTGTGTCTTGATATTCTTCACTTCGATAAGGCCCCCCACAAATGTGAGACCTAGAGCTAAATAGAGCAGGGTCATTAGTTTTGTAATCATTGCCAGTCCATGGTGATGAGGTCATTGGTTTGTCTTAATTGATTGAGCTTATATTCGCGATTATTAAAATTTAAAGAAGGAAGCTTTTGGATGACACTCACATTTTCAAACAGTCCTCTAATAGAGGGCTCCATAACGGAGGTATCAATTTTTGGTTCCGGTTTATAAAGTAAGCTATAAAAAGGAGAGAAGTACCAATTCAGACTTGAGGTCGCATTCCCTGTCTTAAGACTTAAGTCTCCTTGATTGAGTGTGAGAGAGAGAGGGGCCGTAAGATTTAAGTCCCAATTCAGATAGGTGATTTGAGCGTATTGAATAGTTGTTTGTAATGTACCGAGAGCTCTCATGTGGAGTCTTAGATTATTTGAATTATCCTTTTCTAAAAGAAGTGCTGAATTTTCTGGATCTGGCATGACATAGAAAGGTGTATTGCTTGGGTAGCGTTTTAAGTCAGGCCAGACGAATGATTGCAGGAATCGCGAGTTCATAAGCTTTTTAAAACTCGCATTATTTTGCAGATTATAGGATGCAGGGACTTGCTTCCAGAGATTATCTTCTAGAATGGCCGCAAATCCTTCTTGAGAAAACACTAACTGAGGTTTAACTGAAGACACTTCATCGAGCTGAACTTCTCTTATACGGATCTCGAGGTTTCTTTTGATAGGCATTTCACCCACAGCAACTAGACCTAATGCTCTTGGAGCATCAATGCGAGTAATCTTCATTCCCTGAGCGTTGAGCTTGAATATCTTATCAAGACTCTCAATCCAGAGACTTTGAAGTTGAGAAGCCAGCCATCCCTCAATGAAATGATTGAGTTCAGCTGTCTCAGTGAGGTTTGATCTCACAAGCTCAGTGATCTGAGCATCAATTCCATCCAGTCCACTGCAATGAAATGGCTCAAGGGTCCATCCTTTTGAGGGAATGCGGAGGGCACTCGATTCAATCTCTGGCCGCCACTGCGCCTCTCCAAGAACAACATTCTTGGCCTTAAGCTCAAATTTAAACTGAGGAATAGTCAGCTTTATGTTTTCACACTGCGCTTTAATTTTTATAAGAATGATATTTCCACTAATCTCTTTTTTTATCACTTGATCAAAACTCAATTTCTTTAGCCCCACACGGAGTGACAAGTTATTGCTCATCATGACGATGTGATTTTCAGAAAAATTAATCTCGCTCATACTTCCGGAGCCAAAGAGATCGACACCTGTCACTTGCGGATT
>JAIEMA010000050.1 GCA_019752535.1 Bacteriovoracaceae bacterium
AGGAGAAACCAGTTTATAAAGCTTCAATCTCCTGTAGGGAAAATTTTACTACCATCAACTTATCCATCTTAATTGTATACAAATGTTTTGCTTCGAGAAATAATTGCAGCTTTAAATGTTTTTTAATTTAATTTTTAAAAACTTAGAATTTACAGCCTCCGGAATTAGACTAGAAGTCCCGCGATTCATTTCGGACTGAGGCATGACATAGAAATCAAACTCCCCTTCAATATCACTTAAAGCAATGGACTGAGTGAAAACTCTATTTTGAAAGTCATTTAGTCTAATATTTCGATCTAATTCATTTTTAATCTCTGGATTAGGTTCAAAACAATAAGCTTCTGCTGATGGTTCATGTGCAAGAACATTTAAAGAGTGAAAACCAATATTTGCACCTACATCAAGAAAAACAGTATCAGGCTTTATGAATTGAGGCATGATTTGAGTAATGTGATTTTCAAATTTGCCTAAAGCAATAATCTGATCTTCAATTTTTCCAGGGGTACGAAGAAACATTTTGAACGTTTTTAAGCTTTGACACTTAAATGAATGAAGCCTAAAAAATTCCTTTTTACCAAAAAGATTTCCCCTCTCTAGTTCATATTTATAAAGTCGTAGCCGGTCCCAATATTTTGGAAATTTTTTTGTAATTCGAATTGTAGGCGAATAAAAAATTAAGAGTAACAAACGACATACGTTGTAGAGCATTCTCATGAGGTTTCCCTTTTAAGCTATTACTGTAAGAACCCTCACAAGCAATGTCTAGAGAGGAGCGCCGCAACATTGTTACAAAAAAATTGCCAAGAGCATTTGAAAATTAAAGACTGAATTTTCTTTTATTAGTTTGTATGGCTTCCGGGCACCATTTTTTTCCTCAACTCCATAAATGGAGACTCAACAAAAATAAAACTTAATAAAGCGCAAACATAAATTCCAACAATTCTTAGAACCAGATTGGCCATGCCAAGCTCTTTCCAAACAAAAGGCATTTGCCACAAATAGATGCTGTAACTCAACACACCCAAATGAATAACGATCGGATTGTTAAACCATTTAAATAATATATTTTCTTTATTCGTTAAAAACACAATCAAAACGCACATACTCAACTCATCAAGAGTAAATCCTAATGTTAAATTATATGCACCTTTGAAGAGAGTGTTAAATATTCGAGAGAAGAAAAAAATCTGCAAGAAAGCCAGAAAGTGCAATTTGTATTTTTTTATAAAATTATAAAAAACCAAAAAGTGATTAGCCTGATAGAGGTAAGCCAATGCACATCCTATTAATAACGAATCCATTCGAGTATGGGTCATTATTGATATTCGCCCCCTTAGATCTGGAAACAAGAAATAGGTCATCACTCTTAACAAAGGTGAAATCAAGACAATTAGAATTGGTAGTTTGATTCCCATCTTACGATAACTTAACAAAAAAACGATTGGCCAAAAAATATAAAACTGCTCCTCGACAGCAAGTGACCAGAAATGTCCTAGATGCCAAGGGTTTTTATCTGAAAAATAATTATGAGTATAAGTTAATATCGACCAAACATCCTGGCTTGAATAAGTTGTCCATTGATTGAATTGATAAAACAATACAATCGCAAAAAAATAAAAATAGTAAGCTGGAAATATTCTAAAAACTCGTTTCAAAAAAAATGTTCTAAAATCAATAACACCAGTTCTCTTTATTTCAGTCAAAAGAATGTTCGTAATGAGAAAACCACTTAAAACAAAAAAGAAAGTGACTCCGGCATATTGATTTCCTATGGCAAAAGCTAATGAAGTTCCCCAGGTATGACCAAGGTGTTTCGTGAAAAAATCAACATAAAGATAGCTCAGATGTCCCAAAATAACCAAAACACAACTCAAAGCTCTTATGCCATCAAGGCTTGGGATAGATTTTTGCTCGAAAGTCTTAAGGAAACTTTTTGTAATAAATTTGAACATGCTTCACTATACAATTAAAATAAAAAGCCAGCTACTAAAGCTGGCTTTTATTTTAAGGCATCACTAAGTCCACTATTGCTGTGAGGCTGATGAAGGAACTGTAGGCTGAGCACCAACCGGAATCGCTCCAGGAGTCTTTGCGACCTCACTCGAACTGCAGGCCACAGCTGGAGTATCTTGTTGACCTAAAGAAGCGGCGAACTCCTGCGGGAAATTCTTTTTAAAATACTCATCCACGACATTGCCTTGCTCTTCAGGGGAGCTTAGATCCCAAGTCGGATGGTATTTCTTCAAATCATGAAGCGTAACATTCTTATTATTTTTAATTTTTAGAGTGCCGCCCCAATTAACATAATTTCTTACAAATTCCTTGGTATCGCCCCAAGCTCTTGATCTGCCGCTTTTTGAGAGATCGAGCATAGTGAGGTTACCAAGCTGCAGTATTGGAGGCGTACTTCCTGGATCCCCACAACCTTTACAGAGCAAACTCCAGGTCGTCGTAAAAGGCATCGCAGCGGACGCGGCCACAGCTCCACCAGCTGCAACAACTGGAAGTGTAGCTATCGTCACGACTTTAAGAGCGCCTTTAAGAACTCCCTCAATACTTGCCTTATGAGTTTCAATCGCATTGAGCTGACATGAGTAAGTTTGAAGCTTGAGTGCAGCATTGAGGGATTTTTTCACATCAGCATCAAATTCTGCGGCTACTGGAGGAAGCTCTTCATCTTCTTGATCCTCTTCCCCTTTGATGCGAACCATTTTAAATTCTTCGAAAACGGCTTTATCCCCTTGAGCAGGGTTTTGATAATAGCCCTTGAGAGCCGCTACTTTGCTGTTAGATTTCTGATCATGCTCTGAAATCTTTTTCTCCAAGACTTGAATTTTTGTTTCTAGATCAGAAGCTTTCTGCTGAAGAAAATGTTTTTTATTATAATTAGCGAGGGCTTGATTCCCCAATTCAGTTAACTGCTGAGACATTGGGTCAACCAGACTTGGATTATTTTTTTGTACATTAGGAAGATCCGCTTTGATTTTAGCGTACATCGCTTCCATACCATTATTAGATCCAGATCCTTTAATCTCTTTCACAAGTCCAGCGATCTCATCTTTGACCGTTTTTAACTCAAGCTTCTTTGCATCTCTTTGTGTAATGAGATCTGCTTTTTCACGGGCCATATTTTTTTGATATTTCAAAATTTCTGTCTCAGACTCACCTGGAGTTGCTGCATAGGGTGATGGCCCATAGTCGCCTTCTTTCCAGCCATCGAAGTTGTTTGCTGTTTCTCCATACACAGGGGATTGAACTTTAATATTTTCAGCAAACTCATTTTGATCTTCGATCCAAGAAGGAATTTCTCCATCGATTTTACAATTTTTCTTCAAATGATATTGCAAATATTTTTGAATAAATTGGCCTCGTTTAAGTGCAAGTTGTGGAGTTTTGTCATTAAAAAGGTTTCTAGCCGTTTCTATTGTTAAGCTTGGCTCTTTACCTTCTTTGGCCTTGTCACAAAGTTTACCGGCCAATTTATTAATCTCAGATAGATCATTCTTAGCCTTTGCCATATCTTCTGGTTGGCAAAATTCTTTTTGGTTTGAAGAGTTAATCCCCATAATTTCATGAGCCACACTTTCTGTTAGCCCTTGAGAGGGGTTGACCATATAGGAGCAATCACTTGTAAAGCTTGACTGAATATCGATAGGCTCACAGAGCAAACACTCCTTAGGAGCAAAGGGTTCTTCTTTAGGAAAATCATTCGCAGAAATCTTACAAAGTTTTCCATTTTTAGCTTTGATCATCATATTGAATGGTGTCGTATTCGATTGAGCTATCGTTCGGCCTTTCTTATCTACTTTGTCTGCATCAGGATACTTCTTCTTCATCTCATCCATAATGAAAGCTTTAATTTGAGCTGGAGTCATTTGAGCAATATCTGCATCTAATTTCAGGTCACCATTTTGACCAGAACCTCTCATGATTTTACGCTTTCTTTTGAAAACAACTTGCAGCGCTTGCCCCAGTTTTCCATCTTTCATCAAACTATTCAAAACAGCTTTTTTGTAAGCCTTCGCTTCTTTCTTACATTGCTTAGCTAGTTCTTTAAGTTTTTTCTCTTTGGCTTTTTCATCTAGGGCTTCACCTTTTTTCCCCCAAACAGTTTCATCACACATCACCGGTGCATCTGATTGCGCATATTCATTGGCTATTTCATCGGCCGTGCTTGTTTGCTCTCCTGAAGGGGAAGAGCAACCGTTGGCCGAGGGGACATCGTCACCAGGAACAGGAGCGCATGTCGCTAAACCTGCTTCCGAATCAGTAGGTACACACTCCATCGCTGCAAACGAGAGTGATGAGAGTAAGCTGAGTAAAATAGTAGTGATAATAAAACGCATAGGCTCTCCCGAGTCAGTTTTTACCCTTCCAATCATAACCTCTCTCAATAAAATTCCAATCACAGTAAATTTAGCCGCGAGCTAAGTCCTTGCTTTTATAGAGCCAAATTGGTGTGAGCTTTTGATTTCATTGAGTTTCGATTAGAAAATGCCACTAAGAAGAGGCATTAAGGGCCATCGTCCAGCCAGGATTGTTCTTTCGATTCCAGTAAAACATATCAATGTAGAAATGGAGTGCCGTGAAAATAATGGCAACTGGATAGAATGCGGAGGGCTCTAGGTATCCATAATCGATCGTTGTGCTAAACCAATTAAGTACAACGAACTCCTTTGAAATTCTGTAAATGACAAAAACAAGATATAAACCGAGACACAATTTAAAGGCAGATATTTGTTTTAAAAATTTGTAGTTATTTATTTTTTTCTGAGAATTTAAATATCGATAGATCAAGAATAGATAGGGAACTGAATGGGGAATGATTTGAAATACAATTCCCGAATAGGGTGAACCAAAGGCTCGAGCACTCCCCCAAATTATCACTGCACACAACCACACATTATGTTGAGCAAGATTAACTTTGTTTTCTTTAAAAGCCTTGAAAAGATAAAACAAAAAATAAATCACTATGCTCAAAAGAAAAACACCTTTCAAATAGACATGCCATGCCCAAGGAAGAATGATCAGATCGTTGGGCATATACCAACCAAAGGCGGATTTGTGGCAAAGGCTCATCAATAATGGCGCCCAGGTCACACCATTAATTGAAATTTTACCAATCCACTTTTCTATGCTCGTAATACGATCACCTCTACCCTGAGCAATATAAAACCAAGCCTGTTGCTGTTTCATAAAATGCCAAGCCGCGAGATGGGCAATCACAATATGAGCGAGATACCAATACTCAGTTTGATAAACTCCAAAGAAAAACAAGACGAGGGCCAATGATCCAAATTTTAGCCAATTTTTGGACTCAGTAGGAACAGAGGTCGATGCCGCAAATAGTGTGAACAGAATATGGGGAGTATCGAGTAAAAAAAGAAGCGGTAAGAAATAAATCGAAGGAGGAATCAATTCATTAAAAAGCCTCTGCCCAATGAAACTATACAGAGCACAAATAATAACAGGGAGCGAAAATACTAAGAGATCTGCCGACTTCCCAAAAATCCATCCCTGCTTACCCACTGTTTCACCCCTCAAACAAGCACTTCACAGCCTGTTATTTCTTATTCTTTCTGACATCCATAACCTAACCCTAACTTCTTGATGACGATCCACTTTCATTCATCATTCAATAATTCCACAAAAGATTAAGGATAATCTTAACAGGAGAAAGAATGAAATTTTTATCAATCGTTTTATCAGCTCTCTTCATCGTACCAGCTTTTGCTTGTACAGAAGATGGTTCTACAGGTTTTCTTCCAGAAAACGACATGTACATCGCTGCAGACTCTAAAGATGCAGGCGGTCTCTCTGAAGCTCAATTCAATGACGTTATTGATAAGCTAGAAGCCATGTACACTCCAATCGTTTCAGCTATGGGCGGCAAACTAAGCATTGCTCGCAAGTGGGATGATGGGACTGTTAATGCTAACGCATCACGTTCTGGCTCAACTTGGTTAGTGAATATGTATGGCGGTCTTGCTCGTCACTCAACAATTACTGAAGACGGATTTGCCCTCGTTCTTTGTCACGAAATTGGTCACCAACTCGGTGGAGCTCCAAAAGTGGCTGGAATCTTCGGATTCAACCGTTGGGCTTCGAACGAAGGCCAAGCTGATTACTACGCGACACTTAAGTGTCTTCGTATGCGCTTTCTTAACGACAACAATGCAGCGATCGTTGCGAAGTTAAATGCTCCAACTCTTCTCTCTGAGAAGTGTGCTGCTCAATTTAACGAAGAAAACGAGCGCAACATTTGTATCCGCGGCGGTATGGCCGGTGTTTCAGTAGCAGGCTTATTTGCTGCTCTTCGTAACCAGCCAGAAGCTCAATTCGACACTCCAGACACAAACGTAGTGAGCAAGACTGATGACGCTCACCCTGCTCACCAGTGCCGTCTTGATACATACTTCCAAGGTGCTCTTTGCGAAAAGACAACTGGCGAAGAAGTTGATCAAAAAGATGAAGTCAAAGGCACTTGCCATCCATCAACTGGCCACAAAATGGGAACTCGTCCACTTTGCTGGTTCAAGCCTTCAGTTCAGTAATTTTTAAATACAGAACTCTAAAGGGCCCGAAAGGGCCCTTTTTTTTTGCCTGAAATTCAAATCAAGATAGAATCTTTAAATGAAATATTTATCTTTATTGATTCTTTTGATCTCATTCAACTCTTTTGCCCTTGTTATTAAAGGTGAAGTGAATCGTAAGTACGACAATACTTCCTATAGAGCCGTTGAACCCTGGACAATTGAGGAGTCTAAACATTTTCATTCTCTGATTTCTCCAGAAAATGATCTCAAAATGTATTTTTTGATTTTACCTGCACTTGGTAAGCCAAATGACATTTTCCTCAAGGCGTGGAGAAAGATTGATCCTACATTTAAATTAAAGATTGATCAGCTCGTCTCTCCACCTGCGACTAAAGGGTGGGAAGCCATCCATAAAATCTCCTACGAGGTCCCAATCAAAGAATCCCGCCTTATTGCAGCCGACTACGGTCTTTATAAGGGAAAGGCTTACGTCACATTAATTGATGGCAAGTATTCCACTCTCCAAAAAAGAGGAGCCCAACTTCAATTAATGGCACAAAGCTGGAAGCCTGATGACTTAAAAGAAGAAATTTTAAGTGATAAAGAGGCGAAGCTTATTACTGATAAAGAAATAAGAATTTTAGATCAATTCCTGCAATCAAGCATGAGAGACTTAAAAATTCCAGGACTCCAAATCGCCATGGTTCAAAATGGTAAGATGGTTTGGGAGAAATCATTTGGCGTTGTAAAACTTGGCAGCAAAGAGAAGATCTCCTCAAATACGCTCTTTATGATTGGTTCCACAACAAAACCTCTCACGACTCTACTGGAAGCAAGACTTGTTGATAAAAAGATTCTCTCCTGGGATGAGCCTTTGTATAAAATTCTTCCTTCTTTCACTCTTAAAGATAAAGACGTTTCTCAAAAGCTTCAACTCAAGCACACAGCTTGTGCTTGTACGGGGATGCCAAGAAGGGATTTAGATTTTATTTTTGAGTACAGTGGAATTTCAGCAGAAGAGAGATTGGCTCAACTCAAATCAATGTCCCCAACAACAGATTTCGGAGAAACGTTTCAATACTCAAATCTCCTCGTCGCAGCTGGGGGATATGCCGCAGCCCATGCACTCTTTCCCTCACTCACACTGGATGCAGCCTACGATAAAGCAATGAATCAGGAAGTTTTCATACCACTTTCAATGAAAAACACTCGAATTCATCCTTTAAAAGATGACTCCACAGCTTCTCCTCACGCACTTAATATAAACAATCGAATCGATCCAATCCCACAAGAGATGGATGATATGGTTTATGCTGTGGCTCCAGCTGGTGCCATCTGGTCTACGGCCACAGATTTGATTCAGTATATTTTGTTTGAATTAAATAATGGAAAAATAAATGAGGAAAGAATTCTTACAGTAGAGAATTTAGAGAAGCGCCGAACTCCAGGAGTTAAGGTGGATGAGAAAGCGCATTATGGACTTGGTTTGTTTATCGATGATTTCAAAGGCATTAAAACGATTGGCCATGGAGGCAATACCCTTGGCTTCACCTCTGAGATGATTTTCTTACCAAACCAAAATATTGGCTGGGCTCTTTTGAGTAATGCGGGAAGCTCCCCTCTTCGAAGCTTATTTAAGCAAAAAGTTTTTGAAGTTCTCTTTGAGGCAAAGCGTGAGTCTCATAAAAATCTTCAATTTAGACTTAATCTCATTCAACAAAGCTTCTCAAAAATGCGAGCAGAAATCAGTGATTCAACTTCGAAGACGAAATGGCTTGAACCCCTTATTGGGGATTGGAAGTCGAATGAATTAGGTATAATGAAAATTGAAAAGAATAATAAAGACTACGTTGCAGATTTTGGTGAATGGAAAAGTGGTTTGGCTTCAATGACCAAACAAGAAAATACATTTGTTCTCATCTCAGCTCCTTGGTCTGGAAGTTTTCATTTTCAACTTCAAAAAGACGGCACCCTTCTTTTAGATGCGGGCCAAACAAAATATGAATTCAAGAGGATTAAATGATTATTCTTAGTAAAATTGTTGTTGGTTTTGTTGTACTTCAACATATCGGTTTTCTAGTTTTAGAGATGTTTCTTTGGACTCATCCTTATGGACTTAAAATATTTCGACAAACTCTAGAGCAAGCTGAGCAATCAAAGGTTCTAGCGGCCAATCAAGGTTTGTATAATGGATTTCTGGCTGCAGGTTTATTTTGGTCACTCATCCACTCACAGCCTGAGGCCAGTCGACAAATATCTATGTTTTTTTTAGGATGCGTCTTTGTTGCTGGTGTGTTTGGAGGATTTAGTGTGTCGCCAAGAATATTTTTAATACAAGCTGGGCCGGCCCTAGTGGGCCTTGCCCTATTGTATTTTGGAAGAACAACTTAGTATTTTTTGCAATTGTCACTGTAATCAAAGCGGCTGGCTGAATCCTTCGAGACGGCCGCAAATTTCTTTTTGCATGTTTTCTTATCTAAAATAACAATAAACTCTGAAGGCTCTACTTCATCAGAAATTCCTACGATGTAGGTCTCGATAAAGTCACCATTATCTAAAAGTGTTGCGCCACAAACAGAGCGAGATTCCTCGGACTCCATTCCAAAAGTTTGATTAGCGGCTTGGTAGCCGAATTTTTTTGCTTCTTTTTCACATTTGCCTTGGGCAAAAGCACTTAGAGCGACAAAAAGACAGACTAAAGCGATAATGGCTTTCATGGGGAGACTCCTCAGGTTTGAATAAGGTCTTTTACGCCTATCAGCGCTGAGCGTGTAATACAAAAATTAGATAGTGATCGTCTTATGATCTAGCGACAATTCTTAAGCTGTGCAACTGTGCCAAAACTCGCGTAAACCAATCCAGACTTACCGTTTATACCAAAATACATGGCATCTTCAGTCGAGCCGCAACGGACGAGGGGTGAATATTTTACACTACTTATGCGAACGCAATCCTCAACAGGCTCCTCACCAAGAAGGACGCTTGTCGAGTTGATTCCCTGAATGATTTGAACCTGCGTGGTGTTTCCGTTGGAACTCATATCGCAAGTGATTGCAGAAGCCGCAAACGAAACCAAAGTAATCAGCAATGCTAGACATATCTTCATGAAAGTAACCTTTTTTAAATTATAGCGTAATCAATGGCATGAAGAGAACAATAGGTAAAATTGCCATCCCAAAAATAGATTTAAAACTGATTTCTAAAGCTATCCTGGCCATATTTTATATCATGGCCGGCTTAAATCATTTTATAAACCCAGAATTCTACATGAAGGCCATGCCTCCTCTTCTACCCTATCCCCATTTTTTGCACCTTTTCTCAGGTATTTTAGAAATCATTGCAGGAATAGGTCTTTTCACAAGTTATTCTCGCCAATCTTCCTTCCTGATCATTGCTATATTGGTTATTGTTTTTCCTGCTAATATTTATGTCGCTCTTAACGATGGGATCCCGATGGGTATACCATCTTCTGTGGCCTGGATTCGCCTGCCCTTTCAATTGGTATTTATTCTCTGGGCTTGGTGGCATACAAAAAAGGATAATTAATGATTTTACTTTTTTTTATCAGCACTTTATATGCTGCCGCTGTCACAGAAAACTATCAAGGTGTTGCCACCCTAGATGGGAAAGTCGTCTACACTGAATTTCATGAAGTAGTTTTTGATAATAACAAACCCCTTTCAGCGAAAACTTTATATAAGAAAACTGACGGAACCCTCATCGCCTCTCTTACCTCCGATTTTACCAAAAGTATCACCAATGCAGAGAATGAATTCATTGACATGAGAAGCGGCAGAAAATACGGAGTCAAATGGGATAATCAAGTCCCCATGATGTGGGACCAAGAGAAGGGCGAGAAAATAAGAACTGAAATCCTAGATAAAGATTATGCTCAAGGTAAACTCATCATGGGGGGACAAGGTCTTCACTATTACATGCGAGACCACTTAGATGAATTTGAAAAGAAAGAAATTCCAATCGCAATCCTAATCCCAGGGAAACTTGATTATTACAGCTTTCTGGTTAATTTCTCTGGCCGTGAAAATGGATTGCGTAAATACAACATCAAAGCACAAAGTGCTCTTCTGAGACTTTTTGCCCCACTACTTGAAGTTTGGTACAGCGATGATGGAAAGCTCGTAAAATACAGAGGCCTCTCTAACATTCCCGACGATAAAGGTGGCAACCAAACCGTCGAGATCAATTATCAGTATTAGCTTTCTCTTTGAAATACAGACTTGCTAGCATCGACAAAATTAAAACTGAGAAGATCACAGTCATGGTGACCCATACTGGAACATGGTACCAATAAGAAGCACACATCTTCGCACCAATAAATATCAAAATTAAAGAGAGCCCGTATTTCAAATAGTGAAAAATGTCTGCGAAGCCTTTTAAGGCAAAATAGAGGGATCTAAGACCTAGAATAGCAAAGACGTTAGATGAGAAAACTAAAAAAGGGTCATCTGTTATGCCGATAATGGCGGGAATAGAATCCACAGCAAACAGGACATCCGATATCTCCACAAAAATCAGGGTAATAAAAAGTGGGGTCACCATTCTCTTCCCATTTTCTATTGTAAAAAATTTGTCACCATCAAGATTGTAGCTCGTCGGAAAAATCTTTTTAGTCCATCTTATGATTTTATTGTTCTCTAAATGGGGCTCGTCTTCTCCAGGAATGAGCATTTTAATTCCTGTGAAAACAAGGAAACCACCAAACACATATATGGCCCAAGAGAATTGTCTAATAATGGCAATTCCGGCTCCGATGAAGAGAGCTCTCATGATAAGGGCTCCAAGAATTCCGTAGAAAAGAATTTTATGCTGGTACTGATTGGGAATTTTGAAATAGGTAAAGATGAGAAGGAATACGAAGAGATTATCCACAGATAAGGACTTCTCTATCACATAACCTGTGATGAATAGTTTGAAACTTTCCTCTCCATGCCAACGCAGAATGACTAAACTAAATACGAGTGCCAGAGAGACCCAGACGACCGACCAAAGAATAGCTTCTTTAAAATTTACGGCATGACTTTTTTTGTGAAAAACACCTAAATCTAATGCAAGTACGCAAAGGATAAAGGATATAAATGAAACCCACACAGTTAATGACGTCGCTTCCATAAGTCCTCACATTGGCAAAACAGTTTGGATCAGTTTAAATGATCTCAGGATAAAAAGCCCTGTGAAAAAGATGAAGGATCTCTTTATATTTTCTGAAGGATTGCGGTGAATAAAGAAAGTCGATTTTTAAGCGAAATGAACCACCTTTTAGAGGATGGCGTCATAACACTTGGAGAAATAGCCGACAAACTTAAAGGTAAAGGCTTGGTCTTTCTCTCTCTTGTCTGTGTTCTCCCTTTTATGCAACCTATTCCAATCCCAGGTCTTTCGACCGTACTAGGTTTTGTCATAATTCTTCAAGGCATTGGTCTGGCCGTTAGCGGCAAACCCTTACTTACAAAGAAAATGCGTGAAATTGAATTATCACCTGAGAAAGTCGCGACATTTGTCAGAGGGGCAAAAAAAATATTTCCTTGGATTGGCTGGTTGGTAAAAGTTCGTGGGGAGGAATTCCTTCAGCATAAGATTTTAAAAATTTTGGCCGGCCTCTCTCTTGTCTTTTTAGCTGCCTTCCTCTCGCTTCCCCTTCCTCTTCCAAGTAGCAATTTTCTTCCGGCCATAGGCATATTTTTTATCTGTCTTGGAATGCTTGAAGATGACTTTTTACTTGTCACACTTGGTGTGAGCTACGCCATTCTGTTTGCTTGGCTTCTCTCCATTACTGGAAATTTACTCTGGAGTGAGATGATCAACTCTGCTTGGTGGGGTCGCTATTTCTGAGCCTCATCAAGAGTGCACCCGGTATTTCCTTCAGATAAAGAAATGCCTTCTTCTTTAATTTCTACTTTCTGAGCTTCTTTGGCTTTTTGATCGCAATCTTCTTCGACCTTAACCATTGAGGTATTTGATTGAGGTGTAGAAGCTTCTTGCTTTTGACAAGCAACCATAACTAAAAGTGATAAAAGAAATAAAAATTTCATTTTGAAATCTCCTTCTGATTCTCTTTACTATAATTAATGGCTTTGGTTCCCATCACTCTTCTATAAATAAAACGAGGAAGTATCGCCAAAACACGAACAAGCACACCAAAGAAGAAGGGGAATACTGTTAAGTGTTTTTTTCTTTCAATAGAGCGATAAATAATCATCCCAGCTTTATGGGCACTCATTAAAAACGGCATAGGGTGATGATTGTTTTTTGTCAGAGGGGTATCAATAAAGCCCGGACAAACACAACCCACATGAATGCCAAGTGGCTTCAGATCCATCGATAAGGTTTCGCAAAACTTGATAACTCCTGATTTAGTAGCACTATAGCCAGATATCCCAGGAAATCCGTTAAATCCTGCGAGAGAGGAGATCCCTACGAGCTGGCCCGAGCCTTGAGGAATCATAATTTCTAATGCGGCTTCAAAGGCATACATTAAACCAAGAAGATTAACGTGAACCATTCTGTAGGTGCGCTCAAAATCTGGAATTTTTGACTTATGTGGATACGACATCCCTGCACTGGCCACCAAGAGAGAGAGACCGGTTGGTTTAGAGAAATTTAGAATAGCCGCTTTCAGGGCTTCACGATCGGCCACATCGACAGGATAAAAGTGAATGTTATCTCTCTTGGCTTCAAAATTTTGGTGAAATTTTTCTTTATCGCGTCCACATACGCCGACTTTCCAGCCTTTAGACAGATAGATCTTGGCGAGCTCAAGGCCGATCCCGGATGTTCCGCCAGTGATAAATACGCTATTCATTCAACCTCTTCTCTTTAAGAGCTCTAAATTTAACATGGACCTAAATCCGTGCCTAGAGATTGAAGCGTTGACGCAGCGTCAAACAGGGATTTTTGCTTGACGGTTTTTTAGTGGCTCCCTATATTCAATGCTCAGGTTCGGGGGAGTAGTTAAGTTGGTTATAACGTCTGCCTGTCACGCAGAAGGCCGCGGGTTCGAGTCCCGTCTCTCCCGCCATCTAAAATAAATCAAGGATCGCTTCGGCGGTCCTTTTTTATTTCAAAAACCTCAAGACCTCAGACATGAAAAGATCCCTAATCGAGTCTGACTCCATCGCGATTTCATGACGAGCATTTTGAAAAAAAACATTCTTACATGAAGCAGCTTCTTGGCAAAACTTAATCATCTCTTGTGCATTTGAATACTGCTCATCACCAGCGGTAAACAATAGTGTTGGAATAATCACTTCACTATAAGCGTTGCGAATTTTTTTTGTCCCATTCATTGTTTCATGAATCCATCGATTCGAAGCTCCGCCCAATTTAGTTTTAGGATTTTGAGCAAATATTTCAAGTGATTGCTTGAAGCGAACTTCTGAGTGAGTGACATTATTAGATGCGAAACTCTGATTTTCTTCAAACGGACCTTGTCCAACTGAATACTTATTGCCCTTTCCTGCAAGCATAAATCCTTCTATAAGAATTCTCGCTACAGGGTAAGAGTAGGGCTTCGTCAGAATTTTAAGCATAGGCGATGTGAGAAGAAGACGATCAACCAGGTGTGGATTTTTTTGGACAAAATCAACTGCAATTCCTCCGCCCATCGAATGAGCAAAGAGAATTTTCTCATGGCATTCATACTTACTTAAAATGTTATTAAATAAACTTTCAACATCCAGAGAGTAATTCTTAAACTGATCGACATATCCAATCTGAGAATCCTCGAGCATTCTTCCCGATAGTCCCTGTCCACGATGATCCATGAGGAAATAGTGAAATTGCCCAGATAATTTTTGCTCAATTGAATGCATAAACTCAGCATATTTTTCAATCGGCTCACTTCGCCCAGGTAGTATCACTAAACAGCGTCTGGCCGCTTGTGATGAAGACCAATGAGCAAAATGAATTTCAATATTCTTTTCACCTTTAAAGTCATTATTTTCAAACTGAGCCCAAAATGGGCGAATAATTTTTTGATAATCCTGAGCATAATTGGATTCTGGAATGGCATACGCCAACAAAGAAGAAAGTAGAGCAAAAAGAATAGACATCATATTAAACCTTTAAAGGTAATTGAAACTCCACATGAGTATCAATTTCTGAACATGAAATCGAGAAACTTCCTTGATGAGCTTCAATAATCGAGCGGGAAATTGAAAGACCTAGCCCAGTTCCCTTGCCCACGGGCTTAGTCGTGAAAAAAGGCTGACCTAATTTTGAGAGGATATCCGGGGCAATCACGCCCTTGTTCGTGATGATAACTTTTACATGGCCCTCAATTTGCTCAAATTTTATTCTTAAATACGGATCTTGAGTTTCACTTAAGGCATCAATCGCATTTTGAATAAAATTCAACATCACTTGAGAGATCTGACCAAAATGGCCATTGACGAGAATGGGTGAGATTCCTTCCAGATCAAGAGTGATATTTTTTTCTCTAATCAGTTGGCGAGAGATATTCATGACATCTTTTAGAACAATTTCTAAATTCACGTCCGTGAATTTTTGATTATTATTTCCTCTAGATATTGAGCGCATGGATTGCACAATATCAGTAATTCTAAATATCACATCTTCCATTTGATCCGTTAATTGGAGCGCCTTTGGATTATCAGAGATATAATCTTTCATTTGCATTAAGCGCCCCTGCAAAATGGCGAGAGGATTATTGATTTCATGGGCAATTCCAGCGGCCATCTCTCCCAGTGCACTTAATTTAGCAGAATTGATTAGTAAGGCCTTCTGATCATTTAACTTCTGAGTTGCAAGTTCTCTTTCCGTGTTATCTTGTATGGTCACTAATACTTTGGGCTGATGTGGATTTATGGCCTTCTCTAAAACAGGAATAGCCGTGACAGATATCAACGCGAACTCTCCATTTCCTTTTCTAAGCTTAAGGGGAAAATTATAAATAGGCTTTTGGGTTTTATAAGCCACATACGAGGGATGCTCAGTAGGTTTGAGTTCGGTATTATCTAAATTCAAGGTTTTCCATTGGGGATCAAAATTTGTCTTTCCACGTATTTGATCCGGTGTCAGGGCCAAGATCTTACAAACGGCGGGATTCAAAAGTTGAATTGAGAGATCGGTATCGTGCAGAATAACACCCTCAGACATCGCTTGTAGTATCGTAACTGATAACTCTTTTGATTCAGCAATCTTTTGAACCGACTCCACATAGCCCACATAGGCATTGACTCCCACAAATATGGCCGTGGAATAAGAAATAAAAAAAGCCAAAGGATGGATAGGCATGGGGACAAAAAAAGTGAGCAAAGGGATAGCAATGAGCCATAACACAATAATGCTAATAACACCTTTTACCTCTCTGACGAGGCTTAGACCTGCCGTAAGGACCAATAGGCACCCAAGTAAAATGAAAATATTTCCATTCGTTACATAAATTGAAAAAGCTGCCTGAAGATTCGCTATAAAGATAAGGACAGCAATAATCTTCTCTCGCTTCTCCAGAGTAGGTTTATTAATTTTAAAATGGAAAAAAGCCAAAAAACTCAAAAGAGAAACGAGAGCTCTTGTGTAGGGTTCATCGGGCTCATCAAGAAAAAACTTGAGAGCAATCCCCCAAAAGGCAAAGGCAATCCCTTGTGTGCAAATGAGAACATTTGTTCTTGTTTGCTCACTCATTTCAAATTTTATTGAATCAATCCAATCGGAGCGGACCATGAAAATTCCTATTTTTGATTTTTCTTTTTTACCATCGTTAATATTGTGGCCACAGCAACAGACTCACCAGTCTCATCATAAACATCGACAAGCCACTTCACGATTCCCTTAGAGATGTCTTCAGGGGTCTTTTTTTCTTGATCAATCTTTTCTTTGCAGGTGAATTTCACACCGATAATGGCACCGGGATAAACAGGTTTTATGAATCGACATTCATCAAGACCATAATTCAGTAAGACGGGACCCTTGGGTGGATCAACAAACAGCCCTGCAGCTCGAGAGAGGACAAAATAGCCGTGGGCGACTCGTCCTGTGAAAATTGTTCCCTCAAGAGAATTCTCATCCATATGAGCATAGAATCGATCTCCTGAAAGGTCGGCGAAATCTTCAATGTCCTTCATGGTGACAGTATGTTTTTCTGTAATGAGCGTATCGCCCACCTCTAGTTCTTCAAAATATTTTCTAAAGGGGTGAACTTCTAGAATTTTTTGTTTACCACCATACTGGTATTGATTCGTAATTTTTGTAAGCGTTGTAGGACTTCCCTGAATAGCCGTCCGTTGAAGATAGTGCATCACTCCTCTCTTCCCTCCCATCTCTTCACCTCCGCCGGCACGACCAGGGCCACCATGGACGAGAAGGGGCATCGGACTTCCGTGGCCCGTACTCTCTTTTGCGCATTCACTATTGAGAACAAGAATGCGGCCGTGCATAGTTGCGGCACCGACGACGAATTCGGTGGCGATATCATCATCGGCCGTCACAATTGAACAAACTAACGATCCCAATCCCATACGAGAGAGATCAATCGCCTGCTGAGTCGTTTTATATGGCATCACCGTTGAGACAGGGCCAAACGCTTCAATATGATGACAGCTCGTATTCTCAAAGGGGCGATCATTGAGAAAAAGAATCGGAGGCATAAAAGCCCCTTTTGTGGCATCGGCCCCGATGACATTGAATTGATCGAGGTTACCAAAAATGATTTTTTGTGTTTGAGCGAGCTCATTTACTTTTTCACGCACTTCCATCCTTTGCGTCAGACCTGCAAGGGACCCCATGCGCACACCTTCGGCCTGAGGATCACCAATTGTTGTCGAGGCAAGCCTTTTCGATAGGGACTGCTGAACAGCTTCAATTAAATTCTCTGGGACAATAAGTCGCCGAACGGCCGTGCATTTTTGACCGGCCTTTATCGTAATCTCTTTTGAAGCTTCTTTAATAAATAGATCAAACTCAGCAGAGCCAAGTTTCACGTCTAAACCCAAAACCATGGCGTTGAGTGAATCGGCTTCAAGATTAAAAGGAACAGACTCTTGAATCAGACGTGGATGAGACTTGAGCATTTTACCTGTATGTGCCGATCCCGTAAAAGTCACTACATCTTGAGTTTGAACATGATCTAAAATACCATTGGCCGATCCACAGATTAACTGAAGAGATCCTTCTGGCAAAATTTTAGAAGCGATGATTTCTTTAGCGACCATTTCAGTGAGATAACTTGTCACAGTCGCGGGCTTTACAATGGCAGGAACGCCAGCAAACAAATTCACGGCGATTTTTTCAAGCATGCCCCATACAGGAAAATTAAATGCGTTAATATGGATCGCGACACCTTGCTTAGGCACACAGATATGGTGACCGACAAAGCTGCCTAACTTTGAGAGCTTCGCCATATCCCCATCGACATAGTAGGGAAGATCAGGAAATTGACGACGAAGACTGGCGTAAGCAAATAAATTTCCAATACCACCTTCAATATCAATCCAGGAGTCAACTTTCGTTGCTCCAGTGGCGTAACTTAATTGATAAAACGAATCCTTCTTTTCCATCAAATGCATGGCAAGCGCTTTGAGCATTCTGCCACGCTCTTGGAAAGTCATTTTTCTAAGAGTGCCTCCACCCGTTTTGCGAGCATAGTCCATCATATCTGAAAAATTTAAACCTTTAGAGCTTGCTGTAAAAAGAGTGGCTCCAGTCACAGCATTAAACAAGGGTTGCCCCTCACCTTCTCCCTTGGTCCATTTTCCTAAGGCATAATTTTCTAAATGGCGCATAGATATCCTTTAAACTTTCTCAATGATGACAGCAAAACCTTGCCCGACACCAATACACATCGTGACTAGAGCATAGCGCTTACCAGTCAATTGCAATTCAAGGGCAGCAGAATTTAAAATTCTTGCTCCGGACATCCCGAGTGGATGCCCAAGAGCGATGGCCCCGCCATTTGGATTAATTCTGGAATCATCATCTTTAAGTCCCCAAGTTCTTATGACAGCTAAACTTTGTGCCGCAAAAGCTTCATTGAGTTCGATCACGTCCATATCTTTAAGCGTGAGTCCAGCCTTCTTTAGAGCTTTCTCAGCGGCTGCAACAGGGCCGATTCCCATAATTCTTGGCTCAACCCCAGCTACTCCCATGCTCACAATTTTAGCGCGGGCTTTAAGATTAAATTTTTTAAGACCGGTCTCACTCGCCATTAAAAGTGCAGCCGCACCATCGTTGAGTCCGGATGAATTTCCAGCAGTGACGGATCCCTCTTTTTTAAAGGCCGGCTTAAGTTTTGATAAAGCCTCAAATGTGGTTTGAGGTTTAATAAATTCATCTTGAGAGAAAATTAATGAATCACCTTTTCTTTGAGGTATCTCAACTGGTGTAATCTCTTTTGAAAACCTTCCATTCTTCTGAGCTTTTACAGCTTTCATTTGTGAGTGATAGGCAAAGTAATCTTGATCCGCTCGAGAAATATTATCGCGTGCCACTAAGTTTTCAGCCGTTTCCCCCATCGCCTCCACACCATACATTTCCTTCATCCTAGGATTTGTAAAACGCCAGCCAAAAGTTGTATCAAACAACTCACTATCTCCGCCAAACGCCGTTGTCCCTTTTGACATCACCATTGGAGCACGAGTCATACTCTCTACTCCACCAGCGATCACGAGATCAGCATCTGAAGTCATAATCATTCGTGCCGCACTCATCGCTGCCGATAAACCTGAAGCACAAAGACGATTGACCGTTTCACCTGGAACAACGTGAGGCAGTCCAGCAAGAAGCAAGGCCATGCGAGCGACATTGCGGTTATCCTCGCCGGCCTGATTGGCGCATCCGAAAATCACATCATTGATGGCAGAATAATCAAGATTATCTTGGCGCTCTAGAAGTCTTTTGATCACATGAGCGGCCATGTCATCAGGACGCACTTGTGAGAGTCCTCCTTTAAGATTTCCAATCGCTGTTCTTACTCCATCCACTATATAGGCTGTCATACTAATTCCTTACCTGTTCTATAAGCAGTACCCCTAAAGGCAGCTACTGTTTCATTTTTTTGATTTGTAATTTTAACTTCGTAGACGCCTGTGGATTTACCATTGTGCAGCTCTTCAACCGAAGCAGTGAGTACATCACCTGTCACCACTTTCTTCATGAAAGAGATTTGAGCATCCAGGGCCAATGTGAGGTTGTTTCTTGAGTTACAAGCAAAGGCAAAGGCACTGTCGGCCAGCGCAAAAGTCACTCCACCGTGAAGCACATCAAAGCCATTGAGCATATCTTCACGAACAATCATCTCCACAAGAGATTTACCTTCCTCAATGGATTTCACATCAAGTTTCAGCCAATCACTGAAGCGATCTTTTTTCATCATTCGATTAAGAACGTCTTGGGGTGTTTTCATCGGTGGCACTTAAAATGATCGAATGGCTCGAAACAATCATTGCATTGGTAAAAAGATTTACAAGCCGTTGACCCAAATTGAGAGACGAGTTTGGTGTTGCTAGAATCACAGCGAGGACAGGGAACTTTAACTTCACTAAACATTCCTCCCGGGCCGTCGACTGGTGGGGCAATCCCATAAGCCTTAAGCTTCTCTTTTCCGGCCTCACTCATCCAATCTGTGGTCCAAGCAGGACTCAGCTGCGTTGAGAGGTCGAGCTTAATAAAAGGGGTCAGTTTAGATTGAATTTCTTCTTCAATCACATTCATGGCAGGACATCCCGAATAGGTAGGCGTGATGACCACATGGGCAACACCTTCTTTCACATCAACAACTCTTACAATACCAAGGTCAACAATACTCAAGACCGGAATCTCCGGGTCACTTATTTCTTCAAGCTTCTGCCAGATCTCGTCGATTGTTACCACTTGAGTCCTGGATAGCTTCGTTGGATGTGTTGAAGATCAGCGAGGATATAGCCAAGGAACTCAGTATGTGTTCCTACTTTGCCGCCAGATTGTTTGGTTTCATCAGCCGGAAGAGTCAAAGTCGCTTCTTTTAAAATTTCTTTTACTTTATTCATCCATGGGATTTTAAAACTTGAAGAATCTGGAGCAATCCCTTTTTCAATCAACTCTTTCTCGTAGGGAGCAGTGGACATCAATTCTTCAGTCCACATCCAAACTTCATTGATAGATTTCTGGATACGATCGTGACTCTCTTGAGTCCCATCACCCAGGCGAATGACCCACTCTGCGCTCCAAGTGACATGATAGCGAACTTCTTTGAGAGATTTTTCAGCAATAGCCTTAAGCCTTTCATCTTTTGAATTTAGAAGAGCTTGGCATTGAAGCTCATGATACACATCGAAATAAAATTGACGAGCAAGAGTCTGTGCAAAGTCGCCATTAGGGATTTCTACCAAGAGTAGGTTTTTAAACTCTCTCTCATTTCTCATCATGCAAAGTGCATCTTCATCTCTTCCATCATTAAGCAGCTCGGCAGCGTACTGGTAGAGAGATCGACTCTGGCCGATAAGATCAAGAGAAATATTGGTAATCGCAATGTCTTGTTCTAAAACAAAGGCATGTCCACACCACTCACCAAGTCGCTGCCCCAAGATAAGGCTGGTATCAGCTAAATGCAGAACATAATCGATTAATTCATTTTTCATTACATATGCTCGATGTCGTCAGGAACATTATAAAAAGTTGGATGGCGATAAACTTTATCTTCCGCTGGATCAAAGAATTGGGCGGCCTCGTCTGGATTTGAAGCATGAATATTCTTTGATTCAACAACCCAGATACTCACACCTTCTTGTCTACGTGTATAAACATCTCGAGCATTCTCCATCGCCATTCGAGCATCAGAGGCATGAAGACTTCCCACATGCTTATGATCTAAACCCTGACGAGAACGAATGAATACTTCCCATAAAGGCCAATCTTTCTGACTCATACTATGCTCCCTTCTTTTTTTCTTCGCGCGCCAATCTTTTTTCTGCATAGGCACTCGCAGCCTCTCTCACCCAAGCGCCCTCATCGTGAGCTTTTTGGCGGGCGGCTAATCTTTGCTTGTTACAAGGCCCATGACCTTTCACAACTGTCCAAAATTCATTCCAATCAATTTCACCGAAGTCATAACCATTTTTCTCTTTGTTCCACTTAAGCTTGTCATCTGGAACCTTAAGGCCAATGAACTCAGCCTGAGGCACCATCATGTCGACAAACTTTTGGCGAAGCTCATCATTGGTAAATCGTTTAATTCTCCAGCGCATTGAGTTCTCTGTATGGCCAGACTCACTATCACGTGGACCAAACATCATCATGGCAGGCCACCACCAACGATTGATTGAATCCTGGGCTAAGTCTTTTTGCTCCTTTGAGCCGTTACAAAGAGTCATCATGATTTCGTAACCCTGACGTTGATGAAAACTTTCTTCCTTACAAATTCGCACCATCGCACGAGCATAAGGCCCATAAGAAGTTCGACACAAAGGAACTTGGTTTAAAATGGCGGCACCATCCACTAACCAGCCAATGGCTCCCATATCTGCCCAAGTCAAAGTGGGGTAATTAAAGATACTTGAATATTTTGCCTTCCCGCTCAAGAGATCATTGATGGATTGCTCACGACTGGTTCCTAATGTCTCCATCGCACTATAAAGATAGAGACCGTGGCCTGCTTCATCTTGAACCTTCGCTAGAAGAGTAGCTTTTCTTCTTAAAGTGGGAGCACGAGTGATCCAATTGCCTTCTGGCAACATCCCCACGACTTCAGAGTGTGCGTGCTGAGAAATCTGGCGCACCAAAGTTTTTCTGTAATCTTCCGGCATCCAATCTTTGGGCTCAATCCGAATTTCTTTCGCAATTTTTTGATCAAAAATTTCTTGCTCAGTCATATTAGTCCTTATTTGATATCAAAATTTACTTTTACTTCACTTGAACGCGGATGCGACTGACAAGTCAGAACGAATCCTTGCGCCACTTCATCCGGCGCCAATGAGTAGTTTACGTCCATCTCGACAGTTCCAGACTCAACTTTTGCTCGACAAGTGGCACACACTCCCCCCTTGCAGGCAAAGGGCAAATCAACGCCATTCTTTAAAGCAGCGTCTAAGATATTTTCACCTTCGTAAGAGAGATTAAATACAGTTTCAACACCATCAAGCTTTAATGAAATTTTACTTTTTTGACTGAGATCAGTTTCAGCACTTTTAACCAAAGCCTTTTTGGCTTGGGATTTCTGACTGAAGAATAATTCAAAATGAATTTTGCTGGCGGGAAGTCCATTGGCTTCTAGAATTTCTTTTGAAGAAAGAATCATCTCCTCGGGGCCACAAAGCAGAACATCATCAATCTCATTGACTGGCATGACTTTCGCTAAAAAATATTCCATCTTCTTGGCATCTATTCTTCCGGCCAAAAATTCAGCCTCAGCTCTCTCACGTGAGAGCACATGGTAGACACTTAATCTTTGAACAAATTTATTTTTCAGCCCTTCGATTTCATTTTTAAAAATGATTGAGCCTTTATTTTTATTTCCATAGATAAGAGTCACTTGAGAGAGAGGCTCTTGAAGTAAAATACTTTTAAGGATGGAAAGAATCGGGGTGATGCCTGATCCAGCGGCAATCAATAAATAATTTTTCTTATTCTTTGAATTTAGGGCAATTGAAAATCTGCCCTCTGGAGTCATGGTGGAGAGCATCTCACCCACTTTAAGATCTCTATTGGCCCAAGTTGAAAAGACTCCACCTTCAAGCTTCTTAATCGCTACACGCAATTCATTGTCCATAGGCGACGTACAAATGGAATAGGATCTTCTTACTTCTTCCCCACTCATCACTTTTTTAAAGGTTAAATATTGACCATGCGTGAACTGAAACTTTTCTTTCAATTCTTTAGGCACATCAAGAAGAACGGAAACACAATCATGAGTCTCCGGTTTTACTTCTTTCACTTTTAGATCATAAAACTGTGCTGACATTAGTTTTCCTGAATTTTTTGTAGGGCCCTCTTCATGGCCTCTGTATTCATAAAATCGATCCAAACAGAATCATTATCATTCATATTGGCTAAACTTAAATAAGCTGGGCCGACGGTGATTCCTAGAACCAAAGGAGAGAACCAATTTTTTTCTAAATTGAGGCTATCAATGAATCCATAGGCACCCCAAATTTGGTTTTTAAATTTCCCACTTTTCCACATTGAAGCATCTTGAATGATATTTTTGTCATACATGACTGAAGCGATGGCACAACCGACACAAACAGTCCCCCCATAAGAGCTTGGATTATAAACTTTGTATCCAAGAGGATCTTCTCCAGCACTGAGTCCCCAAAAACCTTCTTTAAAAGTTTTCGTTTTTTGGCTTCCCTTCAATTGACGATGAATCGCAGTGGCTTTGATGCCATTGGAAAAATAATTGGGATAGCCATCCTTAAACTTTCTGAAATCAACATAGACGGCAGAGTACTGATGAATAAAGAGCGGCATATCATATCCCATGATGCCACTAAAAATAGATGCGGGAGAATGAAAGCGAGAATACGACTTCCAGGCATCAAGCGAGAGAGGTCGAGTGGGATGCCCAAGTCCGAGAAGCAAGAGCAATTGCTGTTCGGCATAGATATTCCACTGATAAGGCGCAAATCCCCTCTCTGGTGTCCAAGAGAGGCTTAAAGTTTTTTTAAAAGGTTTTGTTCCTGCATCAGTGAGATATTCAGAAAAATCTAAGTCGCGATACAAATCGAAGGCCAAAGATTCAATTTGTCCGTGAGGAAAAATCTGGGCGGCATACAAAGCTCCTGCAATAAAGAAGCTTGTATCAATCGGCGAATACTCACTCTCCCAAATTCGTGCACCCGTTGACCAATCTACAAAATGCAGCAACCAGCCTCTGCGGCGAGGAACATGATCATGAACAAAGCGCAAAGTTTTTAAAATATTTTCTTCGGCTAGTGAAGATTCTATTAATCCTCGTTTCGCCGCATTCGCCAGCACAGTTATTCCAAAACCAGTGGCGGCCAATGAAGCCACTTTATTTTTATCTGACGTGGATGAAAAATTGTTCGCCTTATCTCTCACCAAACCAGTTTGCGGATGAGCGTGATCAACAAAGTAGCGAAGTGTACTGAGTTCAAGCTCTTGCTGAATTGAATTTTGGGCTATGGCAAAAAGGGGAAGCCAAAGCACAAAAAAAAGAGTGAATTTCATAGGAGGATAGCATGGCAAATTGCATGCATTAAGCCTAGATGAACTTGGTCATAATGCTGCGAGGCAAACTACCTCAAAAGGCCTGAAATCTTATAGACGTTTTCAAGTGTTTTGGCGGCACGCTCTTGGGCCCTTATGGCGCCCTGTTTCATGAGCTGATCGAGATGATCTTTGTTCTTCATTAAGTCATCATATTTGGCTTTCACAGGTGCAAGAGTAGCCACAGTGAGCTCTGCCAGGTCGACTTTAAGATGACCATACATTTTGCCTGCGTATTCATTTTCAATTTGAGCCAAGGTTTTTCCACCCAGAACAGAATAAATCGTCATCAAATTTGAAAGCCCCGGCTTATTTTCAGCATCAAACTTAATCACTGTATCTGAATCTGTGGCAGCTGATTTAATTTTTTTCTCAATTTTTTTAGCGTCATCAATGATTGAGACAAAGTTTTTTTCATTCTCATCTGACTTAGACATTTTCTTCGTAGGGTCTTGAAGCGACATGATTCTCGCTCCCATTTTGGGAACATAGGCTTCAGGCATTTTAAGTGCGCCTTCACCATAACGGTTCTGCCAAAAACCTACGATGTCTCGACACAATTCTAAGTGCTGACGTTGATCTTCACCTACAGGAACAAGATCAGCTTGATAAAGTAAAATATCAGCTGCCATCAAAATAGGATAAGTGAAAAGTCCGGCATTAATATTTTTTACGTGCTTTTCCGCTTTCTCTTTAAACTGTGTCATCCGATTTAAATATCCCATTGGTGTGAGACAAGTCAGAATCCACATCAGTTGGGCATGCTCTGGCACTTGTGACTGAACAAAAATAATATTTTTGTGTGGATCAAGTCCCAAAGCCAAGTATTGAGCGAAGAAGCTATAAGTACGGTCACGCAAGACTTTGGGGTCTTGCTCAACAGTCAAAGCATGAAGATCGGCCAAAAAATAGAGACAGTCATATTCGTCTTGAAGCTGTTTCCAATTATTGATGGCCCCTATGTAATTGCCTAGGGTGAGATCTCCCGTCACAGTGCTGCCGCTAAGAATGGTTTTCTTCATGTGAGGCAGTATATCTCCTTGAAATTTTGAATACAAACAGAATGTAAATTAGAGTCTGAAATATCTACCCGGCTTCATCTCTTTTGATTACTGGGATGATATATCTCACCGCAAATATTGGAGCTTCTATGAAATTCACCCTCTTTGTGACAACCCTGCTATTGGCATTTTCAGCGCAAGCGCAAATTTCGCTATGGCCCACAATCCCTTTTGTAAGAGGCGCGGACCTTTGTCAATTCTCTGAATCCTATGGGCAATCACGTCAACAAACTCTGCAGGCAGCCGCAGGAATCGCTCGTCAATTTCTACAATTCGGTGCCTCAGGTCGCGAAGCCCTCCAAATGCTCATGAAGCTTGATGAGCTGGTAGATAAAAATCGTCAACTTGCCACTCAAGGTTTTGGATTAGATGTCACATTGGAATCCACGCTTCGCGGCTATACAGATGATCTTTACAGACGCTTGAATCCTCGCCAGAAGAAAATTCTTTTTACTCAATCCGCTCCCTTGGCCGAATTGGTTCAAACTTATCGTGATGGCCAGCGTCCGGGATGGATCAATAATGAAATGCTAGATCTTCTCAGTGGATTTGCTTATGGAACATATTCCTATGCTCCCGGTTGTCGTGGAGAGCTCGTAGTGACACTCACAGTGATTACGAAGGGTGGAAAGACTGAAACATTCATGGCGACCAATAAACCTGAATACGTTATGGGTGATATCGCTTCAAGAATGTTTGAAGCTTATCAGCGCACAACTTTCCCAACCACACTAAGATATCGTGACTCAAAGATCACACTTCTTGGTGGGCTTAATGGGTCAGTTGACCGTGCTCGAACGACAGAACAGGCCGAAATGGCTTGTGAAACTTTGGATGCCCGCTTGCCGACGAAAGAAGAGTACGAAGGCATCTCGATGTACGGAGATTGGTCAGGAGGCGTGTCTCTCAATGATGGAACATGGGCTCTTGCCGGTGGACTTGTCTACCACGCTCCTTTTCATGACTACCCAGTGAGAAAGCCGTGGGAAGTAAATGAAACTGAATATCTTTATTACTGCGTGAAATAGTATGAAATTTCTTATCGCTTTAATACTTTTCAATATCTCTGCTGCATTTGCATGCCCCAAGCCTTGGGTTTGTGAAACTGTTGCAATGACTGTTCCCTACACAACAGCTTCACCATATTTGAAATTCACGACTGAGAACATTCGCGCGGGCTACATCAAAGAGAGAGGCATATTTAAAGGCAATATTCTCTATTTTCAGGGCCTCGCTGATTCAATTGTTAATCATCTCCCACTTTTTGAAACACTCTCCTTGAATGGCTACAGAGTCATTGCCTTTGATTACATGGGACAAGGCGGATCGAGTGGCTCAATGAATCGCACCCGAATAGAGACGATTCCTTTGATGGGAGAAATCATTTGGAAAAAGATGGCCCGCATAGAAAATGGAAAAAACAAGAAAACGATTTTGGGTTGGTCTACCGGTGGACTTGCCGCTTATATGTATGCAGCAAAGAAGAAAGTCGATCAGGTCATTCTCATTGCTCCAGGTATTGTCCCAAAAGCTATTATGGGAGAGGGTCTAACTCAATGGCCTCTCAACCGCATTTCACTTGAAAGCCTCACTTCAGCTTCTCGATACTATTCACAAGCCGAAGATCCACATTTAGATCCCATTAAGCCTGAATCACCTCTAATGGTTCCTGCCTTTGCTATTGATCTGCTATCTGTCGCTCATCAATCAAAATATACAAAAATCTCAAACGAGATTCCTGGTTTTGTATTGTTATCAGGGCGCGATGATTCTTATGTTGATGGCGAAAAAACACTCTATGCTCTAAAAAAGAATGCGCCTCATTTTAAATCTAAAATCTATGAAGGGGCCCTGCACGAGATTGATAATGAGATCGATCTTATTAGATTTCGCGCCTATTCAGACATCTTAAGATTTCTCAAATCAAATGCAAAATGAGCCAAACACCTTCAATAGAATCGTCTCGACTTAAGCTCACCCCCTTTGAGATTCATCATTTTAATGAATCTCATAAAATGTGGAATGAACCCAAGGTTTATGAATTCATCTCAGGTGAACCTAGCAGTGTTCAAAAAAGCTGGAGCCGTCTTCTCATGCAAAAAGGCATGTGGGAACTAAAGGGCTATGGCTACTGGGCCCTTATTGATAAGGCGACAGGTGCTTACGCCGGTGAAGTGGGTTTTGGAGATTTTAAAAGAGAGATGACTCCCCCACTTTTTGGAATTCCAGAGATGGGTTGGATCATTAATCCTAATTTCCATAGTAAAGGTTATGCGACTGAAGCCACCCAAGCAGTCCTTAATTGGGCGATAGAAAACAAAATTGGAAACGAGTTTTTCTGTATCATTGATCCAAGAAATTTAGCCTCAATACGAATCTCGGAAAAACTAGGTTTCAAGAAAAGTCACTCTGCGAAATTTATGGGTCAGGATATTAATGTCTATCAAAAGACTCTAGTACCTTAATTTTTATCAGACAGAATCTATTCTCAATTGAAAATGAAAGCCATTCACCTCAAAATCATGTTCACTCATTGAAACATTGAAGCGAGGTTTTAAGATGAAAAAATTGATTCTTTTCCCGATCCTTACTCTTATCCTTTTCTCTTGTTCGCACATGGAAAAGAAAACGGCTCCTATGATTAGTTTCACTGAAGGTGATGCCACTTATTCTGCTGAACTCAAGCTGCCGAAAAAATTCAAAGAGCCAGTACCTCTCGTTGTGATTGTTCATGAATGGTGGGGCAGAACATCTTTTATGAGTGAGCAATCAGAGAAAATTACAAAAGAAGGTTATGCCACTCTAGCCGTTGATCTCTATGGAAATTCAAAAGTGGTAGAGTCTCCTCAAGAGGCACAAGAATTGGCGACTCCATTTTATAAAAACCCAGAAATGGGAATCTCACTTCTTAAAAAATATATCGAGCTCGCTAAAAATGACCCACACATCGATAAGTCAAAAATTTATGTGATTGGCTTTTGCTTCGGCGGCACTCAAGCACTCAATCTTGCGCGCACAGGTTACGATTTCCAAGGAGTCGTCAGTTTCCACGGAGGTCTTGCTTCAAGCCTTCCCCAAAAAGCTATCAAAGCTCGCATCCTTGCCCTTAACGGTCTGGCGGACCCCTTCGTTCCCGCCAAAGAACGTGAAGCTTTTGAGAAAGAGATGAAGACCGTAAAGGCAGACTATAAAGTCGTGAACTACAAGGATTCAACTCACGCTTTTACAAACCCGCACTCAACAGCTGTTGGCCTAAAGTTCAAAATACCAGTGGCCTACAATCAAGAAGCAGCTGAAGCCTCTTTCAAAGAATTTTTAGCCTTTATTCAAAAATAGATAATTCCAAAACATCACCCTACAAATAGCCTTTTAAAAGAGGCTATTTGTAGGTGGTGCTTAATTTTTAAAATTCTGAAATTCTCTTCACCAATAAATCCAACAACCTTTCAGTCAAAGCATTTACATGGTGCCCTTTCTTTTTAATGAAAGATATTTTAATAGGAGCCTTAAGTTCTTTTGAAAATGTGATTTTTTGTATTTTTTGATATTTTGAAATTACTTTATCTGGCAAAAAAGCCCAACCCTGTGTCGAATTTAAAAGTTGAAGGGCCGTTTGGGTATCCTCATAGAAATAAGTATGCTTAGGTTTAATACCAACATCATTAAACGCAGGGTGACTCTCCCAGAAGTTTGGCCCAATTGAGGTCCGAAAAGTGATCGCAGGCAATTCATTGAGTTGAATTGAAAGTTGTTTTCCATTTTTTTTCAAAATGGGATGATTCTTTTTTACAACAATTTGAAACTGTCCCTCATATAAAACTATTTCATCCAATTCATGATAGTTAGATGATTTAAAAACTAATGCAGCATCAAGCTCGCCTTTGAGCAATCTTGATATAGCTAACCCCGTATCGAGTGAAACAAACTCCACAGTTATTCCAGGATGAGACTTTTGAATCTCAAGAAAAGCAGGAACTAAGTATTCCTGCATAAGAAAATGACTAGCACCAATTCTGTAATGCCCCCTTAACTTGAAGTCTCCAGTACTGACTTGATCGTGCAGTTGTTGAGTTTCATTTAAAATGCCCCTGGCTTTTTCTAATAAAATTTCACCACGCTCAGACAAACGTATGCGCTGTTTTACTCTCTCAAAAAGCTGACAATTAAATTCTTCTTCTAAATCTTTTATGGCGGCGCTCACCACACTCGGGCTAACACCCAAAATCTTCGCAGCCTCTCCGACATGCTCAGTGAGTGCCACTTCAACAAAGTATCTTAGTCTATCGAGGGTGATCATATTCTAAAATCCCACACAACATTGTTCTAGTTATACAGATATACAGAACTACCCTTTCCTTGTAAATCTGGCTCAGTCTCAAGAGGAATAAACATGAAAATGCTAAAAATGGCGTTCTTTACAATAGGAGTCACGATGATAAAGCAAGGTTATGCAGAAACTGTATGGCAGGGCTCTGCGATTTTAGTTATTAAACCAGCAAAGATGAGCGAGTTTAAAAGGGCTGTCGCCAAAATAATTGAACCGACTCGAAAAGAAGCTGGATCTATTACCTATTACGGTTATCAAGTAGTCGATGAAATGGGTAACGAAACCAATCGCTTTGAATTTCATGAGATCTGGAGAAGCAAAGAGGCGATGTTGATTGATCACAAAGAAAAATCCCCACATATGCGTGTCTTTTTTGACGAAATTAAGGCCAATACTTCTGATTCATATTTAGAGTCCTTTGAAGTTAGAGGTCAGCACATAAAAATTGTAAATTAAGGAGAAATCATGAAAATTTTATTATTCGCTCTTTTGTATATTGGAAGCTTCCCACTTTTCGCCGCGACTAGAGTCGAAACACAAACTCAGGGATATGGCGGAAACGAATATCTCGCTTGTTTGAGTGCTCAGTCTGAAGCCATGCGGAAACTTCAGGACCTTTGTCCTTATCAAAATTTAGAAAATTTAAATTATTCAGAGTGTTCTTTTGAAAGCGAGGGGGATTATTTTGTCATCGTTTCCATTAAAGTCTCTGCGGAGTGTATTTAAACTTAATCTCAAAAAATAATCAAAATACGGAATAAAAAAAGCCTCCCATAGGGAGGCTTTAGAATTTTTTTGGTTGCCTCTGTACTGAGGTAAGGATTACATATACTTACCTTACCTCAGGAGTACAAAGGTAGTAACCCTCTTGTTACCTCCCGAAACTTGGAATTCTTCGGGAAGCCAGAGGTATAATCTCGGCTAATTGTATATAACGTCCCAGTTAAGACATTTGTGACAAGAACGAAAAATATTTTTTTTCCTTGAACAAGCCTTTTGTAAATTTTACAAGTCTCATCTATTTAGGTCCTAAAAATGTTACTTTTTAGAACCAAACAGACCTAAAGGTATTCTATGAAAAAGTACTTGCTAACGATGCTGTTTCTTTCAATCTCAAACGCTCTTCTAGCGAATGTTTATATCGATCCATCCATACGTCCCTGTGACCCGGATGTTGAATCTCAGTGGCTTTACACTCCTACTCCTGTTGAGGCTCCTGGGAGTCCTAAAATGCTCCACCGCTGTGATGGGAAGGTTAAAGTTTTCGAGGTAACCGCAGGAATAGTAATGTCCACTTTTGACAACAGCTATGAACCGGGTCCTGTCTACACATGGGGATACAACGGCAGCAATCCTGGCCCCGTCATGGAATTCCTTGAAGGAGAAACTATTCGGATTATTTTTAAGAATGAACTTCCCGAGCCAACTGTGCTCCACTATCACGGCCTTGAAGTTCCATTTAATCAGGACGGTGCCGAAGGCCACAGCCAGATCTCTGTAAAGCCCGGAGAGACTTTTGTCTATGAATTTCAAGTAAACCAGCACGGTACATTCATGTATCACTCAGGCCAAAACCTTGCGAAGCAACTCTCTATGGGACTAGTGGGATTCCTGATTGTCCACCCTAGGGCCGTTCCGGAAACTTTAGTTGATCATGATTTCCTTTATTTTCTTCAAATGTACTCAATCCCTCCGCACAGCATTTTCCCTGACGTAATGGAAATGATGATGTTTAACTACTTCACTTTTAACGGTAAAGTCTCTCCTTATACGCCATCTCCACTCACTTACGTCGGGCAGAAGGCAAGAATTAGATTTGCAAATATGTCCATGATGGAACACCCCGTTCACTTACATGGCCACACCTGGCGAGTTGTTGCCACAGGCGCTGGAGACAATCCTAGGAGTACTCATACTTATGGAAACACGATTCTTGTGCCAACATCTCAAACAATGGATGTGATCATTGATGAAATCGATACTCCAGGGGAATGGATGTTCCATTGCCATCTTCCACACCACGTTACTAACAATATGGATGTCGATATTATCCCCGGCGAACCGATGTACATGGGCAATGGAGGGATGCATGCTGTTTTCAAAGTCTACAAAGGACCTAATGATCCTGGTTATGTAAATCCTAACGTAGGTCATGAAGGTGAGACTGGTGGATCACATGGTGGAAGTCACGGAGGCGGGCACGACGGTATGTCGGCTCCCAAAATTACTACTTATGATGGCCAGCTTAAGCTTTCGAATGGTGCACGATTCGATATCTCGCTCGAACTCTACAAAGCTCAAGAGGATAAAGAGTGGCGAAAGGCAAAAGCGTTTTTAAAGCTATACCTCAACCGCGATGAATTCGTTGTCTTCCACTATGATCAGGTCAAATACAACTTTGAAACAAGTCTTTTAAGCCTTGAAGGAGATGAAAAGGCCCTCACTCTGGCGAATCTTATGTTCATGGAAAATGATGACATGGGAATGTTAACAGGCGAAGCAAGTGTGGACTTTGGGGCCATCTCTGGCGAGGTATCTCTCACAATCCGTGATGAAGAAATGACTGAGATGCGCTTGAAGAATGATCTTAGTATTTCGGGAGAATTCGAAGGGACATGTAATTCTAAAAAACAGAGCTTGCAAATCATATCTGCTCGAAGCATGAATAACACTGAGGCTCAAGGTAACAATCCACTTGCTAGTTTTGCCCTTTATGGAACGCTCGGAAACGAAGAGAGACTAGGCATCCAAGTCTCATCTGCCATCACAGAAGGCCTATACAATCCATTTAAGCAGAGCTTACGTCTTCAATTGAACACAGCAGGTAACAGGTCAACTCTTCTGTGTGACACCATATTAAAGAGCAATAAGATTACTGACCTCAAATGCAACAATGGCTGTCAGTATTCAAAGAAATCCAGCATTGTGACAAATAATCTTAGACCGGCCATCAAACCTATCTTTGTTTCCGACGAGGCACCAATCATTACGCAGCTTACTGAAGATAAAGACGTTTCCGGTCTGTTCCAGGGAGCTTTGAGACTTGCAAGAAACAACGAAATCATTCCGATGAACTTAAAAATTGTGGCAAAGAGATATGCTACGAACTCAATGGTGATTACTCAAAACCATATCTCCGGAACTGTTGAACTCATGCTTTCCGAGAAGATGCCAATGACTTTCAAGCTAAAAGAGAGAACTTTTCTTGATTCCTCCTCAGTAGTGAATAAAGGGAAAAACCTCCTTGAATTCTTAACAACTCAGAAGCTATCCCTTGTGATCACAAGATGGTCAAAGGATATGATCTTCGGCGAGGCCTACCACGAGGACTTTGGTTTCCTCGGTGAATTTGCGACGAAGCGAGGCTTAAAAGCTTTGTCTGAAATCATAGGAAATATCGAAGATGTCCGCATAACTGCAAAACTAGACGGTGAGTTTAATGATCCGAACTGGACAATTCAGATCAACTCCGCCGAAGTAGAAGAGGGTGCCGGGCCAGGAATTTACTCTCCCCTTCATTTGAAGGGACGACTTGTGAACTCTTCTGGTGCGATGACAGTAAACTTCGTTTCAGGCTCCTACGATTTTGCCTTGGGCACATTCTATCTTCGTACAGATGACGACCGAATTCTCAAGGGTAGTATAAGCGGAAATGAGTTAGAGCTCTTACTCGTTTCTCGAACAGAAAGACGATCAAGCTATCTCAATCTTGCAACCTCTAAACTTAAAATGAAGAGAAAATAGGATATGAAAACAACTATTGCAATCCTGTTATGTATAACAACACTTGAAGCCTTCGCACAGTCGGTAGATCTCTCTGTACTGACAAGGACATTACCTGTTGGTTCATGCAACTTCGAAAAGTGTTTTACTATTGAAGAAGCTACTGAAAGAGCCGGAAAGTTTTCTTTCGAAACTCAAGAAGGACTCCTTGACCTCTTTAAGGCTCGTCAAAACGTAAAAATCAGGACTGGTCAACTCCTACCATCTTTCAATCTTCGTATCTCAAGTCCAATTGATATTTTTGAATACATTCCAAACCTCGTGGGATTTATATTCCCTAGTAACTGGTTTCGCCTGAAAGAATCCAAACTTCATTCTAAAGCGCAAGAGCACAGCTTTATTGCATTGGTGGCCAATCAGAAAAGTATGGCCCAGGATATGTTCTATGGAACTCATCAGGAATCTAATGCTCGCAGTATACTTTCCAATCACGTTAATTTTTCTGAACAGCTTTCAGCACTGGCCAAGAAAAAATATGAACTCGGCGAAGCAGTTGCAGAAGATATGGAAGAAATACTTGCTATGACTGAGTCCTTAAAAGCTGAGCTTGTAGTGCAAGACAATCAGGTAAATGTGTCATCCTCGGAGCTTTCATATCTCATAAATCAAATCGAGGCCGGTGAGCTTCCTGGTCCAATTCAAATCGAATTTCCAGACTTCACCTCTATTAAAAAGATCGATGCAAAAAAATTCATCCAACAGGTTCTGGAAAACTCTCCTGAGCTTAAAAGTTTGGATTATTTGATCGCAGCCTCGACTTATGGACGCAAGGCCAGATACTTCGAGTTCTTAACTCCAGATTCAGGAACAGAAAACGCGTTCGGTTTTGGATATCTTGCTAATGTTCGCATAGGCGTTGCAGAGACAGAGTCGCTTAAAATATCAAAGAAATCTTTCGAATCTAATTTGAAAAAAGCAGCGACGACTGTCGCCTCTAAGTATAATACAGCCCTAGAGCTTCACCAACACGCGATTTCAATAGAAAAATCCTTAGATTATATCCTTGAAAGCTTGATTTCTGATTTCGAACTAAGTTCAAAAATCGACATAAATCGAGTCGCTTCATTGATTAAGGAAAGCCTTTCGACACAACAGATGAAAAACAATGCCATTCATGGTTTTCTTCAGGCCAAAGCGCAACTAGACAGACTATTACTTAGCTCTTCAACATATTCTGCGATTGCGTCAACTGTTCCAAAGAACACCAAGAATCTCGATTGCTATTTACGGAAAGAAAATAGACAAATCAAGGCCGCAATTGAATCTGGGACACTAAAAACAAGGGAAGAAATTTCATTTGAGAGTGATGAAACAAAATTCTGCCTATAACCACCTGAAATTACAATTACCAATCTAGCAACTACGTTCAATCTCTTCATGGCTCAATATTTTATAATTGGGTCATGAAGAAATATTTTGAATTTATCATTTATCCAATTTTTTGTCTTTTACCCATCGCCATGATGACCAAAATTATGGCGACTAATATCGATCTTTATTTCATCCCTGGGCTCTTTTATATTTCTGCTATGTTGATCGTCATCGTCCTTGAAAAGCTTTCTCCTTGGGAGAGGCTGTGGACAAAATCCCAGGGTGATCTTGGTCTCGATATTTTTCATATTTTTGGAAATTTATCAGTCAGTACAATAGCCTTTACTTTATATACCTTGGCTTTCAGTTATCGCAACGAACTCGAATTGCCAAAATTGTCTATGCTCAGTTGGATCGCCCAGTATTTTATAGGGCTTTTTATTTTTGATTTCGGTCTTTATTTCATTCATCGAATTAGCCATACGACAAAATGGCTTTGGTTTCTACATGCAATTCATCACAGTTCTGAAAGAATCTATTTTTTAAATAGTCAACGACGACATCTTTTGCATGAAGTTCTTGAAGGAACACCTGGTTTTGTCATGCTTATGATTCTTGGAGTTTCTCCAATCGTTGTTCTAATGATCATATATACCGTGAATATCCATTTATTATTTCAACACGCCAACATCTCTTACAAAATGGGGCCATTCACAAATATATTTTCTGTTGCAGAAACTCATCGCTGGCATCACCAAAGAGACTGGAAAGAAGTTCAAGGCAATTATGGAGCAATTTTCTCTCTCTGGGATTTTCTTTTAGGAACATGTCTCCCACACAAAGCAGAACCAAGTAAAAGTGTTGGTCTTGATGAACCTTCTGATCTTTATCGCATGAGTTATCTTAAACAGCATCGATGGCCGTTCGAGACTATGAAAACATATAAATCAATTTTAAGAATGAAGGATTAAAACCGAAGGTTGATTTAAAAGTACGACTAAAATGGGAGGAGTCTGTAAACCCAGACTCATGGGCTGCCGTAGTTAAATCTTTTCCTTCTTTGATTAAAGCTAAGGCCTTCCGAATTTTTAACCACTTATAATAAGACTTAAAAGGCATCTTCATCTCATCAGAAAAAAGGTGAACCAGTCGACTCTCAGAAATCTTCATTTCAGTTGCAATATCAACAAGCTTAATCATTGACTCATCCAAAGATTCCATTATTCGAATGATATTTTCAATTCTTGAGTCTTTACATGTTGGTCTTTTAAAATCTTCAATACGGATGTCTAATAAGAGATGACCAAGAGAAGCAACGTCCTTACTACTTTCTTCAAAATTTTCCACGTATTCCTTACACCGTTTCATATCCTTCAGGGGCAGGCTTTTGCTTACGAATGTAGTATTGGGGAATCTTTTTGAGATTATCGTATTAGGCTCATAAAACAATACCAAACATGGTTCAAGCTTGCCCCTTACGTAATGTCGGGCAAAGGGTGGAATGATTACGACATTCGATACAACTGACATGCTACTGCTTCCATCATCAACATGAATCGGTCCATAAGGTGATATAATAATTTGAAGGGCACGATGGAGATGTAATCTATTTACGGGAATTGGTCCTTTATATATTATGACCTCTTTTGATAACCACAACTCCGGGCGAATCGCTCCAATTTTTCGCCTCATTGATCTAAAAGTTTCTTTCGTCTTAAAGCTGAATCAATCAACCACCCAAAAATTCTATTCCTCTCATAACCGAAGTCATTTTCAGGGTGAAATTGAACACCAAGAACCGGGCGATTAGAAAACTCCAGACTCTCTGCGATTCTTCCTTTGTTTGAAAAGGAAGTTATTTTAAGGTGAGGCCATCTTTCTATGTGGTCATTAAAGTAAGATACACGAATTCCTTGGTGATGCCGCTCGAACCCTTTAAATGGAGCATTAAATAACTGATTTATGATCGTATCCCCTTGTTCAGGTATTATTCGGTCATAAAGATAGCGACGATTTCGGATAGCAAGCTCAGCCTTTATATCAACATAGAGAGGAATCCCCTGGGACACAGCCAACATTTGCATTCCTCTACAAACACCTAGTACAGGTAAGTTAGACAGCTCAGGCCTAGAGAAATAATCCTTAAGCAGATTGAACTCTATAGGATCTCTTCTTTTTCCTTCGGAAGAGTAATTAACGAGGTGATCCAATGATAGAGTGTATTTTTGTAGATCCGTTTCAACGGCAGAAAGATAGTATTTTGGGTCAATATCAGCTCCCCCTGGAAAAATCACACCATCGTAATCCTCCCATTTAATACTAGTTCCTCGAGAAGATATATCCACCATTGAGACAGAAACACCTTTTATTTTTCCAACTTTTTTCAAAGCATATTTAAAGAAAAAATCGCATTTTGTTGCGCAACCAATTGTTACGGTTTCAGAAAAAGCAAAAGTTGGAAATAAAAGGAGAAAAGCTAGAAGAAATAAAAAACGAATCATGCGCTGCCATCCTTAGCAAATTTAAACATTCTGATAATGCTATTTAAATTATATAACGGTTTTGATACCCAATTTGTGACTGGGTTTAAAACTTGCTCTTAACCGTCCATGGCCATCAACTATTTACTCCCCACTAGCTAAATTGTGCTACTCACAAACAATTAAAACCAGCTTTCACCTCTACCCCACAACCTCTAATGGCTTTAATGTAATACCTCGTAACGCGCCTAGGTAGATCATTACCACACTCATTCTTTGCCTTTTCCTCTAAGTCAACCTTTGCTCCTTCTATTGCATCATATGGAGTTTGATAACAGTGATATGCGACAGTTCTAAGAAATAAATCAGGAGTATCCTGAGCATAAGCATCTATTTTCATGAATAAAATTGAAAGACCTAGTAAAAACCACATATCTACTCCTTTGTGTTTTTTGTAAAGCTATCAAACGCCAGCAGTTATTTAAAATAAGAATTGCCTATAGCTATAATTGAAGAAATTTATAGATATGTTTTTTAAGCTCAATGAACTCATCGAAAAATCTCTATAGACCATAGAGTGTTTTCAATGCACGAGAAGGGATATTAAAGAGATAAAGAAATCAGAGGCAAGAAGGAGAGAAACTCGCCTCTGATTTTATGAATTATTGAACAAGTGAATAGCTAATAACATCACCGTTCTGAGAAAGAACAATTTGAAGGGTTTTAGAATCAGATGTCGTCAAAAACACGACTGGTTGAAGAAAACCCTCTTCGTTTTTCTGCTGCTTTAAAGTCGCCACAACTAAATTTTTACTGATAGAAGCAAGATCGACTGTAGAGCTTGTGCCCTCCATCGCGAAATGAAGTGCTGCCTCAAGAAGTTCATTTGAGCTCAAATCAAAAGGCGAATCAGTTGAAGGCAATTGATTCACAAGATTATTTGAAAGGAACTTACCCATCATGTCAAAAATCAGCACTGTCTGACTGTCGCCAGCATTAACCGTAACCTTGAAGGCAGGGTCTGTATGTTGGTTGTGTGGAATGTCTTGCACTTCTATTGAAGTCATATTTTTCAAAAAGACATCCTCAAGCTTACCAGTATCAACCAATCTGCCCACTCGGTGAGAGGCATCGTGAGCAATTTTAGCTTTTGTAAGAGTATGTCCATCATGCTGAGCATAGGCAAAGTTAAAAAGAGTAAGGATCAAAAAGGAAAAAAAAGCAGATCTCACATAGTCTCCTCTGTTCAAGTTGTTTATCAAGTTGTTCATCAACTTTGTTACGTTCAATAACGTTTAAGACCCCTCAACTGTGACTGGTCTGTAAAAATTATAGGCAGCTAAAGCCTAGTAATAGCATTCGGTAATGATTATGAAAAAGACAAGATAGAAGAAATAAGAATTTGAAGACTAACCAGGAAGGTATTGGCCAAATTGCCACCATTAACACTTAGCAAAAGATCAAAGATAGTAGTTTAACATTAACCAGTAAAGATCAGCAAAGTAGCCATTATCAACATAATAGCGATCTTTTTGATAGCTCGCCATTAGCTCTATATGCGGCCTAGGAAAGAACTGTAGACCAGTGCCGTAAGACTGCCTTTTTGTGGCATCAGAAGTCCAATCCGTTTGGCCAGCTTCGAAGGTTAGGAAAGGAATAATACCTTTATAAACTTGATAGTTTAAACGGTTCGTTGTGACATAGCCCTTAGAGCGAAGATTACTTTGAGTATTTAATTTGTTTTGAAAAAAGAATTCTGACATTAAAAAAAGATTACGGTCATAATTTAGTATAAACCAGGGACCATATATATCTCTTTTCTGATTTTCATCACGTCCTTTGTAATAAGTCGCTCCAACTTTTTGGGACTTTAAAAATGAATATTGCAAAGATGCAGTATGACCTTTTTCAGTCGCGTAGCTGGTTTTGTCCTTAAAAGTTCCAAAGATTGCTGTGTAAAAGAGTGTAAAATTATTTTTGAGATATGAAAGTTCAGCGTTGTAAGTCTCGGTTTCCTGACCAAAACCGAGATCACGATAGACAAAACTTGTATGGTAGGGAGTGTTTAAACCAAAATATCGGGCAAATTTCCCAGCTCTAAACGTTATATTTTCTGACGCATTCCACATGAGATAGAGACGACGGCTAATTGGTTGAACGACTTTTTCACCATTAACATTTTTCTCCTGACGACCAAACATTCCAACGGCAGTTACATTCTTATATTTGTATGATCCCTCTAAATCGGCTTGCATCCATATTGTTCGAGCTTCTTCTACGTTTGGAGTGTTCCTGTGGAGTTGCAGAAGCCTTACGTACCCCTGCAGATTCACATTCTGAGGAGTTTTAACCAGGCCATAGGCGAAGTATTGTTCACCTTTAGCTCCCCATGTACTTAATATTTCCTTAGAAAGTTCTCTCCCGTAGAGGTTGAGAAGACCACCACCTGATGGGCTGGCGTGACAAGCGGTACAATTTGGATAACCGTACCGGACCAATTCCGGAAAAGCCCATGTGCTAAGTGAGGTAAGTAACAACAGGACAAAAATCAAGGCGATACCTTCGAGTCGATGAGAACATTTGCGGTAACTTCATCTGCGACAGTAATTCCGGCGAATTCAGGAATTTCGATATTAAAGTCCTTCAGCTTAATTTTGAAATTAACTGCACCTTTTGCTGAGCCATCTTTTATATTAATTTTAGAATTCAGCGGAATCTCTTTCGTCACCCCATGCAAGGTCAAAGAGCCTTTTAAGTTTTGAGGGTTCCATACACCGCTCTGGGGAAAAAGTGCTTCCACTTTCTGACTAATTTTTAGAATTGCCTTACCAAAATCAGATTTATGAACCTCGAGATATTTCTCTTTCATGTGCTCATCTCGCATATCCATATCAGTGGTAAAATCTTTTAAATTTACAACGAATTCCCCATCTGCAGAACCATCTTTAAAGCTTAATACGCCCGTCGCCTTGGACCCAGTACCTTTAATATTTATCATCGCCGGTTTCCCGACAGCATCGAACTCTACCTTTGCTCCTGAAGAAAGATCGATCTTCTGTGCAAAGAGGGTGGTCGAAAATGCAAACAGAAAAATGAAATTAAGGAGCACCATTTTGAATCCAAACTTTGATCGCATTTTTTTCTTCCTCTGTTATTGGTGATATTCCTGAATCTTTGGGGGGCATAAACTTTCTTGCTCCTGGTTCTAGAACAATCATAATTCCACTTTCATCAGGATCGCCGGGAACAACAAGGTCATAAGGAGAATTAAGCAAATCTTCCTTCGTCACTAGTGGAATTCGGCCAGCTTGTTCACCAGTCTTATGACAAGAAATACATTTCAATTCTAAAACGTTCTTTTTTATAGATGAATAAGTAGGTTCAATAGGAACAGGATCGGGATCTGGTTCAACCGGGCCACCGCCTAAGGGTTTCTCCGGACCTCCGGCCTCAATCCATGCAGCAAGAATTTCAAGTTGTCTTTTATTGAGGCCAGAAAATGGTGGCTTAGGCATGGTCTTTGTCTTTAAGACTGTCTTTTTGATCGCTTCCAAGTGCTGAAAAGCTGCTCCATAAGATTCAAGGTTAACGCCGCCGGAGTTTCCATGACATGATATACATTTATCCCTGAAGACTTCTGACTTTACTTGGTTATAAGACACGGACTGTCTGAGTTCTTGAGAAATCGGGCCAATATTTTCCAACTGTTTTTTTTCAATTTTATAATTACAAGAAGCAAGCATTAGGACTGCCGAAACTGAAAGGACAAAATTCGAAATGTTTGCGACTGTCCACATAGTTATTCCCTATTTTTGAAGCGAAATCACATAACCTTCTTCGAATGGAACATTCTGTTGAACTTCAAACTCTGCATAGTGATCATTCACAAGTTTGGTTATTGTTGCTTCACCAGACTTAACCATCTTACAACTGACCGAGTCTTCTTTCCCTTTGGTTCCTGAACAATCATTCTGAAAAAGGTCAAGCTCGTCACCAATTTTAGGAGCGTCTCCAAAAAGACAAGCAATTCCTTTTTTGTCACTTACCTTCATTGCAACAGACCCCTTCATCCCTTCATGTCTGTTGGTTGCACAACCAAAAAGGGACAGGGTCAAAAGAATGAGCAAAAATGGACTCAATTTAAACATAATTCACCTCACCTTTCTTATAACGGATAAGTAAATCAATGTGTGACACTGCTGCTCCATGGCATTGTCATTTTATTTTATTAGCCTTCAATCTGTGCTCACCAATGCGGAGAAGTAAAACTGATAACAAAACAGCCGTAACATACCAGGCCAAATGGAACGAAACTGTGTAATGAGAAATATCTCCAGGCGCATAGTACTTGCCAATCATTCCCATGAAAAATAGGGCAGAGACCCATGGAAATGTGACTCTGTATTTATGGGCAATGATACATTTTTCTTCAAAGGCATTTAAGAAAATCATTGATGATAGATTTCCACCCGCCATAAAAACAGATGCGCAAAAAACCCCACACCAAAAAGGACCAAAATCCATAATGTAGTGAAGTACGCCTAGCTCTCCTCCAACTGGTCCAAAACCGTACTGAGGACATATCATCATTGTAATAAGCGCCCCTAAAATATTGGTCAAATAAAATTTAAAAATGACTTTTTTAGGATTATGACAGATCTCGATATACTTTAGCGTACTTTCGTAAAGAGAAGTTGGAACTTTCTCTTCCGAACTAAGGAAATCAGAAAAATCATCTTTCATGAGATTCTCCTTTTTTTAAAATGTTAATGGCCCTGCTTAACCTCTTTCTCAAAGATACCTCACTCATCTTGTAGCGGTCAGATAGCTCCTTATAGGAAAGGCCTTCGTTAAAATATTCTTTTATCAGTTTTGAAGAATCTGGTGAGAGCTTACTTACAATTTCATCAAATCTATCGCCTGATATGGTTTCAAGGTTAAATGAAATTCTTTCAAGCATTCTCTTCTCGACTTTTTCATCACGATAAAAATCGATCACGATGTTTCTTAACAAAACGTACAACCAGAGCACAAAGGGTTGGTTTCCCCACATATTTTTCTTTTCCACTATTTTGACAAAACAGTCTTGAAAAAGGTCGTCCACTCTGTCCGAAGGAACTCTTTTCTTTAAATAAGACCATACTTTGTTCGCGTGTCTTTCATATAATGCCACAAGTGCAGAAGGATCTCCCTGTTGGAGGGCTTTCATGAGATCTTCATCTGAACACTTGGTGGTCTTCATAGAATTTTATTGTCCCGCATTTTTTTTCGCTTTCAATTTCGCGAGAGATGACTTTGACCAACTCATTACATTTTGTTTTTCTAGCGCGGTTAACTTCGAATTTTTGGTAAAAAGAGAATAATACCAGGGAGGCATTTCGTCCCTTTCAGTGACTTTAATTATTGCCTCTATGTCTTTAATAGGACCCCCATGGCCTTTGAAGGGGAAATCATTTGTCATATCGATGTGAGACCGACCATCTTTGATATGGAAATCCATGATTCGCCCCACTACGGGAACTTTGTGATACCAAGGATAATTTGTTTGTGATGAATGACAGTTAAAACATTTAGCCACAAAAATTGGTCGAATTTCCTTTTTGTAACTTTCTTTAATTTCAGTAGAGATGTCCTTCTCAGGGACCTCTAGCCTCTTCTCCTCCGCCCCATGATGTTTTTTTCCATGGGAGAACGCGGAAGAGGAAACGAAGAGGAAAGAAATTAAAATCGCAATCTTCATAGTTTCTTACTTTGAGAACCTTTTCCATATATAACGTTTGAACTCTGTGTTTTGTGACAAGGACATGCTTTACAGAAGGACTGAGATCTTCTCTAAGGCCTTCAAACTCTCCCCAAATTGAATTATTGAGTCTTTATGGGAACTGAGGGCATTGTAGCGAAGATAGCGGACATGTAAATTTTTTATCATTTGAAATGAAGGTCTAGACATTTGAGCTTGAACTTCCAGCTCTCGTTTATCAGGAGCTACAAGGAAAATTCCTTTTAAATTATCATCTATTTCAGAGTTGGCCAAATCCAGCATCCTAAGCAGGCCGGAATAAATTGAGGTGCTATGCTCGACTTCGAAAGCTGCAACAATTTTGTCCTCCTCCAACCAGAGCACATCAATTAAAGAAATGGCATCAATGTGCTTATTGATTTTCAGCTTGTCAGGTAACTTTTCCAAACACCCTTCATAAAGTCTTCCACCATTGAAAGGACGGTTTCTGTCATTAGAAGCGATCCAAACCTTATGTCCTAAAGCTAAACCGATGTCACGCAAGAATCCTTGGACGTTTGTGTGGTCTAGGTCATCCGCCTGAACTTTTTTCTTTGTCGGTGAATGCTTAATTTCGCTCTCAGTTATTACGTTTTCTTTGGTTGCACTCGCCTTTCCCATGTCGAAAAGAAAACCTGCGATAGCCCCTAGATCATTTGAGAAGTGTTTTGAATTTTTCTCATTGAACTTCTGAGTATTCATCCTCATTGTTAGATAGTCATTCCAGCTTCCGAGCTTAATATTGGTATTGAAGATCAAGTTATATCCCTTAAGGATTGCCGTGTTCGAAGGCAGAACGATAGTCGGGTGAAGAAAATACAACAGATTCATCAGAGCAGGTCCAAGTCCCTTTATTTTCTTTTCACTTAATTCAAGAACATGGTTCTCTAGGTCTTTCTCGTGCTTACAACATTCAAAGCAGGAGTGAAGAAATCTTCCAAATGCAATTTGATTTTCCCTATCCTCATAGATGTCTGGAATACGGAGTTTGGGCTTCCAGATGAAAGCATGGTCCGCTCCTTTGAATATCTGCTTTTGCTCAGTGATTGAGTGAAGTACAGTTTCCAGCGAAGAATCTCGATATGCCCGACCAAACTTATCCGATTCAATTTCATCGATGATTTTAAGCAAACCACTCCTGATGGAGCGGAAGTTTTTCAATCGTTCCTCCCAGTGAAACCAAGTGTTGTAAGTAGAACCGGGCTCTTGTTTCCAGGAAAGGATGAGACTCTCTATATCTTTCATTTTTTTATTCCTTCACAAACAGTTTAACTTAAATTCAATAACTTGGTAGGAGGTACCATTGACCTATGAGATACTTCTAAAATGAAAGATGAATATCTAATGACTCTTTACAAGGATGGAGATCACCATGCCTTTTCGAGAATATATGAGAAGTATGCCCCAATGGTTTATGGGTATCTAAGTAAACGCTTGTCCAAGAATGAGGTTGAAGACGCTTATCAAAATGTTTGGAGACAGCTCCATGAGAAACGCGATCTCTATGCAAGCCAACCGTTTGCTCCTTGGTTCTTTGTTTTAATTAAGAACCTATTGATTGACCAATACAGACAGGAAGGGCGGAAGACCGCTTACTTAAAAATGCTTGAGACTAGGGATAGTGAGATCAATGAATCTGTTCCGGTAGATCTTCAAGCTCTTTTAGCAACGCTCCCTAGAGATTCAAAAGAAATGATTCAGAAGTACTATCTTGAAGGTTATAGTTACGAAGATCTAGAAAAAGAGTCAGGATTGTCACAAGTAGGCCTTCGTAAACGTTTATCTAGAGCAGTTTCTCAATTGAGAAAGCTCGGAGGTAGAGAATGAAGCATGACGAACAACAAGATTTTTTAGAATTTTTGACTACTCATGAAGTGCCACCGGCTGATCTTATAGCAGTTACTCGCAAAGATATTCTTTTCATGTTCAATAAAACTTCCCTACTTTCTAAATTTATCCTGCTTCAAACACTGGGAGCATTATTCACTCTTAGTTTCTGTCCTCAATTTGGAGTAGGACTTCCCGAGGGACATGGAATCACTCATATCCTCAGGATCTATGGCGACGGAGCCTGTGCTGCTTTTTGTGGTTCATTGTTTCTTCTATCTGGAACTGCACTCGCCTCTTTTGTGATGAAACAAGATGAAGTATTTTGGATCTGGAAACGTTTTAAGATGCCTCTCATTATTTTACCTTCTGTTTTCTGGACGCTTCTCATGTTTTTCAACATAACATTCAAGTTTAATCCAGAAACAGTTATCTATCACATCGTATGGATAACATCTGCGCTATTAACCGAAGAGATATTCCTATATCTGAAAAATCTTTCTTATAAAGGGGAGCTATTAAAACTGAAACCCTAAAAATTGCTTTGCTGCTAAACCAAATGAACTAGATGACAAAGACAGGAGCAAATCCTCCCCCCTCCGTCCTAAAATTTGTTGTCTGCCCCATATACAATCGAGATGCTAGCAAAAGAATTTCACCACTGTAGGCGTAAACACGAATATCTTGTTTAAGTTCTATCTGCTTACCCTCATTCTCAATTAAGCGAAGTCCTGGTGGTGTAAGCTCTTGAGCGATATAGGAAGAGTTGGCCATTTCTTCCCAAACCCTGAGAGTTATTTTATCGCCTCTATAAGTTGCTTTGCTTCCATAACCCTTTGTTGGTTTAAAAAAATAGTTTTTTCTCCGGGCCCAAAATTCAGAGCGGTTGGTCTCTGTGACTTTAAATGTACGAGGTATTCCTTTAAGTAGAACCTCTTGCACAGAAGTTTCAATTCCTAACGTTCTCATCTCTTCCCTAGATGTGAGAATCTCAAGATTTTCTTTATCAGCAAAAAGTGCATGATGATGAGGGTTGGGTGTGATCACGACATTTCCGGCCAAATAAGCGGCTTTAATTCCCTCATAAATTTCCGCATCAAAATAAAAGTCGGTAGATCTATTGTAAACTAAATCAATCTTGTTATTTTGAAACCAAAGACCGTCATACCTGAGTTCGATAAGAGAAGGATCGACGATGAAAGTACTAATGCCTTTTTTCTTAAATAAATCTGCGAATAACTTAAACTCTGGGTATAAGAATTGGCCGTTAGGATTCTCGTCCATAATGGCAATGACTTTTAGCTCTTGATTCTTTTTTTGACTTCTCCATTCATCTTCAAAAATATCAAAAAATTTATCTTCAAGCCCCTCTAATTCAACTGGTGCTTTTGTGCCTTCACAACATGCCATCTGCGCTTTAGCTAAAAGTAAATTAAGAAAAGCTCCTCCAGCATTCGTGTTGATTTCAATGAGCTTCGGTCCCTCTTCCGTCAAGTGAAAGTCATATCCCATGAAGACTCCATTGGGACCAAAGCTTTCGAAAGCAGTCTTTGAACTTCTACACAAAATTTTTTGCTGAAAAGTCTGCATCGCTACTACATTTTCTATAGCGTAGATGACGCTTTTCATTTCATTAAATTCGATAGGCGAAATGTAAATGGCCGTATCCGAGAACAAATTTGGCCTTTCCAGGAACAGTGCTCTCATCTCAGGTAAACCTTCCAAATGATCAAGAAGGAACTGCCTATCTAAAGTTTTGCACAGACAGTGCTTATTTATGCTTCTTGCAATCGAAGTGTACTGATTCATTTGGTCATTGCTTTGTTTTCAAATTTTTTGCCCGCATTCAAGCATGGATTTACCATAATACGGATTTCTAATTCCACCTTTTGTCTGAATCCATTTAGCTTTTGCCATCGGACATTCAGCAACAATCAGCTGATCCATTTCTTTTTTATCAGCATGCTTGATATAAAAATCTGAGAGCCTCTTGAATGATTCGCGCAATCCTTCAATTTCCTTGAATTCCTTTCCACAGTCTTTGTATTCGGCTTTAAGTTCAACAGCATCTTTTTTACAAAGTGTCTTATGCTCACTAAGAGCTACTTTCATGTCATCATTAGCAAGCGCCTCCTGCATCTTAACGTAATTTGTAAGTCCTTGCGATTTTGCAAGGGCCATCATGGGAAATGTGCATAAGAGAACAATAAACATCTTCATGTTAAACTCCTTTGTTTTTTGAATTCGCGAGATTTCCAGATATCGTAGATTACGGGGTAAATGAGAAGCTCAAGAATAAATGATGTGACAATCCCGCCCACCATTGGCGCCGCAATCCGCTTCATGACATCAGCACCAGTACCAGACGACCACATGATCGGTATGAGCCCAATAAATAGACAAAGTACTGTCATGAGTTTCGGACGAATCCTGTGAACAGCACCTTCAATAATGGCCTCTCGCAGATCTGCCTCATTTCTCATGAGTCCTTTTTTCAACCGATCCTCATAAGAAAGATCAAGATAAAGAAGCATGAATACACCAGTTTCAGCATCAAGACCTAATAGAGCGATGATGCCTACCCATGTTGCGATCGACATATTGTATCCAAGAAGATACAGAAACCAGGTCGCCCCAATCAGGGAAAAAGGAATTGCTAACAATACAAGGCCTGTCTTAGTCCAAGACTTGGTGTTCATATGAAGTAGAAGAAGTATAAGAAACATCGTAAGAGGTACGACGAGTTTCAGACGCTTTTCAACATTCTGCATATTCTCGTACTGGCCGCTCCATTCAAGGGTATATCCTTCAGGAAGCTTCACTTTTTCATCCACTGTTTTTTTAGCAAAATCCACATAAGAACCTATATCAGTTTTAGAAAGATCCACATCTACATAAACATAACCAACTAGTGAGGCATTTTCGTCACGGATCATGGACGCACCTTCCGTGAATTTCACCTTTGCAAGTTCCTTTAAAGGAATCTGGGCCCCATTCATTGAAGTAATGAAAACACTCTCGATAGATTCTTTTGTTTGTCTGAAAGCCGGGGCGTACCTAACTTGAATCGGGTAGCGTTCCCTCCCCTGCAGAGCAAGTGAAATATTCTCCCCCCCGATTGCTGTCATGGCCTGGGAGTGAGCGTCCTCAACTGTGAGTCCATAATACGCCAAGCGATCACGGTCAAAATCAATATCTAGAAAATACCCGCCGGAGATTCTTTCTGCCACGACCGTTCTCGTATTGGGTGTATCTTTCAAGGCATTCTCAACGTCAACTCCAATGGCCTGAATGGACTTTAAATCATCACCGTAGATCTTGACCCCGACGGAACTTCTGATACCAGTCGAAAGCATGTCGATGCGGTTTTTAATCGGCATGGTCCAGATATTTGGCATCCCAAGGAAATTTAGCTTCTCGTTCATTTCTGAGATCAAAGTTTCTTCATCAATACGATCTGAAGCAAAAAATCTGAATGGTTTTTGGAGAAAATCTGGCAAAAAAGAATACCAACGCTCTATTTTTCTCCACTGGCTTTTATCCTTAAGAACAATCGTTGTCTCGATCATGGAAAGAGGAGCTGTATCTGTTGAAGTTTCGGCCCTTCCAGCTTTTCCAAATACTGATTCCACTTCAGGAAAGGACTTAAGGATTTTATCTTGTAAAGTTAATACGCGCTGGGCTTCAGTCACAGACAATCCCGGTAATGCCGTGGGCATATAGAGCAAACTTCCTTCATGAAGCTTAGGCATGAACTCACGTCCAAGCAGCATCATTCCAGGAATTACAGATAGAGTTAAAAGAAACGCCGAAACTAAGACTGCTTTTCTATTCAACAAAAAGAAATCAAGGACTGGTTTATAAATTGCAAACAGCCGTTTACTTATAGGATGCTTTTCTTCTGGGTAGTATGTACCGACGATAAAAACATTTCCAAGCTTATTAAGAAATTTCGATTTCCCGTTAAAAAATTCTGCTCTGGCAAAGAGCATTCGAACTGCAGGATCAAGGGTCACAGCGAGAAGTCCCGCGATAGCCATCGTGAGAGTCTTTGAAATAGCAAGGGGCTTGAATAGTCTCCCCTCCTGATCTATAAGGGTAAAAATTGGAAGAAACGAAACTGCGATAACTAGAAGTGAAAAGAATACGGAAGGCCCTACTTCCATAAGTGCTTCCAGCCTTACATGATGAAAATCTTCCTTTTTTCCTCCCGCATGCCAGTGTTCAATTTTTCGGTAAGCGTTTTCAACTTCAATAATGGCCCCATCCACTAAAACGCCGATAGAAATGGCAATCCCTGCAAGAGACATAATGTTCGACGACTGTCCCATGAAGTAGAGAGGTATAAAGGCAAAAAGAACAGAGATAGGTATGGTGATGATAGGAACAAGTGCCGAAGGTATGTGCCAGAGAAAAATCAGGATCACAAGACTCACGACAATTAATTCTTCAATCAATGTTCCTTTAAGGGTGTGAAGGGCACGATCGATCAGATCTGAACGATCGTAAACAGACTTGATTTTCACACCTTCTGGTAGAGTTTTTGAAAGAGTTTCAATTTTTTCTTTAACTCTTTTAATGACTGATGGAGCATCCTCTCCTTGCCTCATCACAATGATGGCCCCAACCGTATCTCCAAGACCATTATAGTCTGTAATACCTCTTCGCATTTCCGGTCCTACTACGACATCGGCTACTTGATGCAAAAGAACCGGCACTGGTGCATTCATTCCGAATTTGACCGGAATGTTTTTAAAGTCGTCCACACTGTCTGCTAAGGCACGACTTCTTACCATTGCCTCAGCTCCGGAGAATTCAATAACCCGTCCTCCACTTTCTTTATTCGATTTTTTGACCGCCTCCATTACATCCATCATTGATACTTGATAGAGTTGAAGCTTTCTCGGATCGACACGAATCTGAAACTGTTTTACGAATCCACCCACCGGTGCGACTTCAGAAACTCCGGGGACTGAGTTCAGCTGAAACTTTAATTTCCAGTCCTGTATCGTCCGGAGTTGTGAGGGATTTAATTTTCCGCTTTCATCAACCAGAACATACTGATAGATCCATCCCACGCTGGTGGCATCAGGTCCAATTTGCATTTTGGCCCCGGCAGGTAAATCGGCGCTGATTCTATTAACATATTCTAGAACCCTGCTTCTCGCCCAATAAAGATCGGTTCCGTCTTCGAAGATGACGTAGACATAAGAAAATCCATAATCAGAAAGACCTCGAACCGTCTTTACTTTTGGTGCTCCCAAAAGGGCAGTCACAATAGGATAGGTAACCTGGTTTTCAACAATGTCAGGAGACTGGTCCCATTTTGTATAGATGATCACTTGCGTGTCTGAGAGATCAGGAATTGCATCCAAGGGGATGTTTCTGAGAGAAATGTAACCAAGAATACAAATAACAAAAGTAATAGCAATTACAATGAACTTGTTATGGGCCGAATAAGAAATAATCTTCTGAATCATTACATGCCTTCCATGTTCATCATGTCTGAACCTTTTAGACGTGATTCAGAATCAATCAGAAAATTCGGTCCAAAAGAAATAAGATCTCCTTCATTGAGACCACTCGAAACTTCTATTTGGTCTCCACTTGTTAGTCCCACACTGACACGAACAGCCTTAAGTCCTCCGTCCTCCTGAACTTTATATACAATGTTTTCCTTTCCGGTCCTGAGGACGGCATCATAGGGAACCATGAGAACACTAACTGGCGTAGTTTTAATTTTTCCGAAGAAACTTCCTTCCATAAGATTCATACGATGAGCTGATGTAATAGTTCCGATGACTCTCACAGACCTGCTAGAAGGATCTGCCACAGTATCAATTTGTATAATTTTTCCAGTGAGATTGATCCCAGGCATAGAAGCGCATTCTCCCTCAAACTGTTGACCGACCTTTACCCTCATCAGATCCGACTCATAGATATAAAAAGCTACTTGAGCGGCACTTAAATGCCTTCCACCCACAGCAATTTCAAATGAAACTTCTCTTCTCTCCACTCGACCCTGAGTAAATTGTAAGACTTTTTTCTGATAGTCACTTGGAAGAAGCGCACTAGCTTCTTTCTTCTGTTCCTTTTTTTGGTCTGGACCTCCAGTCACTTTCACGAGAGGCATTCCACAAATAGGACAGTTTCCTGGTTTATGTTCATGAACCTGAGGGTGCATGGTACAGGTATAATAAGAATGTTTAGGTTGACCGTGGGCCGTTTCATCAGTGTGACTTGAGTGATCTGTACCTTTTTTGTCACACCCAAAGGAGATCACTACAAGTAGCAAGATTGAGATAATGTTGAGTTTCATTTACTGTTCCTTAGCAAAAGCAAGAGACCAATTAGAGTAAATCTCTTCATAGGCCATCCTGAGTTCTACCAGCTGAGTTCTGAGTGAGATGTAATCTTGAAAAATACGGCGATGAGTTTCAAGACCGGACATATCTCTTGGAGCAATGTTCTTAAGATATTTCAGACTTTTCTGAGCGGCAGGAATAGACACGTCCTTCAGAGTTTTTATCTGATTTTTCAAAATATCTGATCTTTTCATCAGCGACTGTTTTAAAGCCTCACTTTCTACCTCGGCTTTGCGGTAGTTTGCCTCGGCGATCATCTTATTTGCCACAGCTTCGGCTTTTTCCGCCCGGGGCTGCCAGAAGAAAGCGAAAGGGAGATCAATACCTAGCATGATTTCCTGATTTGCCATAAACATCATTGGTCGATCAAGTTTTCTTGCTCTAATTATAAGGTTGGGAAGATAGGAGGTCTTGGCCACTTCAAGCATGGAAGATGCGACCTTTAATTTGGAGAGACTTATCGAAGAAATTCGCGATGAAGAAGATGCCTCTGGAAGATTTTTTGGATCATCTATAACTGGAAGACCCGGTTCATAATTTTCGTCAAAACTTAGCTCCTTCAATTTCGATTTTTCGGCTTCTAAATCACTCTTAACAGAACTCAGATCGTTTTCAAGAACTCCTAGGTAACTTTCGATTTCAAGTGCATAAATATTAGAACTTGCATCAGAGCGAACCACCGAGCGAGCATAACTAAGATGGTTTTTCAGCCAGTCTCTAACTTCCGTTAAATAGTTAATCTTTTCATGATCCTTCCAATAGCTCACGAAGGCCAATCGCGCCTGAAGAACTTTCTCCGTCGAGAAAAATTCGCTCTCTTTTCTTTGCAGTTCAAAAGCATTTTCACGAGACGTTTTATCACTGCTTAAACGAGATGAAAGTGGCACTTCTTGCTGAACTTCAAAGGCGTAAGCAACACCTTCCTCAAGAGTTCTCATCTGAGAAACACCAACCATTGGCGCTTTAAGGGAAACACCCTTACTCCTCGCCTCAGAAGCAGTTAAAATCAAACTTTGTGATGCAATCTCTAGGTTTGAATTTTTAACTTTCGATACAAAGGCATCGATTGAATCAGCGATGGCCAAATTGGACAGAAGTGAACCAAATGCTAAAAAAAGCAAAGTTAATTTTTTCATCACTAATCCTATGAAATGAATAAGTTACAATCATTATAACGGTTGAGATTAGATTTTGTGACAGTAAGGCATAAGAAAAAGAATTTACCCGACTCTTTGGGTCGGAGTCAGCTCCAGCTGGCATAGATAAATGAAAGTACGGAGCATTCTGTTAAAAGTGTGAAGAACGGAGTCGCAAAGAATTAGTGATAACTGATACTGAACTCAAGCTCATGGCGAGAGCAGCAATCATTGGATTCAAAAGCAATCCGTAATGATAAAATACGCCAGCCGCGATAGGAATTCCGGCAGCGTTGTATATAAATGCAAAGAACAAATTCTGCTTGATATTTTTCATTGTTAGCGAACTGAGTTCTCGTGCTCTTGCGATCCCATGAAGATCTCCTTTTACAAGAGTTACCCCTGCACTTTCCATAGCTACATCAGTTCCAGACCCCATAGCGATTCCAACATGCGCCTTAGCCAAAGCAGGAGCGTCATTGATCCCATCTCCCGCCATGCCTACGATGAAGCCCTCTTTTTGAAACTTCTCAACTGCCGCCATCTTCTGATCAGGAAGAACGTCAGCAACGACCTGATCTATGCCAATCTTGTTCGCTACAAAGTTCGCTGTTTTGGCGTTATCACCTGTGAGCATGACTATTTTAAGACCTTCATCGTGTAGTTCTTTGATAGCTTCGATTGAAGTTTCTTTGATCGGATCAGTGACTCCTATCAAACCCAATGGTTTTTCCTCTAAGGCGACGAACATGACAGTTTGCCCTTCGCCTCTCAGTTCATTGGCCTTGTCCTTAAGTATACCGAAGTCGATTTTCTGATCATTCATAAGGGCCTGATTCCCAAGAAATGCCCAACGATGCTGAACACGACCTTTCACACCTTTTCCAGTTAAGGAATTGAACTCTTCAACAGCCTCCTGATTAATTTTCATTTCTTCTGACTTCCGAATAATTGCAAGTGCCAGTGGATGCTCACTATGGGACTCCAAAGAAGATGAATATCGGATAACATCTTCTTTTGTGAAACCAGTCGCTTCAACGATAGAAACGACCTTTGGCTTTCCCTCCGTGATTGTGCCAGTTTTGTCGATAACAAGGATGTTGATCTTTCTCATGACCTCTATTGCCTCTGCGTCTTTAAAAAGAATTCCCATCCCAGCACCTCTACCCGTGGCAACCATTATTGACATTGGAGTAGCTAATCCGAGAGCACATGGACATGCAATGATAAGGACTCCTATGGCATTAACAATTGCATGGGCCATTCGAGGGTCCGGTCCCCAGATGGCCCAGGTTACAAAAGTTAGAATTGATACAACAATAACAATTGGCACGAAGATCCCTGCAATTTTATCGGCTAGTTTTTGAATTGGTGCCCGACTTCTTTGAGCTTCAGAAACCATTGTTACGATTCGAGACAGTAGTGTATCGGCACCAACTTTTTCAGCACTCATAGTGAGAGAGCCGGTTCCGTTGATGGTAGCCCCTACAACTTTTGACCCTTCTTGTTTTTCAACAGGTATCGGTTCCCCAGAGATCATCGACTCATCTACAGAACTTCTGCCACTGACGATAACACCATCGACGGGAATTTTTTCACCAGGTCTAACTTTCAGCATATCCCCAACCACGACTTCACTAAGGTCTACTTCCTCTTCTTTTCCTTCTTGGGTAATACGATGGGCGGTCTTTGCCGATAAACCCAGCAGCTTTTTAATCGCTGTTCCCGTCTGATTTCTCGCCCGAAGCTCGAGCACTTGCCCTAAAAGGATCAAAGCTACAATAACAGCTGAAGCTTCAAAGTATACAGCTACACCACCGTGATGATCTCTAAACGATTCTGGAAAGATATCAGGCACCAAAACTGCAACGACACTATAAACGAATGAGACACTCACACCAAGGCCAATGAGGGTAAACATGTTAAGGTTACGATTCTTCACTGAAGCAATTGCTCTTTCGTAAAAAGGCCAAGCTGACCAAAGGCACACAGGAGCGGCGAGCCCAAGCTGTACAAGAGAAGACATACCTTGACTTCCGAAGAAGTGAGATCCCATTTCTCCAATGAAAAGAGGGAAAGAAAAAGCAGTGGCGAACCAAAACCTTTTCGTCATATCTTTTAGTTCTGTCGAATCGATTTCACCTGTATTAACTAAAGGCTCAAGAGACATTCCGCAGATAGGACAATGGCCGGGTCCTTTTTGTCGGATCTCAGGATGCATCGGACAGGTGAAGATTGTATCTGCGGTCACCACTGCATTCATCGCAGTCTTTGGAGTATGATGATGCACCTTTTTTTCGTGGTGACAGCAATCGCCGTGATTATGTTGGTGTCCGTGGTTCATATAGGTCCCTTTTGCAAATTGTAACTCTATTTAGTGTCTTTCACCTGATAACCAGCGTCTTCAATGACGCGTTTTACTTCTTCTTCAATATGCTGAACACAACTCATACAACCCATCTGTTCAATTTTGAATTTATACATAACTCCTCATTGCGGGATTTCTTTATTTTGCACCTTCCCCTTAAGGGAAGGTTTAAAATAACTACATAGCAAGGGGCTATGTGTCTTCAGAACATTTGAGACAAAATTTAAAGATTCAGACTTACAGATGAGATTTGAAGTCTGAATTAACTTAAGACCCCGTGCTCCTTTTCATCAAAAAATTAGAAAATAAATTAGGGAGTAAAGTATGAGCGGAACAAAAAACGTCAAAGAAATCAAAGAACCAACTCGTAGGTATTATACAGCCGAGCAAAAAATCAGAATCGTGCTTGAAGGTCTGCGTGGAGAGATCACCGTCGCCACTTTTTCGCCGCCAAGGAATCAATCCCAAATGTAACCTACAACAAGTGGTCAAAAGATTTTTGGGATGCAGGAAAGAATGATCCTACTCTTGAAACCAAAAGAAATGCGACTAGCGAAGAAGTAATACTTCTTAAAGAGCAAAATATTGATCTTCGTCGAGCTGTTTCATGGCCTTGATAAAATATCTATAGGCATCCGCTGTTATCGCGAATCCGTTAGGAACATTCACACCTTTTCCACGAAGTTCCCTCACCATCTCGCCTAAAGAGGCATTTTTGCCACCAACCCGCGGGACATCTTTCAATGAAAGGTCTTCAAACCATAATATATATTTTTGATGTAATTCCACGATTAAAATCCTATTGAATTGAGATGGATATTATTTTTCCACGAAAGTTGATTCCGAAAATTTGACACCTGCATCGAATTTAACGACAGAATAATGTTCATTCAGAATTTTTGTGACTGTCCCATGACCAAGCTTAGTTTTTATACAAGGAGTCCCAGCCCCTCTTGAGTCACCTACATTTTTACTTTGGCAGTCGTTGTAAAAAGCAACTACCCTATCACCTACTCTTACTTCATCTTTATTCAAGCATACATGAGCCTCATGCTCACTAGTTTTCATGGCGACGGTCCCCCTCATCGTAGAATGATGGGCACATCCATACATGGTTAACATGGAGAATAAGGCGATATAGCAAAATTTCATAGAACTCCCTTTTTGAAATATCCTAACATCTAAGACAAGTATAAAAACTGCCCTAAATCATAATCAAAATTGATTATTTTCAGATTATGTCTGAGCATCAAATAATTATTGTCACTCAGCAGGTCCACCTTAATGAAATCCATAGAGGCGAACGTCACCTCTGTTTATTTTTTAATTTTGATAATATTGCCTTCTTCAAACTTAAAATTTGAAATCGTCTGGAATTTGGCATAGTGCTCATTCAACATATTAGTGAGCTTCACTTCACCAATTTTTTTAGATTCACATCCACTGCTGATGTCTTTAAGCACATAATCCTTGTTGCATTGCGTGTTAAAAACATCAAATTCTTCACCCGCCTTCACGACGGGATCAACACAAGCCACACCATGTGACTCATCAATTTTCATAGCAATAGTGCCTTTCATACGAGAATGGTTCTCGGTAGAGCATGAAGCGAAAAGGGCAAGTATACTTATCACGATAAATAACTTCATACAGTTCTCCTTAAAAGTGGATTATCATCAGAGAAGTTAACAACAAACAAGTAAAGAAAATAGGACTTAGGTCATAAATTAAGGTCAAATTTTCCCCAACCGAAAAGTTGCCTTTAGTGAACCTAAGTGGTCAGAGACGATACAGATGTCAGGGATTTAATCTTTCACAAAGGGTTTTAAAGAAAAAAAATCAAAGAAGCGCCACTTACAATTGTAAGTAATAATGGGACTAATAATTTAAGAAACAGGTTCTTCCCTCCAAAGAGCCATGCCATTGCAGCTTTGAAAATGGTATTTGAAGATGCAGCAATTATGAGAATTTTTGTGCCTATGACCGGTTCGATTTTCTGCGTCTCTACAAGCTTAGCTGTTGAAAGGGTTATGGCATCCATATCAGTAATCCCTGAAAGGAAAGCAACTAAAAAGAGGGCTTGCTTACCCCAGTGCTCGTTGACATAGGCGACAACAAATATAATGACACTAAAAAGCACTCCAAATATCAAAGCCACTTTAATTTCGCTTGGATTATCTTGAGACGGCATTTCGCTCTTTTCATTATTTCCATTCACCCAAAAGTAAAGAGAACAAAGGCTGGAAATGGTAAAGAATATAAAAAGGGGCAAAAAAACGGACGTAAACCGGGATGAAACTAAGATTACTTCAAGCCCAAGTCTCAAATAAACGACAGTCCAGGCAATCATTATTATTGTTGCACTTGATTTTTCCAAAGCAGGATTTAACATGAACCGCTTCGAGTAATTTACTGTTGAGGCAGTACTTGAAATAACCCCACCTAAAATTCCACTTAGCAAGGTACCCGCACTTCTTCCAAAAAATTTGTAAATGATATATCCTGCCAAGCCCACCCCGACGATAATTATGACCATTAACCAGACATCATGGGGGTTGATGACATTTAAAGTATCTATCGTTTTGTTTGGTACAATTGGGAAAATAATGAGTGAAAGCAGTACGAACTGCATGATCGATTTAAGTTCTTTCGCTGTAAAACGAGTCGCAAATTCATGTAGCTCCATTTTAGATTGTAAAATGACTGCTAATGCACCTGCAGAAGAAACGGCAATCCATATTGGAAATTCAACAATTAGTATCCCGATAACAAACATCACCAGCATTGAAACTTCCGTGCTAAGTCCCAACTTAGTTTGTCGTTGGAGTTCCGAGATCCGCGAGAAGTTCCCTATTGCAATACAAGTAATAACTCCCATGGCACCAATGACAAAGGACAAGGGGCCATACTTTTGTGACAAAAAAGCCGAAAGCGTGCCAAGAAGCGAGATTAGAGAAAATGTCCGGACTCCTCCTGTCGGAGAATCAGCCCATTGTCTTTGAAGACCGACAAACAGCCCCAATATTATTGAAATGATGAGTTGATGAAATGGGTGAACACTTTCAATTAAAGACAAATTATCTCTCCCCTAGCTCTTTGACTTTGTGACTCTTACAGCATTCCGGAAGTTCTGATTTAATGAGTTCAATAGCTTTCGCCAATTTTTCAAAAAATTCACCTGAACTTTCAACAAAGTATCGTTTTGGATGCCCATCCCAAGCCTTTTCAATTTTAAGGTCGGCTACATTTGCCTCTGAAGCCGTTTCTGTTCGGATGGGATTTTGATGATTATACCCTTTCTCCAGAGGTGGAGACCGTAAATGAATAACAACTGCATATCTAGAAAGCTCTTGAACCTTAGTTGTACCGATTTCCTTCCAGAAATTTTCTTCAGAATCTGGCCAATAGGCCAATCCATCAATCGTCCCCCTATCGCATAATGTAATAGCCGATTTTTTTTCATCTTCTACCATCTGCTCAAGCTCTCGCTGAATATGAAAGATGGCCCTTTGAGAAGCTTTTCTCATTGAAAAACTTTCTCCTCTTGGAAATCCTCCGCCAAAAAGGATGCTGGCAGCTTCAGGGAGAATGGCAATATGCTCACAAAAGTTTTTCCGGGCTATCTCGAGAACCGCAGTTTTACCTGCTCCTGGGCCACCTGTGATAACAACACGCTTTGTTTCGTGGGTAAAATTTCTACAATCACAATGAGTATGGGAAATACAATTATCGGTCATAAGCTTCCTCACTTCTTAAATTTGAACTTTTCTTTTTGAGCATCTTTCTCATTTCCAGGAACGTTACTGGAATGAGAGTAATTGCCACCATTCCAAGACATGAAGTCCAGCTCAGATGTGTAACCTTGAAAACTTCAAGAAAATAACCCGAATGATGTAAGAAAATTTGGAAGCTGATTGGAATGGCTACTGCAATCAAATGATAGACGTTTGATGTCACACCCATTTCAAAAAAGGTTTTTGTTTCACTTCTGCTGGCAAAAGATCGAAACAACTCAACGAAGACCAGAAAGCTGAACGCATAAGTCCTGGCAGTTAGCTCATCAGTAGTTCTTAGCATATAGCCATATAGGGCCAGCACCAAGAGAGCAGAAATTGAACCAATCAAAATCATTTCTTGATAAAATATTTTATCAAAGAATGTTTTTGATGAAGGTGCCATTCCTTTCAGGACGTCCTTAGGAACCGGCTCTGCAGCCAAGGCCAGAGAGGGAAAACCATCCGTCACTAAGTTAATCCACAGGAGATGAACAGGGGCCAGAGGTGCGGGCCACCCCATAAGTGCAGCACCTAACATAATAAGAATCTCTGAGAGATTTCCTGAAAGTAGGTACTGAATAGTCCGCCGGATGTTTCCGAAAATTGCCCGTCCTTCTTCAACTGCTGAAACGATAGTAGAAAAATTGTCATCCGTTAAAATCATTGAGGATGCTTGCTTGGCCACTTCAGTGCCTCCCTTCCCCATTGCAACACCAATGGATGCCTTTTTCAGGGCGGGAGCATCGTTAACACCATCACCAGTCATGGCAACAACATTTCCTCTTGATTGCCAGGCCTCTACAATTTTTAACTTATGCTCAGGAGTAACTCGGGCATAAACTGCAATGTTCTCAACCCTCTCTGATAATTGTTCTGAAGATAATTTATCGAGTTCAGGGCCCGTCAGGACACCGTCGAATATTCCTTCCTCCACGATCCCAAGCTCTTTACCTATGGCCTTTGCTGTAACTGGATGATCACCTGTTATCATGACGATTTTTATCCCGGACTCCTTACAGGTTTTAATGGCAGGTATGGTCTCACTTCTTGGTGGGTCCGAGATCGCTATAATTCCCAGAAAGTTCAGATCGCGTTCAACTAAGTCTGAATCCTTAAAATCTTCCACTTTAAATCCTGTTATGCATCGATCTCCAACACCCAGAAGCCTGTAGCCTTTTGAAGATAATTCAAGAATCTGCTGTCTTATTCTACTTTTTTGCTCTCCATCTAAATTGCTAATTTCAAGAATGGATTCAGGGGCACCCTTGCAATGTATCCTTGTAGCATCGCCGTCCTTAACGGCCACACTCATGCGTTTACGGTTGCTATCAAAGCTCCATTCATAGAGTCGAGGATATTTAGATGCCAGTGGTATAAACTCGATCTGGTGGTCTTTGCCGAGATAAAGAAGAGCCACTTCCGTCGGATCACCAGTGCTCTGCCCATTTCCGGATAAAGAGGCATTAGAACAAAGCATGCCGGACTCAATCAGTGCACTTTCCTTTCCCTCATAAGGAAAAATGTCTCTCACACGCATCTTACCTGTCGTTAATGTGCCAGTTTTATCTGTGCAGATGACAGATGTTGAGCCAAGAGTCTCAACTGCCGGAAGGTGTCTCACAATTGCATTCTTTTTAGACATTCTTCGCACGGCCAAGGCCAGAGCAACTGTTACGACAGCTGGCAATCCCTCAGGAATGGCCGCAACAGCTAGACTGATTGCATTCATGAAAACATCAAGCCATGGTTCTCCGTGGATCTTTCCTAATATCGCAACTAAAATCACGACCCCTGAGCAAAGATAGAGAAGCTTCTTACTTACCAGTTCAAGTTTTGTTTGAAGAGGAGTCTTTACCATGTGTGCGGACTCTAAAAGTCCCGCAATCTTCCCAATTTCAGTTTGCATACCGATTGAAGTGACTATGGCCTTGGCGGACCCTGTGGCAACTGCGGTGCTAGCAAAAAGCATATTCTTTCTTTCCGCCAGTATTGAACTCTTTTCGAGGGCCTGAACCGTTTTATTTACTGGAAGGGATTCTCCCGTTAATACAGACTCATCGACAGAAAGCTGGTTGGCCAAAATTAATCGCGAATCTGCAGCTACATAGTCACCTGATTCTAATAGTAAAATATCACCGATTGTGACCTCAGAAGCTTCGCACTCCTTGATCAGCCCCGCTCTAATAACCCGTGCTTTGGGAGTAGACATGTTTTTCAACGCTTCTATGGCAGATTCGGCTTTCGATTCCTGAACAAAACCGATGATCGCATTAATAACCACGATAATGATGATAGCCAGAGCATCGGTCACTTCGCCTAGGGCACCCGAAACGATAGAGGCGATGATAAGGATAACAACAACAGGACTCTCAATCTGCTGAGAAAATCTTTTAAAATTGGAGACCTTCTTCTGCGCCTTTAATGTGTTTGAGCCATGTGTTGTATACCTTGCAGTTACTTTAGCATCGGCAAGTCCGGTTATGGCATTTGTATCTAGCAGGCGACTGACTTCATCAGCCGACAATGCCCATGGTTCTTTAACTTCTTTCACTATATGTCCCTTTGATCACCATTCGCCCTTCCCATAAAAAATAAACCACAGGTATGACCAATAAAATAAAAATCATCAAAAAGAAGAGTCCTCCAAACATGGGAGCAGAAAGTCTTTTCATAACGTCAGCCCCAAGTCCTGTTGCCATCATGACAGGAATGAAACCGATGAAGTCAGTGAAAAGATCCATTAGGATAGATCTTAAACTTTTCTGAGCGCCTTCCTTTGTTGCAGCAAAGCAGTCTTCTAGATTGTTGAGTTTTCCGTCTTTCCTTCTTTCACCCCATGCTTCGTCTAAAAAAACGATCATCACCATGGTGTCTTGAACAGATACTCCCATGAGCGCGATAACACCTACCCAGATGGCGATACTCATATTGAAACCCATTATCCATATAAATAAGATTGCTCCTATCGCAGCTAATGGAATGGAAGACATCGTTATGAAGCTCTTGGCAGTAGACTTCATTGACATATATAAGAAACCAAAGATCAGAAGTAT